>JANYJA010000111.1 GCA_025358575.1 Terriglobia bacterium
TTCGGCGATCGTGACCGCAGTGGCCCGCCGAAGAGATTCGGAACTAGCGACCGCGATAAAAGCGGACCCCCAAAGAAGTTTGGCTCTGGCGATCGTTCCGGGCCCCCAAAACGCTTTGGTTCTGGCGATCGCGACAGCGGCCCTCCCAAGCGATTCGGCACCGGTGGCCCCCGCAAATTCGGTTCAGGCGGGAAACCGTCGGGACCCCCGCGCAAATTCGGCTCGGGCGGCGGCAAGCCCGGCGGTCCACCGCGTGGTTCGCGCCCGCCGCGCCCTAGTCGCGATAAGTAATTTCCAAAATCTGTCCGGCATAGACGCGAGAGACGTCGTATTTCACGAACGCCCCGCTGCCTTCCACCGCCCGCTCAGCTAACCCGCGCAGTTCCGGTCCCGTGAAGGAACGCCGGATCGATTGCCGTCCATCTTGAGCCGCGATCTTGCCGATGAACGGACAGACGAAGGCCGTGAACAAGGCGATAGGCAGCGGATGCCGCACCAAATCGAGGCACACGAACTTTTTGCAATAGCGCCCCACGTTGCGAATGAGCCCAACGATCCGCTCTTCATCCAAATGGTGCAGCACCATCATGGAGACGGCAACATCGGCCTGGGGCAAAGGGTCACAAGTGGCATCGGCTTGCACAATCGGAATGTGATACGGGCTTTTCGCGGGTGGCCGCAGTTCCACTCCCGTAACGCTCGCGCCAGTAGCGCGCTTCAGTTCATCCAACAGCGCGCCATCGCCGCAGCCAATGTCGATGATGCTGCGGGGCTGAATCGATTTCACGCGCTTCGTGATGGCCCGCATATCGCCGATCAGCGTGTGAATCAACTTTAGATCGCGATGGAAGGAAGTGAGCAACGCCTCGGGTGCGTCCGGGTCGTCCATCGTTTCAAGGGTAAGCGAGCGCTGCATTGATTCCAGTATGGCGGCTGCGGACGCATCGCTGTAAACTAGCCTGTGATGTCGATAACGCGCCGTACTTTCGTTTCCGCGCTAACAGCCGCACCTCTGCTTCGCCCCGCATCGAAGGGCACCGCAATCCGTCTTGGGGGGCCCATTTTCCTGAAGTCGGAAGATCCGCGCGAGCTTGCCAAAGAGCATCGGCGCCTCAGTTACAGCGCGGCTTATTGTCCCACCGCGAAAGTGGAGGAGCGCGAGCGGGTCCGCGCCATCATCGAGGCCTTCGCCGCTGAGAACGTCGTAATAGCCGAAGTCGGCGCGTGGAAAAACATGCTCGATCCGGATGCTTCCGCGCGCAAAGCCAACATCGATTACGTCTCAGAGCGAATGGCGCTGGCCGAGGCCGTGGGCGCGCGATGCTGCGTTGATATCGCAGGGTCCTACAATGCAAAAGTTTGGTACGGTCCCCATCCGCGCAACCTCTCGCGCGAGTTCTTCGACGCGACGGTGGAGAATTGCCGCCGCGTGATTGACGCCGTGAAGCCAACGCGCACCAAGTTCACAATCGAGATGATGGGATGGAATTTGCCGGATGGACCCGGCCACTATTTGGAATTGATTCGCGCAGTGGATCGTAAAGGCTTCGGCGTCCATATGGATGTGTGTAATGGCGTGAACAGCCCCGAGCGTTTTTACAACAACCGCGCGTTCATTCACGAATGCTTTGCGAAGCTTGGGCCGTGGATCGCGTCGTGCCACGCTAAGGACCTAAAGTGGGAGGTCGAGTTAAATGTCCATTTCGTCGAAGTGATTCCGGGCCGCGGTGAGATTGACTATGGCACTTATCTCAGCGAACTAGCCGCGCTTCCAATAGACGCACCGCTCATGCTGGAACATTTGAAGACAGCTGAAGAATACGATGAGGGGCGCGCATATATTCAGAAGGTCGGTGCGGAGAAGGGATTACGCTTCGCGTAAAGGGGGCTGGGTAACGCTTCGTCGTCCCCAAAAATGCCAGTAAAGAAACGCGAAGTAGCCCAGCGCGAGCAGCACTCCGGGGATAAACCACATCAGCCCGATCTTTAAACCGTAATCGCCTGCTACGGTGTTGTAGATGGTGAGAGAGCGCGCCGTATTTTCGTTTGACGGCAGCACGTAAGGGAACAATCCAAACGCCGCACTCCCTAGTATCCCGATCAGGAAAGCGCAAGACCCGATAAAAGAACGCGTGTCGCGTTTCTTGGTTGAACAGAAACGAACCGCGGCCAAGCCGGCCAGCGCGAGCACCGCAAACACCCCGCCCCACGGTTGATCCAGAAATCGCTCCGCAAGATGCGGCTGAACCTGAAAGCTGGCGAAGGTAATAACGATAGTAATCGCAAACACCGCCCACCAAACACGCAACCCAAGGCGGCGGCATCGTTCCCGCAGTTCTCCGGCGCTGCGCGCTGCCACCCAAACGGCCCCATGCATCGTAAGAGCCAAGGCCGCGGCGACACCGATCAGCACGGTGTACCAGTCGATAATTCCGGGATCTTTGCCTGGCGCGAAATTGGTCCAGAGTGCGAGAAATCCGTAGCCCTCTTCATCAAGAGGCAGGCCCCGCACCACGTTCCCCAAAGCCGCACCGAAGAAAATCGCGAGCAGCAAGCTTGAGAGGGCGAAGATTACATCCCAGAACGCGGGCCACAAACGGTCGTGCAGATGGTCGCGAAATTCTACCGCGATGCCGCGCAGCATCAGCAGCCATAACACAATCATCAGCGGTAGATAGAAAGCGCTGAAGCCGCTCGCATAGAGCGCGGGGAATGCGAAATAAAGCGTACCGCCCGCGGCGAGCAGCCAGACTTCATTTCCGTTCCAGACCGGCCCGATGGAGGCAAGCACTTCCTTTCTTTCGGAATCCGTGCGCGCAACGAACAGGTGAACGATGCCCGCGCCCAAATCGAAACCATCGAGCACAACATAAACGACGAGCATGAATGCGACAAGGCAAAACCAGAGCGCGGGCATCGAATTACACGGGCTCCGCCGCGGTCGGACCATGCTCGATTTCGCGGTGGACGAGGAACAAGAACAGAATTCCGAGCACTGTGTACATCCCCATGAATCCGATGAGCGTGAAGAGTCCGCTGCCGGCGGAGACGCGCGGCGAGGTGCCCACGGCCGTTCGCATCAGCCCATAAATGAGCCAAGGCTGCCGTCCCACTTCAGCCGTGATCCAGCCCGCGGTGGTGGCGATATAGGGGAATGGAAACGCGAGCATCAGGAGCCACAGCAGACTTGGCGTGGAATACAAGTTGCCACGCCACAAGCGCCACGCGCAGAGCAGCATGATGGCGATCAGAATGGTTCCGAGGCCCACCATGATGTGATAGCAGTAATAAAGCAGGGGGATGTTGTCGGGCCATTGGTCGCGCGGAAATTCGTTGAGGCCGCGCACCTTCGCTTCCCAGCGCTGATAGGTCAGGAAGCTCAGCATTTTCGGGATCAAAATCGGGTTATCAAGAGTTAGCCGCTCCGTATCGGGCTGCCCGACGAGCGCTAATCCCGCGCCTTGTTCGGTTTTAAAAACCCCTTCCATCGCGGCCAGCGTGGTGGGTTGGTACTCCGCAACCATCTTGCCTTGGCGGTCTCCCGTTGGAAACAACATCATGATGGTCGCGACGGTTCCGGCGATTACTCCCAGCCGCACGAACGTTTTTCCGAAAAGCTCACTGCGCCCAGCCAAAATATAGAACGCGCCGAGCGCCGCCATCACAAAACTGCCGGTCACCACCGCGGCGGTCATGTTGTGCCAGTACTGCCAGAGCGTCCACGGATTGAAAATGAGTGCTTGAAAACTGGACAGAGTGATCTCGCCGTTGTGCCCCAACGCATAACCGACCGGGTGCTGCATCCACGCATCGGTCGCGATGATGAAAAATCCGGAGAGCCACGATCCCGCGAATACACAGAACGCGGCGAACCAATGGCCCGCTTGGCCGAGCCGCTTTTCACCAAATATGAACAGGCCCAAAAACGCCGATTCCAGGAAGAAGGAATACACGCCTTCGAGCGCCAGCGTCTGGCCGATCACTCCCCCGGCAGCCTTCGAAAATCGCGCCCAATTGGTCCCGAACTGAAATTCCATTGGGATTCCAGTCACCACGCCCATTGCGAAATTGATGGCGAAGATCTTGGCCCAGAACCTCGCCGCGTCGTTGTAATGCGCGTTGCCGGTGCGCCAAGCCATCGTCTTCAAAATGACGATCAAGAGCGCAAGGCCCATCGTCAACTGCGGAAACAAATAGTGGAAAGTGATCGTGAAGGCAAATTGCAAGCGATGAATCGCGAGGGCGGCGTCCATATCACGGTTCGATCTTTACCATCACAACGCCGTGGCTAGGCACTGTGGCGGAAAAGCTCGATTTTAATTTACCGAGATCCTTCTTGCTCCAGAGATCGCGCACGGAAGCGGAGATATGGTCTGGATACCCGAGTTCGTTCCACGAGACCGACATTTGTTTCTCGGCCCCGCTCCGGTTCAGCAGCGCGACCGCGCGGTTGCCCCCGTTCAACTGCTTAGACCAGACTTCAAAATCACCGTCATCGCGAATCTTGCGGCCCTGCATTCCAAGTGAGTCCTGGTCGACCGCGATCACATCCTTGTTGAGAAGAATTTCTTTCGTCTCCGGCGTCATATTGCGAATATCGTTGCCAGCCATCAGCGGCGAAGCGAGAATCGCCCACAGGCTAAAGTGCGCGCGGGCTTCGGTGTTGGTCAAGCCTCCGTTGCCTACTTCAAGCATGTCGGCGTCGTTCCAGTGTCCTGGCCCGGCGTAGGATTCCAGACCCGCTTCCAGATCGATGATCTTCGTCCAGGCTAGCCCGCCCCAGTCCTTCTTGCAATCCCAGCAGTCGACGATGTCGCCCGTCGCGCGCCAGAGATTGCCAACATCTTTTGCCCAGAGCCACGGCTTGGTGGAGCCCCATTCGCAGAGACTGAACACTATCGGGCGGCCAGTCTTGGCGAGCGCATCACGCATGAGCGTGTACGCGGCTTCGGAGTTCTGCTTACCGTTGTTGCACCAGTCGTATTTCACGTAATCCGCGCCCCAAGCGGCCCACTGGCGCGCGTCCTGAAATTCATAGCCCCAACTTCCCGGACGGCCGGCGCAAGTCTTGGTGCCGCTATCGGAATAGATCCCGAACTTCAAACCCTTGCCGTGGATATAATCGGCGAGCGCTTTGATGCCGGAGGGGAACCGCTCCGAGTCGGGAACAATGTTGCCGTTAGCGTCGCGGCTGATCTGCCAGCAATCGTCGATGACGATGTATCGATAGCCGGCGTCCTTCATTCCCGTGCTGGCCATAGCGTCGGCGGCTTGGTGGACAACGTTCTCGTTGATGTCCTTGCAGCCGAATTTGTTCCAGCTGTTCCAGCCCATTGGCGGGGTGAGAGCGAGGCCGTTGTCGAGTGCGATGAGCGAAGGCGCGGCGCAAAGTGTCAGCGCGGCGAAAGCGAGCGTTAGACGAATTCGAGTGGACATAGTGTGCGACTGACAGTCTACAACCTATGAACGGGCTCTCACTCCACGGCTGCCTCGCCCATGGTCATAAACACGTCGCGCATGGAATCGGTTCCGCCATTGGAGCGCTGCACTAGCATGATCCGAATCAAGTCGTGCTTCGGGTCGATCCAACCTTGCGTGCCAAATGCCCCGCCGTGCCCATAAGTCCCTTCCGAATGCCCCACCAACTCGCCCGACGCGTCCTTCACCACTTCCCACGCGAGCCCGTAGCCGGTGCCGCCCATCCATCCCGAAGGGTTCAGGTCCCCCGTGTGCACCTTCGTCATAAGGTCGACAGAGAATTTCGAAAGGTAACGCCGTCCCTTGTAGGTGCCGCCGTTTAGCATCATCTGATAAAAGTTGAGCAGGTCTTCAGCGGTGGAGTAAAGACCCCACGCGGGAGCCGGATACGTCGCGCCTTGCCTGTACTTTGCAGGGTCACCGCCAAGAATCGTCGCGGGCGATCTGCCGAGCTTGCCGTTCTGCGATTCATAGACCATTGCGATGCGCGGAATGCGCTCGGCAGTCGGATAGAAGTAGCTGTCCTTCATCCCGAGCGGCTTCAGAATGTGTTCCGTTATGAAGTCCTCGTACTTTTGCCCTGAGCAGACTTCAATAATGCGACCTAGAATGTCGATGCCCGGGCTGCTATAACTCCAGTGCGTGCCGGGTTGAAACAGAAGCGGCTGGCGCGCGAACACTGGCATCAAGTCGGTCAGCGAAATGTTCATCTGCTGGTTGTAATTCCTGATCTCCGAGGGCGCGCCGTCGAACGTCCCGGAAGTGTGGGTCATCAAGTCGCGAATGGTGACAAGCCGTAGTGGCGTACTCGCGCGCGCGGTATCAGGACCAATGGTCGCTGCCACGCGCTGGCCGCGAAACTCCGGCAAATATCGCTCCAATGGATCGCGCAATGCAAGCAATCCCCGATCGGCGAGCATCATGATTCCGACCGCGGTGACCGGCTTGGTCATCGACATGATCTGGAAGACGGTGTCTTTTTGCATGGGGCGATGGGCCTCAATGTCGGCCATTCCTTCGGCGCTGAGCTCCGCGATTTTCCCGTGACGAGCAACCAGTGTCACAACTCCCGCGACCGTTTGATCGTCGACGAAACGCTTCATCCGCACGGGAATCTGGTCGAGCAGAGTTTTGTCCATTCCCGTGGAGCGGTCGACGCGGTCTTGCGCGTGAATCGAAAGTGTAGCGAAGCAAAGAAGAAAGAGTGTACGCATGGAATTCATGGGTGGGTGCCGTTTAGATGGATCGTCTGGCCGGTTGCCGCAGACTTTCGCGCAGCCTCCAGAATTTCAATCACTACAAGATTAGTGTCGAGCGACGAGAGGCCGGACGGTTCCGCTTCGCCACGCACAACGGCGGTGAGGTACGAAATCGGATCGTCATATCGCGGATTGAGCGGCGGCGCTTCCAGTTCCACTTCATCTTTGCCGGGCGCGCGTTCGCGAATGCGGTCCATGCCGACCGTGCGCACCGACCCCGTGGTGCCGTAAACCTCGAGATCCTTGCGGTCGAAAGGCCAATTCCAGGACGCCTGGATGATGCCTATCGCGTGGGCATACGTGACCATGACGTCGGCTTCGTCGTCAACTTTTGGATAGGTTTCCGGTTTCAGATGTTGCGTCACCGCGGTTACACTCAGAGGCCGCTCGCCGTTCATGAGCCACGTCATCAAGTCGGCGCCATAGCAGCCGAAATCGAAAAGCGCCCCGGCACCGTTCCGTTCGGGATCGGAAAGCCACGACAGAAACTCCGGCTGCACGCCAATCTCTTTGGGTCCGCGGTGTCCGTCATGCGCAACCATCTTTCGGATCTCCCCCAGCTTGCCCTTCTCGCGGGCAAACGAATACGCCGCTTGATTGCTGCGATGCCACGTAGTTTCGTAATTCACCATCACGTTAATGTGGCCCTTTCGCGCGGCGGCTTGCATGGCGCGGGCTTGACCGACGCTCACGCTCAGCGGTTTCTCCATCATCACTTGGATGCCGCGAGCGGCGCAGGCCTCCACGACGCGCAGGTGATCGAAAGTATTGGTGAAGACGACGACCGCTTGCGGCTTCGTCTTGTCGAGCATGTCTTCAAGGCGCGTGTAGAAGAGCACGGGGTCTAGTTTGTAGTGATCCGCGTACTTTATCCCGAGCGCGGCGTCGGGCTCCGCGATGCCAACAATCGAGGCGTCATAGCGGCCCGCAAAGTGATTGAGAAATCCGGCGACGTGTCCGTGGACCAGACCCACCAGACCCAGACGCATGACTGGCACTTTGCGAAGATCTTGAATTTCGGTGCGGGTGCCATCGGGATCGTAGACATTGATGGCCCAGATATTTTCCGCGTTGACGACGGGTCTCAATCCAGGAGTCGGCACAATGCCGCGATCCAGCAATTCACGATACGGCGCCGAAATCTCCGGCACCTCGAAATTGATGTGATACATGGATCCGTACTCCGCGGTATTCGGCGGCTTGCTGTAGATCATTAACTCGACAATGTCGGGCCGCTTGCCGGGAGTGACGAGCTTGATGAGGCGCAATTCGCCTCCGGGAGAATAGCGCCACACTTCCGCCAACCCAAGCTGATCGTGATAAAAGTGCATTGCGGCATCGACATGCTCGCGCGGAATCACAACGCCCACATGTTGCAAGCGATCGGAAATGCGGCGCGTATCCATGAACTTTCCACGCGCATTCGAATGAAGCGAGCCGTCGAAATACTGAACAAACTCAATGCGCTGATTTTCGGGATCGCGCAAGCCGAAGTTCATGTTGCCGTCGCGCCCTCTGGCGACTGCGGAGGGAGACAGCCCACGCGCCGTGAACTGGCGCCGTAAAGTTTCGATATCCGGCGTCTGAAAAGCAAGATGGGTGAAGCGGACCGGCTCGCCGGCCGGGAGCCCCGGCGAAAGTTCAATATACTGCTCGTCGTTGACCTTAAAAAATGCCATTGACGTTTCGCCGGAATCGTTCTTGAGATCGAAGGCTTGCTGGAAGCCGAGTTGGCCGGTGTAGTAAGCGCGCGCGCGTTCCAGGCTGCTGACGCGAAAGCCAGCGTGTGCGATTCCGTCAATCGGGAGCGGCTGAGCGCCGAATCGAACCCCAACAAGCAGCAACAACATCCAAAGCAAACGAGCCATAAGCAGTTCTCAGGTAGCTTGTCACAGAGCGCCGCCCGGCGCAAATGACCGACGTCGCCATTCTGCTAGAATTTAGTTGACCCGAAGCACGAAAACGGTGAGGTGCGAGAGCGGTTGAATCGGGCGGTCTCGAAAACCGTTGAACCTTCACGGGTTCCGTGGGTTCGAATCCCACCCTCACCGCCATACGGACTAGGGTTGCCGAAGTCGCGACCTTGCTCAAGTATGAGACTCTCTCCAAGCAACTCCCGGTCTTTGTGGACTCCTCGCGGCTAGATTGTGCGACGAGTCATTTGCGGATGGCGGTTTGGCGCAGATTATAAGATGGAATGAATCTATGGATGTGATTATTTTCGGCGCGACCGGGATGGTTGGGCAGGGAGTGTTGCGCGAATGCCTGCTCGATCCGGACGTGAATCGCGTGGTCACGATCGGGCGCAACGCGACGGGCCAACAAAACGGGAAACTTCGCGAGATCGTGCATCCAGATCTTTGGGATTACTCGGGAGTAGAGGGACAGCTTGCGGGTTTAGACGCATGCTTCTTTTGTTTGGGCGTCGGTTCGGCCGGGATGAGCGAGGAACGTTATCGCCACGTCACGTACGACATCACGCTGGCCGCCGGTCAGACACTGGCCAGACTGAATCCGCGGATGACGTTTATTTTTATATCCGGCCAAGGCACGGACAGCACGGAAAAGGGGCGCATTATGTGGGCGCGCGTAAAGGGTGCAACTGAAAATGCCCTGCTGCTGCTGCCGTTTAAGGGCGCGTATATGTTCCGCCCAGGCGTGATTCAGCCGTTAAATGGAATTCGCTCGAAGACGAAACTCTATCAGACGTTCTACACGCTGCTCGGCCCGCTGCTTCCCGTGTTACGGTCGCTCTTGCCGAACTTGGTAACGACCACGGAACAACTTGGAAAAGCCATGCTGACGGTCGCCAAGCACGGCTGGCCCAAACGGGTGCTCGAGACCCGCGACATCAACGAAGTTTGAAATGCAGGGGTTTCCGACATCGGTACACCGTGGCGCGGCGGAGTCGTTCTACTGATAAATTCCTGCGCGCGGCGTGTGGGCTCAATCGCCGACCTGCAGTCTCGATGGCTGCCCTACTATGGCGAAGAGTTGCGGCGGAACGGCTCCACATGGTGCGGGAATCGTGCCAATTGAATCTTGAACGAGTCCGTCATGCCGCTGCCCGAGGGCTGCAATTCTACGCGTCTGACCGGCTCTATTGTGCATTCCAGGAATTTTTTCAGGCTCTGTTTATTGCACGTCGAGTCTATCCCATCGCTTATAACAAATGGATCCAAGAGCAAGTCTCCGGTTGGCTCGGTTTGCCGGAGTTGTATGAGGAATTGTCGCCTGTTCTCGCACTTCGACAGTTGAAGGACCACGAATTGAACCAGCGAGCCAAGCAACTGCGCGAATTGCTGGAACGATGGACTTTACGCTTGGCCAATCGCGGGTAGCCGTTCCTCGTCGGGGGCTGGAACGTAACCGTTCTGTACCAGAATCTCGCGGACATGCTCAAGCCTCTCGGGCAGCACATAGAAAAATGCGCCGATGCGGTCGTTTTTGAAAATCACACCGCCCCGGTAGGTGTCAGCCTCAACGCCGTAATCGACGCCAGACTCAGTAAGCAGCTTCTCTAAAGCCAGCGCGTCATTTAACCGGCGACCGACATAAAGGAGCCGGGCATCGCGCCCTTCGAAAAATTGGGATTCCTGCTTCATACGGCGTTTTGGAGAATTCGGGCATAAACCCGCACCTTTAATGGTATGCCCTCTACTACCGTGAGTCGCGAAGAGGAGTTGCACTGGCTGGCGCTGCGGATGACGCCGGGGCTCGGCACGCGCAAAGCAGGGCTGCTGGTGGAAAGGTTCCGTTCGCCCCAAGCCATTTTCCGCGCATCGCGCACTGAGTTGGAGGGCGCGGGCATTAGTGGAGCGGTGGCTCAGAGTATAGCCAGCGGGTGCGCTTTCGACGAAGCCGTGGAACAGCAGCAGAAGATCCTCGATTGCGGGGTCGAGCTGATCCCAATTGGAGACGCGCGGTACCCGCGACTGCTGCGAGAAGTGTTCGACCCTCCCGTCGTGCTGTTTGTGCGCGGGCAGACCGATCTGCTACAAACAGTGATGTTTGCGGTTGTGGGGACGCGCCGCCCGACGCCCTACGGCGCGGCGGTTGCGGAGAAGTTCTCGGCGGATTTGACACGCGCGGGGCTCACCATTGTGAGTGGAATGGCGCGCGGGATCGATACGATGGCCCACAAAGGCGCACTGGGGGCGGAAGGCAAAACAATCGCTGTCCTGGGGTGCGGAGTAGACGTGGTGTACCCATCCGAGAATCGCAAAATTGCGGCGGACCTGGCGGTAAAAGGGCTGCTTATCTCGGAATTTCCCATGGGATCGACGGCATTTCCGCAGAATTTCCCGATCCGCAATCGCATCATCAGTGGAATGAGCACGGGATTGTTGGTGGTGGAAGGCGCCCAATATAGCGGTTCGGCGATCACGGCGAAGCTGGCACTCGACCAGGGCCGTGAGCTATTTGCGGTGCCGGGAAACGTCACTTCAAAGATGAGCTGGGGGCCAAATCTGCTCATTAAGCAAGGCGCGAAATTAGTGCAGGATTGGAATGATGTCATTGTGGAACTGCCGCCCGAGGTTCGCCGTAAGTTAATAGATGATGGCCGGAATCGCATTTTGAATCAAGGACTTACGCTACCCGCTGCGACTTCTGACGCATTCCAGACATCTCTATCAATTGGCCCCGAAGGAGAAATTAGTCGTAAGGTATTGGAGAGGTTGCGGGTGGATGCCGCAAAACACCTCGACGCTTTGTTGGAAGAGATGGACACTTGTTCCGCCTCGGAATTGATAGCGGCGCTGTTTGAGCTGGAGATGCTGGGGTTGGTAAAGCAGCTACCGGGCAAGAATTTTGTTAGAGTGTGGTAACTTCGGGCGGAAGCGTGTTCGAAGGTGAAGTCAGGAAGCAAAGTCGAATATGGCAAAGTCTCTGGTAATCGTAGAATCGCCGGCAAAAGCTAAGACGATCAACAAATATTTGGGCAGCAACTTTATTGTGAAGGCGTCGCTGGGTCATATTAAAGACCTGCCGAAGAAAGACCTCGCGGTAGACGTCGAGAACGGCTTCAAGCCGCATTACGTGGTGATCGAGGGCAAGAAAAAGCTCATCAGTGAGTTGAAGGCGGCGGCGAAAAAAGTAGACAACATCTACCTGGCGGCCGATCCCGATCGCGAAGGCGAGGCAATCTGCGCCCATTTACAAGAAGAGCTGGATGGCTCGGTGAATGGGGTTCGGCCAGCTAAAGCGCCGAAGATTTTCCGGGTGATGTTCAATGAAATCACTAAGAACGCGATTCAGAAAGCGTTTGAGACGCCGCTCACAGTAAACGTACACCTGGTGGAAGCGCAGCAGGCGCGGCGAGTGCTCGACCGGTTAGTGGGCTACAAGATTTCGCCGCTTCTTTGGGATAAGGTTCGGCGTGGCCTCTCGGCAGGACGCGTACAGACGGTTGCAGTGCGCGTGATCGTCGAACGCGAGCGGGAAATTAAGGCCTTTCAGAAGCAAGAATACTGGACGGTGGATGTCGATCTGAACGCGAAGAAGGCACCGCTGTTGACGGCGCGGCTCTTCAAGCAGAATGACGCCACGCCGGTGATCTCGACCCAGGAAACGTCCGATGGACTGGTGGCGGATCTGGGGGACGTGGAGTACAAAGTTCGCTCGGTCGGAACGAAGGAGAAGCGCCGGAATCCGGTAGCACCCTTTATTACGTCCACGCTGCAGCAGGATTCATCGCGCAAACTGCGGTTCAGCGTGAAGCGCACCATGATTCTGGCGCAGCGCCTGTATGAGGGCGTCGAACTCGGCAAGGAAGGCTCGGTCGGGCTTATCACTTATATGCGTACGGATTCCACCCGCGTGTCGAATGACGCCGTGGAAGAATTGCGGGCGTTCATCGGGGAGAAGTACGGCCCTCAATATCTGCCGAAGGACCCGAACGTTTATAAGACCAAGAAGGCGGCGCAGGATGCGCACGAAGCAATTCGCCCGACGTCCGCAATGCGGACGCCCGACGACATGGCGAAGCATCTCGCGGAGGATGAGCTGAAGCTTTACCGGCTGATCTGGATGCGCTTTGTGGCATCGCAGATGATGCCCGCGGTTTTCGATCAGACGACGATTGACGTGGAGACGAAAGGCGCGTCGGGGACGGATTATCTGTTCCGGGCAACGGGTTCGGTTCCGAAGTTCGACGGATTCCTGGCGGTCTACGAAGAAGGCAAAGACCAGCGCGATGAAGACGATGAGGAGTTGAAGCACCGGCTGCCGCTGGTTACCGAGGGCGAAGTATTGCGCTTCAAGGCTCTGCGTCCGGAGCAGCACTTCACCGAGCCGCCGCCGCGCTACAACGAAGCCACGCTGGTAAAAAAGCTGGAAGCGGACGGGGTGGGGAGGCCTTCGACATACGCGTCGATCCTGTCAACCATTCAGGAACGCGAGTATGTCACCAAAGAGGGCGGCCGGTTCACTCCGACGGAACTGGGCATGGTGGTGTGCGACCTACTGCTGGAGAGTTTCAGCGACATCTTTGAAGTGAAGTACACGGCGCGGATGGAAGAAGAGCTTGACGAGATCGAAGAGGGCAAGCTCGACTGGCGCACGGCGATGTCGGAGTTCTACGAGCGGTTCACGAAGGATCTGGACCATGCCGCCGAGCACATGACCGACATCAAGCGGATGGAGCGCCCGACGGACGAAATCTGCGTGAAGTGCGGCAAGCCGCTGGTCATTAAGTGGGGCAAGCACGGGAGCTTTATCGCATGCACCGGGTATCCCGAGTGCACGTATACGCGCGAGTTGACGGTAGACTTGCCCGATATAGAAGGAGCCGACCTTAGCGAGCAGGGTGAAGAAGAATACTGCGAAAACTGCGGACGCCCGATGGTGCTGAAAAAGGGCCGGTTCGGGACGTTTTATGCCTGCACCGGATATCCGGATTGCAAGACCACGAAGCAGATCGGCGGCACGCAGAAGAAGGCCGACGTAAAGCTGGATGAGAAGTGCCCGAACTGCGGCAACAACATGGTGCAGAAGTTCGGGCGATTCGGCGAGTTTACCGCCTGCAGTAATTATCCGACCTGCAAGTATGTCAAGCAGAAAACAATTGGCGTGAAATGTCCAGACTGTTCCGAAGGCGAAGTGATTGAGCGTCGGTCGAAGAAGGGCAAGACCTTTTACGGATGCAACCGGTATCCGGATTGCAGTTTCGTGGCTTGGGGAAAGCCGGTTCCGGAGAAGTGCCCGGCGTGCGGCAGCCCGTACATGATTGAGAAGTTTTTGAAGGCGGGGCCGGTGCTGCAGTGCCCCAACGCGGAGTGCAAGTTCAAGAAGGAAGTGGAGCCGGAACCGGCGGCGGTTGAGCTGCTCGCGACATAGGCGGGTCGATGCGGTATACCCATCCCGATTGACTCGCGCCTTCGCGCCCTGCGTTCACGCGCTGCACCACCTCTTCAACAATGCCATGCGCCGGGGCGAGCGTGCAGACTGGGTCCGTGGCTTTGTCGTCGCCCGTTAGCAAGAACGCCTGACAGCGGCAGCCCCCGAAATCCCGCTCGCGGCGTTCGCAGCTGCGGCACGGTTCCGGCATCCAGTCTTCACCGCGGAATCGGGCAAAAGCCGGCGATTCCTCCCAGATCCAGCGGAGTGATTGTTCGCGGACGTTTGCGAATTGAATTCCAGGAATTACACCCGCGGCATGGCACGGCAGGACCCGTCCAGCGGGGTCAATCAGCATCAACTGCCGCCCCCACCCGTTCATGCATGGTTTTGGATATTTCGCATAATAATCGGGCAAAACGAATTCAATCCGCAGGCGGCCTTTGAGACGCTCTTGCGCAGCTTCGAGAGTCTGAACGCAACGGCGCAGTTGATCGCGCGTGGGCAGCAGCGCGTCCCGATTGCGAAGCGCCCAGCCATAGTACTGCACATTTGCGATTTCCAGACGCTGTGCCCCGCTCCGTTCCGCGAACCCAATCATCTCGTCCAGGCGGGCGAGATTGCGGCGGTGCACCACGATGTTGATGGTGAACCCGATGCGTCGTTTACGAATGATCTCGGCCAGACGCACCTTGAGCGCGTGCGCGCGGGTTCCGGCGAACTCATTTGCTTCGGATTCTTCCACGTCCTGAAAGCTCAGCTGAATGTGATCGAGGCCAGCCGCGATGAGAGCGTCGAGACGCGCTTCATCCAAACCCACACCTGAGGTAATTAAATTTAAGTAAAGGTCCGCTTTTCGTCCGGCGCTTACGAGATCCAAAATATCAGCCCGCGCCATCGGTTCGCCTCCGGTGAGATGCAGTTGCAGGACACCCATTGCCGCTGCCTGGTTGAAGATCGAAATCCAGTCGCTGGTCGCCAACTCGCCGGAACGATGCTGCATTTCGAGCGGATTCGAGCAATACACGCAATGCAGCGGGCAGCGATGGGTCACTTCCGCGATCAAGGCTTGGGGCGTGTATTTCATGCGTCCTCGACGACACCCCGGTCGCGCAGGCGCATAAGAATGCCGATTACGTCGCTCTCAATCCTCGCGGCGTTTTCGGAAGGAAAGAGACGGGACAATTCATCGACAATGGTCCCGACCGTGCGCTGCCCGTCACAGAGTTCGAGAATCACGCGCGCCGGACCTTTCATCTTTAACGCGCCTTCAGGCACGAGCAGCATGTCTTTCTGACTTTCCGAACTCCCCAGCCGGCAACCAGGACCGAGGCGCGGCACTGTTGCGGACACAATCTGGTTCACGGTAAGAGGGCTCCAGGCGGCGGCCAGCCAGGTTCCACATAGGCGAAGTAAATGGCGTCAAGTTGCGCCCACAAGATGTCGCACTTCGCGCGCAAAGCGGCAACGGCGAGGTCTTGTTCGGCCGAAGTCCGGGCGTGTTCGGTCACCCACGCCAGCGCGAACTGCGCGTCTTCGGGAGCTTGCGTCAAACGGGCGTTGAAATAAGTCAAACCACCGGACAGCCATGGATAATGCAGCTTCAGCCGGTCCACGCGCAGAGAGATGAGGTCGCGAGAAAACATCTCGGTGAGCGAGGATGCAACGGCCTCGAGAAAACTGTGCTTCGAAACTAGTTCGAGGTACGCGTTGACGGCGTACCGGACTCCGGGGAGCACTTCAGCGCCCGAAACCACGCGAGCGCGTTCGAGTCCAGTGGCCTCCGCAAGCTGAATCCATTTTTCGATGCCCCCTGGGTGCACGCCGTCGCCGTCGTGGTCCACAATCCGCTTTCTCCATGCGACACGAAAGGCGGGGTCTTCGCTCCGGGAAAGGATCACGGCGTCTTTGATGGGAATAATGCTCTGGTAGAAGTACCGATTCAGCGCCCAGGCCTGAAGCTGAGCACGCGTCAGTTTTCCTTCATGCATCAGAAGATGGAAGCGGTGGCGGTGATGATAGCGCTCCGGGCCGACGCCGCGTAAACGCTGTTCCAGGTCCGTGGGCGTCACAGGTCGATCTCCATTCCATCGTACGCAACTTCCCAGCCGGAATCGCGGACAGTTCGATATTCCGGGCTTTCTTCGTCCAGCATTGGATTTGTATTGTTGATATGGATAAAGATCTTCCTGGCGCGGGTGAGCGTCGCCAAGCGTTCCAGGCTGCCGCCCGCACCCGAAATAGGAATGTGGCCGATCTGCAGCGCCGTGCGGCCAAGTCCCGGAATATGCATGGGCTCGCCATTGCTCCAGAACGTGCCGTCAAAAAGCAAAACATCGCAGGATTCTAGGCGCTCAATCAAAGCCTCTGGAACACTTCCGCAGCCGGGCAGAAACGCCAGTTTCCCGCCACCCGATTCCGGTGATAGAAGCAGTCCGATATTGGACTCTTCGGGATCGAATGCAGCCGCGCGCGTCTTGCTCACGTAACCGGGAAATGAATCGACCAGCGGCACGGCTTCCACGCGGGTGCCGCCGGTTGTGAACGCACGGTCGATGGGAATGTCATGCCAGTGCACTTGGCCCGCGAAGCGCTTCAAGACTCCGAACAGGCTGTTGTCTTCGGTAAGAATCCGGCGAATCGCGGTTGTGGCATGAATCTGAAAGGAATGAAATTCACGCAGCAAGAGCAGGCCAAGGATCTGGTCCACTTCGGCGGAAGTTACGATGACGCCAGCGATTGGAGAGCGGCGCCCATTGCTCGGCCAGAGTTCCGGTGAGGCCTCAATCTGCAACCGCAGATCTGGCGACGCATTGACTAGTGCCCAGTTGTCTAAATCGCAACTGAAAACAAGCTGGGTTTGAGTGCGCGCGGTGCCGGAGAAATGACCTTTCCGAATGCTGAAACAATTGGGGCAGGAACAGTTCCACTGGGGAAAGCCACCTCCGGCGGCACTACCCAGGATTTTTACCCGCATGCGAGGGAAAGGGGTGAAATCAGATCAAGAAAAACTGACGCCGGCGAGCACGGCAAAGTCATCACTGGCGCCGTTTTGAGAGAATTTTAGAAATCGGCGTTGCTGTAAGAATTGATTTCGCAGCTCAGGCAGATTTCTTCGACCGTAGGCGTTTCCCAGTTCATTGGATTCTTCCTTTTATCCAGCAAGTTGCGGATTCATTCAGATTACCATAGCTCCAGTGGACGCCAAGACCGGGCAAATCGGAACCTTTCATGCGCTGCAAAACCGCGATTTCCGGTTATTGTGGATCGGGCTGTCGGTATCCGCCGTAGGAACGTGGATGCAGATAGTCGCGCAGAGTCTCCTCGTCCTTGACCTGACGCACGGATCGGCGCTAGCCCTGGGGACCGTTTCGGCGGCTCAGGCAGTTGCTTTCCTCCTTTTCGCCCCAGTCGGCGGCGGCATCGCGGACCGAATAGGCAAGCGAAAGTTGCTGCTTCTCACGCAAAGCATCATGATGGCCTTCGCATTTTTGTTGGGGTTGCTGGCGGCGCTTGGCATGGTTCGTTTCTGGATGATTCCGATGGTGGCTTTCGGCAGCGGTGCCGCATTGAGCTTCGATCAGCCTGCCCGCAATGCTTTGGTGACCGAATTGGTTCCGAATGAGAGCCTGATGAACGCAGTCGCGCTCCAATCGGCGGTGTTCAACGGAGCATCGCTTTTGGGCCCCGCTCTCGGAGGGCTCGCGCTAAGCAGACTCGGGTATGCAGGGAATTTTTTTCTGAATGCGGCAAGTTTTTGGGGGGTTTTAACAGCCCTGGTTCTCATGCGCGAAGCGCCTGCCGTAGTAAGGCCCGTCGGAAGATTGTTCGATTCGGTGCAAGAATCTTTGACTTTTGTGCGCCAGGACGCCGTGCTGCCATGGGTAATTGTTGCGTTTGGCGCACTGATGTTCTTCGGTCCTTCTCCAGCACTGATGCTGCCGTTGTTTGCGCGGCAGGTTCTGCATGCCGGCCCGTCGGAACTCGGCTTCCTGTTTTCCGCTGCTGGAGCCGGGACGGTGGTGAGCGCGCTGATCGTTGCATCGTTGGGTGACCTTCGGCGTAAAGGCCGGTTGCTGCTGTGGTCGATCCTGATCTGGGTAGTGGCCCTGGCCGCCTTCGGCTTAAGCGGAAGCTTGGGTGTCGCAGTCCCCGCGTTGTTCCTGCTAGGCGCGGCGCAGAACGGAGTAGGAGTTGCGAGCGTGACACTTTTGCAGACACGCGTTCCGCCGGCCATGCGCGGACGCGCTATGAGCCTAAACACACTGCTGATTATGTTCGTTCGTCCACTCGGGGACTTTCCCGCGGCAGCACTGATTGGGGCGCTCGGGTTGCGCTCGACAGCCCTGGTGGGTGCTGCGGCAGTAGCGATCACGGCTGGAGCGATCTTTGTGGCCCGACGAGCAGTCCGCGACGCCTGAATCGTACGCGGAAAGATCGTATTCTCTCGGATCTTCTAAGAAACATCGGGCGTAAGCGGGGGAGAATTAGCTCCAGCGCGACTATGGATTTAGAACATCACGCGTGGAAAGCAAGATAAAACAGCGCACGCCAGAGTCGCCTGGGTTTGAAGGTATTGCCGAAGACCGCAAACTCGTCTCGGCGATTCTGGCTGGCGACCGGAAAGCTACGGCCGAATTCGTCGCACGCTACAGCGACCGGATTTTCGGTTACGTCTGGCACAGGATGCTGCCACGCACCGATCTGGTCGAGGACTTGGTTCAAGATATTTTCCTCAAGGCCTGGAGAAGTTTGGCGCAATTTCGATATGAATCCGACCTCGCGAACTGGCTGCTCGGCGTAGCCCGCCATCGCGTGGCGGAGCATTATCGCAGGCGACTGCGAGAATCGCTCGAGCAGGTGGAACCCAATGAACTAACAGACGAGCTCGCTGGAATTGAGCCGCCCTGGGATGAGGAATTAGACCGGCAGCGAGTACGCGAGCGAACGCAATTGATTCTAGCCACTCTGCCTGAAGATTACAGCATTGCGTTGCAGTGGCGGTATTGGGAGAAGTGCACCACGCGCGAGATGGCCGTGCTTACGGGCAAAACAGAGAAGTCAATGGAGAGGCTGTTGGCGCGGGCCAGAGAGGCTTTTCGCAAGAGGTGGGATCATGAGTGACCGTTCGCGGGACGACCGATGGATGGACGAAGTGGGGGACCGAACGATGGCATTCAGTATGCCGGCTCCGTCGCGATTCAAGGCGAAGCTCTACTCGCGACTCGTTGAGGCGCAGGCGCAATCCACTGGCCTGGCACCCTTATCGCAATCGAGCGCAAACGGTTTCGGCCTCTGCATATTCGAGAAATTGGTTCACATTGCGCCTGTTGGCGCGGCCGTTGCAACGCGCAATCCATGCCGGATTTGCCACGCACGCGTGATGGCTGAGCGCCTGGAACACGCGCCGATCTATTGGCCGCATTGCCCCTACGTGCAATTTCAAAATCGATAGGCCGACCGTGCCGGGGACATGTTTGGGCACATAAACAGCGACGGAACATTTTCAAAAGCAGCTGGGCAAATTCCTCACCAAACCTTAACTCAACAGCCGGTACACCATGTTCTAGTCTTAGAAGTACTTCACAAACCCAAACAGGTTCCGGAAACTTGCTAGCATCCGGTCGCCAGGCGGCGACAACTGCGCGCTGATTGGATTCGAGCGCGCGGTCTCGGCGAAAGAATACCGAAAGGCCCATCCGCGATACACGCGAAGATCAATACCGACTGCGACGTGCAAAGCCACTGCTGCGGAATCAAAGCGCTGAGGCCGTGGAATGCCGTTTGACGAAGATTGGCTTGTGGGGACCGCTTTCAAGCAAACCACGCCCGTGCCCACCGACAGAAAGGGCCGTGCCCAACTCGACCGCTGGCGAAAATAGAGCAACAGGCTGGCCAAACCCGAATACTGCCGGATCGAGAAAGCCTGCTGGTAGAAAGCCGTGGGTAAAGCTTGCAACGACGCGAGTGCCGCGTCATTCCGGTTCCACAAGTAATCCACCTGGGTGCTGAAATAATCGTTCCAATGAACGCCGGCGAGAAGGTCAATCGTCGGTCCGTTCTCCGGCTTATAGGAGGAGGCGCTCAACGCCGGCGGATGAAGAACCGTTTTTCCGTCGGCGGAAAGCGCATCAATTCCACCGAGCCCTCCTGCAAAGAAGCGGCTTTGGTCGGCTCCGCACACTGGCAGCCCGAGCGTCAGTGAAAGCATCACGCCCGCAAGTATTGCCAGATGAAATCTGATGCAAAAGAACAATCTTCTAGATTACGTCAGCGCGCGGCGAGGCCGGTCGCGGAGAGATCCAGAGTTCCGAATGTCCCGCTATCCGAAAGGCTTCCGTCCTGGTGGACGCGGTATCCCTGCAGGGTTCCGGCTTGGCCGTTAAGAATATAAAGGAAGCTGCTGTCGCGGGTCATATCCATATCCGTGGGCCCCGCACCGGCCGCGGCCGCGATCCCATTGCCAATCACATGCAAGGAGCCATCATGATCCAGCAGATAAGCCGAAAGGTTGTTGCTCGCCGTATTCGATACATATACATAGTGATTGTCTTTCGTCACCGCAATCCAGCACGCGGCAGCCTGCCCGTTGTTCACGGGACCGGTAATTAATTGCAGCGTACCGCTGGAGGAGACATTGTACGAAGAAACGGCGCTTTGGCCGGCGGTACCGCCAAACGCGTCAGTAACAAGCAAATGGCCATTTCCGTCGAACAAAAAACCGAATGGAGTTTGTCCCGTGGATGGCTGGGGGTTTGGCCCCACCAGCGTTCCATCCGTTTGAACCACGTACGTGTCAATCAGGTTTGTGGCCTTCTCGGTCGTGAGCAGCAGCCCCCCGTCGTTGCTGAATCCAATCTGGGGTGCGACCGGCGACGCCGTGCTGAGCGGCCGCGTAGAATTCGGAATGGCCGCGAGTCGGCCTTCAAGCAAACGGAAACCTGTTACATTCGCGGGGCTGCCGGCGTTCAGCACGTACACCAAACCGTTATAAATGGCGATGCTCTCCGGCTGCGCGCCGCCGGAAGGCGTAACACTCACGAGTTCGGGCCTGCCTCCGCCGACTTCAAATACCGAAATGGAGTTATCCCCGGCGTTGACGGTGAGCAGCCACCGGCCCCCCTTCGTCATTTGCACGGCATTGCTTGAGCCCAGTGCCGACCCCGTGCCTGCGCCTCCAGTTGGGAGCGATGAATCCCACGTCAACGCTCCGTTAGCAGCCCGGCGAAATGTGACGAGCTGGTTTAGTGGCGCGGTATTTGTCATCGTGTATACTTCGCCGGGACTAGAATCCCTCGCGCTGTCCACGTTTTGACCTTGCATCAGCAAAGCGCAAAGCGGCAGGATCGTAAAATTCAGTAGTTTCTTCATGGCTATACATGTCTCCTTGGTCTCGAGTCCTTCCTGTGGAAGGAGTCTTGTGGATAGTCGCTCCCAGGACCGATATCCCCCGACAACGTCAAAACTTTTTTGTAGTCATTCGGACAAAATTCCATAAACCTGCACGCCCGGCTTGCGCTATCCGTCATATCTATTTGCAACGATTAGCGATACTTACAGCAGTTCTACTCTGTTGTGCTCATGTGGCAATGGCATCGCCTGCTTCAGAACTTTATAAGCGGGGCCGCAAAGCCGAACTTGCCGGGGAAATGTCGCGTGCGTATCTGCTTTACGCGGAAGCGGCGGCCCTGGAACCGCACAAGCACGGTTACTGGCAAAGAGCGGATGCAGTGCGCTCGCGGGCGGCCATGGAATCGAAGCCGAAGCTCGCCGCCGACGCTGAACCGGCAGCAGACTCCGCGTTGCCCGATGAACCGCCGCATTTCGACAGCATGACGGCGAAGGACCTGGCGGAAGCGCGCCAGCCAAGACCGGCTAATCTTCTGCAGGCTAAGCCGGGCCGCCAGAATATCGATATCCGGGGCGATGGTAAAGCGCTCTTCGAGCAAGTGTCCGCTCGCTTCGGGCTCCAGTCCGTGTTTGACAGCGACTATACTCCCACTCCGTCTTTTCGGTTTCGCATGGAAGACGCGGATTACCGCGATGCGCTTCATGGCCTTGAAGCCGCCACTAACTCCTTTGTGGTTCCACTGTCGTCGAATTTGATAATGGTGGCGGTAGACACCATGGAGAAGCGCAACGACCTTGAACAGACCATGAGCGTGACGGTTCCGGTGCCTCAAGCGCTCAACAACCAGGAACTCATTGAGATGGCGCAAGCCATTCGCCAAACCGTCGGTATCGAAAAAATGTCTTGGGACGTGGCGGCTGGGCAAGTTTTCATTCGCGACCGCGTGTCACGCGTACTCGCCGCTCAGAAGCTGTTTCAGGATTTGCTCACGTACCGCTCGCAGGTGGTGATTGAGCTGCAGTTTATTGAGGTTCACGCAAGCGACATGCTCACTTACGGATTCGATCTGCCGAGTAATTTTCCGCTGGTATTCCTCGGGCAGTTCCTGAACTATAAGGGTTCGATCCCCTCCGCCCTGAGTGGTCTGGCCCTGTTCGGCGGCGGCCGCACGTTGTTAGGAATCGGGCTCACCGACGCCAGTTTCTTCGCCAACATGAGCAAAACGTCCGCCCGGACACTGCTGAAGACTGAGATTCGTTCCGTGGATGGCCAACCCGCTACCCTAAAGATTGGCGACAAATATCCGGTTCTTACAGGCGGCTACCTGGGCACCATCACCCAGCCGGGAGCTGTGTTCCGGCCGCCGCCATCCTACACGTTCGAAGATTTAGGGATCAGCCTGAAAGTGACCCCCCACGTGCATGGAATGAATGAGGTCTCTCTGGATATCGAAAGCGAATTTAAGGTTTTGACAGGGCAAGCGCTTAACGGCGTGCCAATTATTTCGAACCGGCAAATTAACTCAAAGGTGCGGCTGATTAACGACCAATGGGCGATTGCCGCAGGATTGATGACGGAGTCAAATACAAAAACAATTACCGGGATGGGCGGACTGTCGCGGGAGAAACAGAAGGATCGTGCGGAGGTGCTGGTGCTGATGAAGCCCCGTTTGATCGGGCTCCCCCCGGATCAGATCGTGACGCAGCCGTATCGGATTGGATCGGAATCGCGCACGCTCACACCACTCTAAACAAAAAAAGGCGCGCCAGCCCGAAAGCCGACGCGCCCAAGGAGTAAAACTGGCTATTGCCTACGGAGCTGCGGTGTACAAATCCTTCATCCGGAAGCTTCGATAGCTCGAGGCTGCCGCAGTCAACTGGTAGCTAATCGGGCCAGCGGGCGTGAACTCGATGTCCGAGTCGAACGCCACCGGCGGCGGGCCGCCGATGCCGGGTTGGAAGTGAAAGTTTCCATTGGCGAGGCGCTGCGCGCTCCCGACAGCGAACGCATATACGCCGCTATCGTAGTAAACGGGGCTGACCGTGCGGGCCGCTTCATTGACCGTCAGCACCATCCCGCGGCTATGCTCCGTGACGCCGGGGTTCTGGGCGACGCGAGTGTTGCCATTGTCCCAAACCGTCATTAAGGTGTTGGCCCCAAGTTCAAAACCCGCGTCGTGCTGGTGCGTGAACCAGGGGTATGGGTCTGAGCCGCTGACAGTGAAATCCCCGGCATTACCCATCTTCCACAAAACATTTCCCGTCCCGAAGCCGTTGTTGTAGTCGATCTTAATCACCCAGTCTTGATGGCGAATCGAAGTGACGATGCTGCCGTCACCCGCTTGATATTGGCTGCTGTTAGAGTGGAGCCAGTCATTCGCAGCACCACCGATCGGGATGAGCAATGGAGGGCAACCGCCGCTGGGTCCGTTACAAACCTCGCCCAAAATCGCCGTCCGGTTCACGTCTAAGTGGTCGAATGAGTTCCAGGACCAGGTCAGCTGAAAATTCTGATCCAACACCAGGATGTAATCGCCCAGGATGTCGACACCCGCCGGGTTGGTGCTGCCCTGTATGCCGCAGCAGGGATAGTTCTTTTCCGTAGTGCCGTGAACCAGGGTGTAGCCGTTCGGCAGGCGCGCGGCTTCGTGATGGAAGGCACCCGTCGGTGATTTCCCCTGGGCAGCCAACTGCTCTGAGATCCGCCCTACGTTGGTTTCCCGTATCGCGTTTCCGGCCATGTCTATTTCCCGCAGAATCTGCTGGCTAGTTACGGAACTGACCGAATTCGGCCCGTTCATGATCATCAGGAAAGTGCCGCCGCTTACTGCCCGGGGTGCCAGTGCACCGGTCTGGGTCGGATCGTTCGCAACGCCGGCGTAATACCAAATGGGTGCCGTGGTCAAGTCAATGGCCGCCGGAAACACGATTGGATTTGTCGGGCTTACTGGTCCCAACGTCAGGTAGCTATGCAGAATCACGCTTTCGGTGAGATCCGTATTGGTCTGAGCCGCGATTGTCGTGGTCTCAGTCGGGAACGTCACCGCCAGTGCTCCGGTGGTGTACGTCATCGCTGGTCCGGGCGTTGCGACCCCTCCGGTGATCACTTCGTAGCGCATGCTATATTGCGTCACCGCCCTCATTCCGCCAATGTAGAAATTGACGCTTTGGCCGCCTGTTGGGCAAGCTTTGGTGTTCGTCAACACGCTAAATTTGGCTCCCACTCGTGCGAAGCGAACTCGGATCGCGCTGCCCGTGGGGCAGGTCGGAGCACTGTAGAGAGCTACCAGCGGGTTGGCTGTATTCGAAATCACGGGGGTGGTCCCGATTACCAGGGATGTAGCGGAAAACTGGGCGGTCACGGAAGTTACGCTCAGGGTAGTGTTATTTCTGACGTCGACTTTAACCTGGTAGGCACCCTCTTGCGTGCTCGGAGTCCATTGAAAGGAGGACGCTTGCGCGTAATCGCGGTTAATCGCAAATGTTGCACTCGATCCGGCCGGCCCGGTGCTAAAACGGTATGTTAACAAGCCTGCGGATGTATCCGACGCTGTCACAGTCCAGGTAATTGGGGTGCCGAGGGGTTGAGGTGAAGAAAGGGACGGCGTCATTGTGACAACTGGCGTCGCCGATAAATGCGTAGCAAAAGGCCCGAGGGCCACGACGCCTGCCGCAAAAAGCAGGCCTCTCATAGTGGTCTGTATTTGAATCCGCAAGGAATTATCTCCGTTTACTTATTTCTCAGGACCCGGTGGGCAGCCATAAAAATGAACTGCTGCCGGGGGCGAGTTAGAATTATTGGCTTAGGATGGATGGTACGGTAAATTACTAACGTTGTCAAGGTTTTATTGGTCTGGAAGTACTGGCGATCCAGGCCGCGCGAGGTGGCGTGTAACTATCTTTTGATCGCTGGAAGAGCCGCGGATATGTGGGCCCCTAGACGAGAGATTCGAGCAACTCGGCGGCGCCATCCGCTCCCTTTGTTTTCCGAAAGCTCGCCGCCAACTTCTGGGCATTCTCCCGGAAGGAATTCTCGGTTAGAATTCGGTTCACTAAGCGCTGAATTTCCGCCGGGGTGCAATGTTTCGGGTTCAGGCGCAATCCGGCACCCGATTCCACCACTCTTTGCGCAATTTCCGGCTTGTCCCAGTCGGTGGGCACCGAAATCAGCGGCAGCCCGGCCATCAAAGTCGCGAGGACGGTCCCCGCCCCTCCCGTAGTCACAACTAAGTTGGTCAGCGGCAGCAACTCGCTGTGCGATACCCAGCGACCGACATGCATATTGGGCGCAAGTTTTCCAAGACCCAGTTCGCCCGGATCGCGATCCGACCCGGTCGTCATAACCACGCGCACCGGCAGATCGCGGAGACCCTCCGCCGCCGCTTGCAGAACAAAGGGGCGGTTGTTGTGTACCGTGCCCTCAGTGACGTGCACCCACGGCAGGTCCCGCGGAATCTGGCGCAGCCACTCCGCTGACCCGGCATTCTGGGGGGGGTTCCAGGTAAACGGCCCGACATAGTGAACGCTGGGCGGCAAATCGTGCCGGTTGTAATCGAATTCGCGCGTTGCGGGCACAATGTAAAGCGGGAGCGTGCCGGTATAGGCGCTCACCGACATCCCGAGCTTTCCCAGCCCAAACGCGGAGCGCACATCGTCCACCTCGTGGCGGAACCCCCGGTTGCTGATCCCCGTGGCTACGGCAATTGCTCGGCTGGCAAGTTTAGCCGCGCGCGTTTTAGGCAGTGGCAGCCCCAGGCCGAAAGGAGGCGCGTCGGGACCCGGTACCATGCAGCCCGGCACAAAGGAACTCAGGACTACTGGTATCTTTCGCAGTTCGTGTGTGATCAGGACGGGCGCCCACAGCGAGGGATCGCAGACCAACGCGTCAGCCGGCCATGTCTCCAGGATGGCTTCGACATCGTTAGCCTGCTCACCCAGAGTCCCCAGGAGCCACTCGCGTACCGTCGCCTGTAGCCTAAGCATCCCGCGCCTTTCGAACGACCCTCGATCGGGCCGAAAAAGCCGCGCATAGATGGGCTCTTCTGGAAACGTGAACGGATGGTAACCGAATCCTTCGCTGCGCACCACGTCCTCAGCGCTTCGCCCGGTGTAGAAAGCAACCTCGTGGCCACGCCGCCGCAAGGCGTGCGCAATAGCCATCTGCGGGTACACGTGGCCAGGGAAGGGCCAAGTGGTGATCAGGAAACGGGGCATGGGCTCGTGTCAGCGGGGCTTGGTGACCATCCGCAACACCTGGCGGAAGTAAATTTTTTCAAACATTTCCCCGGGCAGCAGATTGCGCGCGCGCAAGAGCCACCCGGCGCGGCGTCCGACAATATAGCGGAGTCGCGGGGGTGTGTCGGTCAGAGCCCGCCCCACTGCCTGCGCTACGTCGGCGGGCGTCGTCGGGGCCGTTTTCAAGATTCTGTCGGCCAGCCGCTCGGATTCGCTAAACCAGGCGTAATAAGCGCTTTTGGGGTCCGCCGCCGCTTTCGCCACATTGCGATTGGCACCCCAGATATCGGTCCGCACCATGGCGGGCGCAACCAGACTCACCGAAATTTGAAGCGGTGCCACTTCCAGGGCGAGCGATTCAGCAAACCCTTCCAGCGCGAACTTCGACGCACAGTAAGATGTCAGCGCCAACGAGCCGATTCGCCCCCCGATCGACCCCACCATCACGATGCGCCCGCGGCGCGCCTCGCGCATGAAAGGCAGCACCGCGCGGGTCACGCGCATGACGCCGAACACATTTGTCTCGAAAACAGCTCGAACGTCGGCTTCCGGCACATCCTCGAAATAGCCGCGAACCTGAATACCGGCGTTATTCACCAGCGCGTCGATCGCGCCGCATTTCCGCACCACCGTGGCTACAGCAGCGCGCGTTTGCTCGTCATCGGTCACGTCAAGCGGCACAACCTCGACGCCCGCATTGGCGAGCGCCTCGGCCCGCCCCGGATTGCGTATTGCTCCAAAAACGCGCCAGCCATTGGCGTGCAAATGCACCGCCGTTTGCAGGCCGATCCCCGACGATGCGCCTGTTACCAATACCGAGCCCAATGGCATGCGAACAGTAGCATAGCAGGTGCGCCGGTTATTGCAGATTTACGCGAACGGTATTCGCGGCTTGCCCGTCCGCCATGACCGTTAAATCGACTTCGCCCAGCCCAGCTAAGCCCTTCGGGAGAAGCACCACCAACTGGTCCAGGCCGGGATAGGTATTCTGCGGTCCGGAATACTTTACCGGCAGCGTCTGCCCGCCGATCAAAACCGTAACATTCGACGCGCCTCGCAGTCCGGTGCCGAAAAGATCCAAGTAAACCTGGTCTGCCGCCCCAAGATTGATCGGCGTCGACGCGCAATTGAGCCCCGCAAGGTCGCATTTGAAGATCAAGAGATGCGGCAGGGTCAACCCCTGCGTGACCGGCTGAACATATGCAGCGGCTACCCCTTTGCCGTTCTGGCTGGCGGTATAAATTCCCGGCGCGGAGGCGGCCACTTGAAGGGTTGAAATGGATGCCACTTTTCCGTTCATGGTGAACGCGGCAGTAGCCTTGCCCGAGGCCGTTCCGTCCGGTACCAGGTAATTCACCTGCCCTGGGGAGGCGTAGAAAAGCGGCGCATTACGTTGGGTCCCTATGCTGTCGGTTACGGCGACCGTGACCCCTCCCAAACTCAGCGGCAGCGTCGTTGAAGTGGTCGCGGCAGCCGAAAGTGACAATCCCCGCCCGAATGTGCTCACAATGGACCCTGCTGCAACAGTCGCCGCTGAACTAGCCGAATGGATCGTGGTGGAACTCGTATCCAGGGTGATGAGGACAATTTCCCCCACCGAGTTAATGGGATCGGTCAGCATCGTCGCCACGAACTGCGTGCCGTCGGGACTCCACGAGTTATCGGCGCATGTAACAAAAGGCAGGTGTGAGAACTCCGGTGCCGTGGAATCGTTGAAATAAGTCAGCCGCACCTTGTTGCTGCCATCCGGGCTCATGATCCAGAAATCGGTCGCCACGTTACCATTCCTTGGCGAACCGTTTCCCATGCTGGACATCCATACAATGCCGTTACCGCTTGGTGAGATTTGGCTGTGTTCGTCCCAGTTGTCCATAGAATTGGTCAGGTTCACCAGTTCCTCGGTTTGCAGATCCAGCGAATAGATATCGATATCCAGTTCGCTCTGACCCAAAGCCAAATTCCCCGAAAAGTAAATTTTCGAATCATCGGGGCTAAAGCTATGAGTTTCATAGAAAAATTTCTGTTCGCCCGGCTGAAAGGTGCGCACATTGGAAATTCCGGGAACTCCGTTGGTCACGCGGAAATCGGCGACGCGAATCGCCCAAACTCCGTAAAGCCCCCCGCCCACGCCAGAAAGCCGCTCGGCCCACATCAAAAGGTCACCCTTGTGAGAAAAATGCGGGTGCAACACGCCCCCCTGGAACGGTGTGATGTTGGTCATCGGGTAAAACTTGGTTCCCGCGGCATCCATCACCCAGATGTCGTTATTTGCGCCGGCTCCTGGATTTGCCAGTTTATCGAGGGGGCCAGCCGCCACCTTCTGCGCCTGAAACGCGATCCAGTTTCCGGTTGGGTCCCAGGCCGGATTCCCGATGTGCCGGTTGGGAGGCACCTTGTCGCAGGTCAAACATACCGTGTTTGATCCGTCCGGGTTCATCGTGTAGACGTCAAAATAGCCGTCCGAGCCGGGCTGGTCGAAGGCGATGAGGTTGCGATTCGCCGACCAGTCTACTCGTCCGCCTGCGCCTTTAAGGGTCTTTATATTTTTTACACGTGGCTCCGCGGCCCAAAGGGTTGAGATGAGAGATAGAAGGAGTATCGACGCTCGGCAATTGAGTCGGGCATGAAAGCGCATATATCTACGCTAAACCCGAAGACCATCTATTCGTAGCGATGGTGCCGCAGAAACGGCGCCAGGCGGCTTCGGATTGTTCTGAAGTTCTCTTGAACCTCGGGCAAAATCTTCGGAGCGCGCGGTTCAATAAAATCGCGATAGGACGCCACGCTCTTTGGTTCCACTTCCAGAAATCGCAAGATCCCGCCAATCGCTTCGTCCGGATCCGTGCAGAGATCCTCATAGCGCACCGAGATGTACTTGGCCTTCGGAACCGCACCGATATTCGCGAGATAATAATCCGCTACCTTGCAGATGTGCCGCGGTGTCATTCTCTTCCAAAACGGCCATTTGCTCGAGAAGAGAATTTTCGCCACGGCCAGGCGCAGCGGCTGCCGGAACAGCTTGCGGTACCACGGGGCGATCAGGGCGATGTAGTCGTTTTTCTTTTCAAGAGACGACCGAATCGCGCGGACCTGGGAATTGATAATGGCTTCCGGATGCCGGTGGATGAAGATGAAGCGGGCCTCGGGGAAGCTCTCGTGGATCTCCCGAAAACGGAGCACGTCCCAAGGGTTTTTGAGCAGGAGCGGCTTGGAGTCGCCGGCGGCGAACTCGATTTTGCGGCACATCTCTACGAACCGAGGAAGCGTCGCGGGGGTCAACTGCGGGCGGTTGTTTTCGGGGTCGATGATAAAACCGTACTCTTCGGGGAGATCCGGGGTAACGCGGACGCCATCGATGATGCGGTCGGTAAGGCCTAATCGGATGAAGCGCTCGGCGAGTTCGCTCTTGGCTCGGTCCTGACTCCCGTTCAAGTGGTTGTTGAGGATCTCGTCATACTCGATTACGTGGTAAGCGGTGACTACGTGGAAGCATCCTGTATCGGCCAGCAACTGATATAACAACGTTGTACCGGAACGGTGGTCTCCCACGATGAATACCGGATGGAAAGTGATATTCAATATGCGGTCAAGATGCTTCTGATCCGGGGTATCCATCGGGGAAGTCCCATCCTAAGCGATGCGGCGCGAGGGCTGCAAGGCGGGCGGGATTACACTCATTTACGCACGGGTACCGAAACTTTGGTTAAATGAACGAGGAGTCCTATGAAACGTTATTCACTACTATTCGCCCTATTATCGTGTTTTGCAATATCGGCGTCAGCGCAGCCTGTGATCGCGGCCGACGGCGTTCTCAGCGCGGCTAGCTATCTGCCGACAGCTTTCCCTGGCGGCGGCATCGCCCAGGGGTCTTTGTTTCTGGTTTTCGGAACCAACCTGGGTCCGGCGGCGATTGTGCAGGCTTCAAAGTATCCGCTCCCAACAACGCTCGGTCTCGGGGGAACCACAATTCAAATTTCGGCTGGCGGAACCACCACACCAGCGATCATGGTCTACGCGCTGGCCGGTCAGGTGGCGGCGATCCTGCCATCGTCCGTCCCAGTGGGAAACGCCACGTTGACGTTGACCTTCAACGGACAGACCAGTGCCGCTGTGCCCATCAAGGTCGTCAAGAGCAGCTTCGCCACCTTTACGCTGAACCAGGGCGGCACCGGGCCCGGGATTCTGACGGACGCTTCGTCTCCCACCAAGAATCCCGATGGATCGGATCAAGTGAATACGTTGTTTACAAGCGCGATTCCCGGAGATGTGATGGTCCTTTGGGGCACCGGGCTCGGCCCGGTAAGCGATGTGGCGAATGAAGCCGTTAAACCGCTGCCGGGCGACCTCGGATTCAATCCGGCTGTATACGTTGGCGGAAAATCGGCGACTATTGCCTATGCCGGGCGATCGGGCTGCTGCTCGGGGCTCGATCAGATTGTCTTCACGGTTCCCGCTGGTGTCAGCGGTTGCTACGTTCCCGTGGTGGTCGTGGTAGGCGGAGTTACCAGCACGTTCCCAACGATGTCGGTTTCGACCGACAGGCACACCTGCTCGGATCCAGTTGGCCTTCCGGACGCCTTGTTGAGCAAATACCAGTCGGGCCAAGATGTGCGCGTCGGCAGCATTTTGCTGAATCGCATCAATCCGACACTTTCCGCGGGCGGCTTGTCGTTCGGGCTGAAGCAGGATTCGGCGGCGGCCAGTTTTTACAAATTTAACAGCAGCTCCGCTTCCGGTTCTTTGATCAGCCAGCGCAGCTTTTCATCTCTGCCTTCAACCGGAGGTTGCCTGGTGTATTTCTGCCGCAATGCTCTGTGCACACCAGCTAACGACCCGGTTTCATCATCCGCTTACTTGGATGCGGGAACCAGTCTAGCGATCACCAACGGAAGCACGAGCTCGAACGCAAACCAGCTTTTGAAAGAAACTGCTAAGGGCCAATACTCGGCCGCGCTGGGCGGCGGAATTCCACTGCTTCCCGGCTTCACGCCCTACTATCTTGAGCCTGGCAGAACGGTGACGGTTAGCGGTATGGGCGGTGCGGACGTGGGCGGCTTCGGAGTCGGCACCACCATTCCCGCGGAGCTTGTTTGGACGAATGCGGCAAGCCTCACGACCGTGGATCGCACCAAGGATTTGACGGTGAACTGGTCAGGCACTTCCGGTAACCTTGTGACCATCAATGGCAGTTCGACGGGCGCGGCTACTCCGCAGGTGACCGCGACGTTCGAATGTACTGCGTTGGCCAGCGCCGGCACGTTCACCGTGCCGTCATACATTCTACAGTCGATGCCCGCCAGTGGCACCATCACGCAAGGCGGCTTCACAGTGCCCGCCGGGTTCATTTTGCTGTCAAACTTTAGCGCCGCGACGCCGTTTACTACAACCGGACTTGATGTGGGTGCGCTGACCACTCTCGATGCCGGGGGCAAGCAGGCGACCTTTCAGTAACAGGCGATTTTCCCCTCCCTGGCAGCCCAGTTGCATTAGAGAATGTGGCGAATCTTTCGCCAGGGAAGGGAATATCTCATGGCTCTTGATATTAAAGAAGTTCGTTCTACGTTGAACGGCTTGATTGAAACTTGCAAGGATGGCGAAGAGGGTTTTCGCAAGGCTTCGACCAATGTAAAAACCTCCAGCCTTCAGACTTTGTTCACTGAATTCTCGTCGCAACGGTCCAAATTTGCCAGTGAACTCCAGGTCGTGGTCGCGAAGTTGGGCGGTGAGCCGGAAAAAAGCGGAAGTGTGAGCGCTGCCGCGCATCGCGGGTGGATCGGGCTTAAATCGATGGTAACCGGCGAAAACGATCAGGCCGTGATCGCCGAGTGCGAGCGCGGTGAGGATGTCGCCAAAAACGCCTACCAGGAAGCTCTGGAAAAGGATCTGCCTTCTGACATTCGTTCGGTAGTGGAACATCAGCACAAGCATGTTCTAGAGGCGCACAATCGAGTGCGTGCTTTGGAAAACAAGACCAAGTCAAGCGGCTCCTACTAAGTAGCTGAGAGCACTGCTCTTGCGGGAGAGGCCGGTCAACCGGCCTCTCCGGCTAAATTCTGCCCATGCTTCCAATTCAAAAATTGAATTGGACTCTGTGTCCCCGCGCTGCAAAAAATAGAAGTAGCGAGGGACCATCATCATGAATCTGGAAATGGTAAATTCATCGGAAGCCATGGGTAGCCAAGTCGCCCTGCTGCACCGAATCAGCAGTATTGTCAGCTCGGATTTGGAACTGGAAACAATGCTGCAAAATCTGGTGGACATGATCATGCAGGTCACAAATTCGGATGCCTGCCTGGTATATTTAGCCGATCATGACGCGGGCCAAGTCGTTTTGAGAGCTTCGCAACTGCCGCACAGCGCTGAAATCGGCAACATCAAGATCAAAATGGGAGAGGGCGTTACCGGCTGGGTAGCCGTCCATAAATCGGTGGTAGCGCTGGCTAGCCACGCATCTTCCGACACCCGGTTCAAAGCGTTCCAGGGACTTCCTGAAGATACATACGAGGCCTTTTTGTCAGTACCGCTAGTCAGCGGCGGCGACCTGACGGGCGTTATCAACGTACACCATCGCGAACCGCATCCCCACACACCCGACGAAGTGGCGCTGGTGACTTTTATTGGAGAACAGATGGGCGGGGCTCTAGCCAAGTCCCGGCTGGTCGAAAAATCGCAAAGCGCTGTAAAGCGGATGGAAACACTGGCTGCCGTGGCGCATACCATTGCCGCCGAAAGTTTTCTGGATCGAATTCTGCAGGCGATTTCGGAAATGCTGGCGGAGACACTGGATTCGCAGGTGTGCTCCATAATGCTGGTGGATGAAGAGAAGAAAGAATTGGTGATCAGTGCCGCCCGCTGCTCGTCGCCGGACTATCTCCACCGCATGCCGCTGAAGATTGAAGACTCATTAATCGGGAAAGTGGTGCGCGAAGGGCGGCCGCTAATTATTCCTAACGTGCTTGCCGAGAAGCAGTATCGCTATCCGGAACTGGCGCGGAAGACGGGTTTGGCGTCGCTGCTTTCCGTGCCGATGCATTCGCGCGAGAAGGTTATCGGCACCATCAACATTTACACCCGCGATCAGCGTTTTTTTTCGGAGGACGAGATCGGCTTCGTAAAAGTGGTGGCGGGCCAGGCGGCGATTGCGATCGAGAACGCCCGGCTCATGTCCGAAACGCTAGAGATGAAGCGCACGCTAGAAACGCGCAAGCTGGTGGAGCGGGCCAAGGGTATCCTTCAGGCTAAGCACAGCCTAACTGAAGAGGAGGCGTACCTGCGGCTGCGCAATGAAAGCCGGCGTTTGCGCCGTCCGATGCGCGATCTGGCCGAAGCCGTGATTATGGCTGACGACCTACATCGCAAAGAGGGCGAAAAGCCAGTGGTGCGAAAGGATCCGGCCGGAGATGTTATGTAGGTTTGTGGGGGGGAATTGTCCGCTACCGATCCGGTCCACTGGAGATGGCCGGATCGGAATCGCGTCAGAAACGTGACAAGGGGGGTTGTCGGTCATTGTCGCGACTTTGCGGTTAAAACTAAGACGAACAAACCCTCGTAAGTGTTCCGAAAAAAGTTGGTTCCGGGGAGTTTTTTCTTATTATTCGGAGATTGCTTTCGAGTCAATCAACTTTTTAGCGGTAGCCAAAAAATCCTCCACGGATTTAGCGCCCTGATCCCCGTGCTTGCGGTTGCGCACGGAAACTTGGCCGCTCTGCTCTTCGCGATCGCCCACCACTAACATGTAGGGAATCTTCTGCAACTGGGCTTCGCGGATTTTTAGGTTTACTTTCTCGCTTCGATCGTCGATGATGACCCGCAATCCGGCGTCGGCTAACTTCTGCTTCACACCGCGAGCATATTCCAGTTGCCGATCGGTGATGGGCAGCACGGTTGCCTGCACCGGGGCCAGCCACATCGGGTATGCGCCCGCATAGTGTTCGAGAAGAATTCCGAAGAAACGCTCCAGCGACCCATACAACGCGCGGTGCACCATCAACGGCTGGTGAGCTTTGCCATCTTCCGCAATGTATTCCAGCCCGAAACGGCGCGGCAAGGTGAAGTCGAACTGCACGGTGGAAAGCTGCCAGAGACGACCGATCGCGTCCACCAGCTTCATATCGATCTTGGGACCGTAAAAGGCGGCCTCATCGGGCATCACCTTCACAGTGAGATTGAGACGGTCGGTGGCCTTTTTGAGCGCGCCCTCGGCGAGCGCCCATTGTTCGGGAGTTCCGTCGTATTTGCCGCTCTTGCCGTTATCCCAAGTTGAAAGCTCGGCTTCATATTTGTCGAAACCATAGGTGGACAGTGTGTCGATGGCGAATTGCAGACAGTTCACGACCTCGTCTTCGATCTGCTGGGGCGTGCAGAAAATGTGAGCGTCGTCCTGCGTGAATCCGCGCACGCGCAGCAAGCCATGCATCACGCCCGAGCGCTCGTAGCGATACACCGTACCTAGTTCGCCCAACCTTATAGGAAGTTCACGATAGCTGTGCATCTTATCGCGATAGATCAAGATGTGGAAAGGACAGTTCATGGGCCTAAGCTGGTATTCGGCATCGTCCAGCTCCATGCGCTTGAACATGTTTTCAGCGTAAAAATTGTAATGGCCGGAAGTTTTCCAGAGATCGGCCCGCGCGATGTGCGGAGTGTAGACGAGGGAATACCCGCGGGCGATATATTGATCCCGCATCCAGTCTTCCAGAATCTTTCGGACCGTGCCGCCCTTGGGGTGAAAGAAGATGAGCCCGGGGCCGGCGAGTTCCTGAATGCTAAATAAGTCGAGCTCTTTGCCGAGCTTTCGATGATCGCGCTTCTTGGCTTCTTCCAAATTCACCAAATATTCAGCGAGATCCTTCTTGGTGAAGAAGGCAGTGCCATAGATGCGCTGCAACTGCTGGCGCTTCTCATCGCCTTTCCAGTAAGCGCCAGCGACAGAAAGCAGCTTAAACGCTTTAATCTTGGCAGTGCTGGCCAAGTGCGGGCCGCGGCAGAAATCGATGAAAGTCGGGCCCAGGGTGTACTCCGAAAAAATGTCGCCGGCCCGTTCTTCGATGAGCTCAACCTTCATGTGCTCGCCCATCTTGCGATACTTCTCAAGACCCTCCAACTTGGGCGACATCACGCGTTCATACTTCAGATCTCTGGCCTGAATCTCCCACATCTTGGCCTCAATCTTTTCGAGGTCATCGGGGGAAAAAGGGGTGGTCCGCTCGAAGTCGTAGTAGAAACCAGTGTCGATGGGCGGCCCGATGCCGAGACGCGTTCCGGGAAACAATTCCTGTACTGCAAGAGCGAGCAGATGCGCGGTGGAGTGCCGGTAGACCTCGAGAGCGGCAGGATCTTTCGCGGTCAGAATCTGGACGGTGGCATCAGCGTCGATAGGGCGATCCAAATCGACCGTTTCGCTGTTTACTTTGGCCGCGATGGCCGCATCCGCAAGCCGGGGACTGATGTTGCGGGCGATATCGATAGGGCGAATTCCCGCTGCAACCAACTGAACGCTACCGTCGGGCAAAGTAATTTGAATGCTGCTCATAGGGCTGAAATTTCAGCGTATCATGCGAGGCACTTAGACCCGCGTGGTACCAGACGGCTTTCAAATTAGCAGCTTTCGCTGGAACGCAGCAGCCGCCATTGAAAAAGCCTTCTTCTTCGTACTCCTGTCAAAATAGAATCGTGCGGTACACCAGTTCGGAAACCCTGGAATTCGAGGCGCTTCGCAATTTGATCGGACGTTACACGGAGAGTCCGCTCGGAAAGGGAGAACTTGCCAAGATGCAGCCGCAGACGAATCGAAAGGTGCTCGAAGAGGTCTTGGCGGAAACTGCCGAGGGCATCGGCTATTTGCGATCCGCGTCACAGCCGCAGGCGGCGGGGCGCGGGGCGGCGATTCGGATTAATTTCAGCCAGCTTCCCGATCTAACTCAGACCATTTACAAATTGAAGATCGAAGGCGCGGCGCTCGATCCAAAAGAATTGTTCGATGTGATCTCGCTTCTGGACCACGCGGCGGATACCAAGTCGGTACTGACCGCTACAGCCGAACGTTTCCCACGGCTCGGAGCGCGCGCCACGACGATCGGCGAGTTTCGGCCGCTTTTGCGCGATCTGGAAGGAAAAATTCTGCCCGATGGCTCGCTGGCCGATACGGCGAGCGTGGCGCTGAACCGGCTCCGTCGCGACATCGACCGTCAGAAGCGCAGCATCCATGAGTCGCTGGAACGTTTTCTGCGCGCACATCGCGACGAAGGAATTCTGCAGGAAGAGATCGTCACCATCCGTAATGAGCGTTTCGTGGTGCCGGTGATTTCGGGGCAGCGCCGCAAGATGAATGGCGTCATCCATGGCGCGAGTTCGAGCGGGCACACGCTATTCGTCGAGCCGCTTGAAACCATCGATCTAAACAACGAGCTGGTGCGGTTGACCGAAGAGGAGATGCGGGAAGTCCATCGCATTCTGCGGGAGCTTACCGAGAAACTGCGCGGGCACGCGGAAAGCATACGGGCAACCCTGGTGGTGGTCAGTGAATTAGAACTGGTCTTCGCCAAGGGCAAGTTCGCGATCGATTTTGATTGTGTGGTTCCGCGCTTCAGCACCGATTCGGATCGGCGCTTTGCATTGAAGGATGCGCGTCATCCGCTGCTGCAAGACGTCCTCCGCAAGCAGCGGAAGCGCGTTCAGCCCATTAGCCTGACACTCGACGACAGCTGCCGCACGCTACTGATCAGCGGTCCAAATACGGGCGGCAAAACCGTGACGCTAAAAACGGTGGGCCTGCTTTGCCTGATGGCGCAATCGGGGCTCCCGGTCCCATGCACGGAAGCGGAGTTTCCGATTTTCCAGCAGGTGCTTGCGGACATTGGCGACAACCAATCGATCCAGGCGAGCTTGAGCACGTTCTCGGCGCACATCTCGCACATTCGTGAAATGGCGCTCGACGTTACACCGGATTCTCTGGTGCTGCTGGATGAGATCGGGTCATCCACCGATCCCGAAGAAGGCGGGGCGCTGGGCGTGGCGTTGGTGGATCATTTCCGCGCGTCTGGTGCATTCACTTTAGCTTCGACCCACTTACTTGCGTTGAAGATTTATGGGGCCAATGCCAAGACGGTTTTGAATGCGTCGATGGGCTTCGACGAAGCGACGCTAGAGCCGACTTACAACTTGCAGCTCGGGTTGCCGGGCAAGTCGGCGGGTCTCGATATCGCCACCCGGTTGGGAATGCCGGAAGACATCATGAAGCGCGCGCGGGCATCGATGAGCGACCGCGAGCTGGACATTTCGCGTTTCCTTGCGGAGTTGCACGAGCGATTGCGCGTGACGGATGAGCGAGAGAGAGAACTGGTGCGGGAACGTGAGCACTTGGTCGCGCGAGAGAAGAAGAATGCCGAGGATTCAGAGAAGCGGGAGTCCGCGAAGATTCGCGAACTCGAAGCGCGTTACGACGCGATGATCGAGCGTTTCGAGAAAGACGCGAGAGAGGCGATTGATCGCATCGCGGAGTCTGGCGAGCGCAAGGTTGCGGAGAATGCGCTGCGCAAGGTTTCGCGGCTTAAGCGGGAGACGCAGGAAGAATTTGAATCTGCGGTTGCTACGAAACCGGCTGTGGCTGTTATGTCCTCCGCGCCTAAGCCGCGCATTGAAGAGGGCTCGCGCGTGCGGCTGAAAGGCATTCGCGATCTGGCCCGTGTTCGGAGGAAGCTGGGTGAGGACCGTCTGGAAGTGGAGGCGGGGTTCATGAAATTGCAAG
>JANYJA010000139.1 GCA_025358575.1 Terriglobia bacterium
TCTCGCTATTTGATTTATAGCGCGTGGGGGATCACTGGAATTCGTAAGTTGTTGACCGGATTAAGCTTGGGGCGTGTGACTCGAATTTGGACTTCGGTGCGCCTAGCGCTTGAAAGATGCAGCGGCGGCTCGGATGCCCTCGGCGTATGGGGTGCCGGCGAAACCGAACTCCCGGGAGTATTTGCTGGAGTCAAAGAGGTATGGGGAATCGCTCTGATATAGCATTTCGTAAGACTCGGCGATAAGCGGATCAAACCAGCCCGCAATCCGGATCATGGGCCTGCTCAAAACGCGGAGTTTCGGCGCGACGCCAAATTCTTTCGCGGCTAAGGCGACGAACTCTTTTCCGGTGGGCGGATTGGGCGTGGTGGGGAGATGCCAGGTCTGGTTCCAGGCGGTGGCGCGGTCGGCGAGTTGGATTAAGCCTTGCGCGGCATCGGGCGTGAAGCTGAAGGAATGCGGGACAGAATCATTCACGAGCCACGAGGCTTTTTTCCTCACGGAAAAGGGTTTGAACACAAGAAGATTGGGGACGCCGTTGACCGTGGCGGGGCCATAGAAATCGGCGGCACGGGCGATCATACCGGTAAGAGCGCCAGACTTCCACTCTTGGATGAGCGTGGCGGCAATCTTCGCGCGTATTTCGCCTTTTTTGGGCGATAACTTACTTGACGCACAGGGCGTGATATGATGCCGGAAATGGCAAAAACCGCGCAACAGCCAATTCCGCAACGAAAACCACTCCCCGATCCAAAGCCCGACAGAACAGAAAAACAAAAAGAGAAGGCGCACCGCTAAGCGGAAAACTACAGAACGCGAAGGATGATAATCATTCCAGCAAGAAGCGCGCCCATCGCTAGACACTTTTCGGTTACGCTACAGACGCGGGCCTTTCTCGCGGTGGTTGTTTGATTGTCCTGATGACAGAGAAGCAGTGATATTACATGAAACTGCTTCAACTGTTTCGCGTCCGCTAGCAGCGATTCACTAAACCAATCCGACTCGCTGGGAGTGAGGTAGAGTTTGGTCTTCAGCCCCCAAAAGGCAGACCCTAGGGCAACAAGGGTAAATACAACCGAGCCAAGCATGGCGTATTTTATCGCGGTAGGTAGACCTCCGCTCGTTGCGCCGATAGACAGAAATCCGATAACTGCGGCGCAAAACCCCAAGTAGGAACCAAGTTTAGTGTCAATCTGAGCCGAGCGGGACTGTACCTCCGAAAATAATGCGGTTCCGAAATTGAACAGTTGATCCACGGTTTCGTCTGGCAGTGTCACTATTCGATCCTGTTGCGCCCGCACATCGACGTAGTTGATATTCTGCCCGCGCCCGACGATTTGTTCTTTAGCCATGCACAATTCTCCCGTATAATTGAATTGGCACTAGAAGACTAGCCCTTTGCGTAGCTTTCGGCTGACGGTGGTGAAGACACCTGAAAGCCTAACCCGCTGCGGGAGGGGAAGCGTGTGTGCTCCAGAGCCATCGTATCACATGGTGGCGAAAAGGGGCCACAGCGTGAATGCGAGTGCTAATTTAAACCAGAGTCTATTTGGACATGACCAGATTTCATGTTTCCGTGCTTTTTTTAACCGATCTGATGTGGCTGCAAACGCATATGGTTTTAAATGCAGGTGGAGACGCGATCAACATGGATGAATATCGGGATTAAAAAAATGAGCCACATCCTTGACGGCGTTTATCCAGACAAGCGAATGGATTGCGCTTACCGGTATTTCGTCCCAAGCGCAGCGCCTCAAGAGGCATATAGCCAACGGAACAGACCTACGCGCCCTGGTTAACTTTGGCTGCTGATCTTATTGGGAAATATGCAGCATGAGTACATGCATAAACTTTTCCTGTTTGTTCCCGAGTCGGATAAGGCCAAACTTCGAGGCAAATCCATTTTCCCAAAGCGCCTGTGAGAGTTTCCCGCGTGCGGTTTTCGATATGACCGAAGCGGGAAAGTGTTTCGCACTTGATCGATATACGGCTTGCGTGTTCCATCTAATGCGCGTATTGGAGGATGGCCTTTAAGGTGCTCTGCGCGTGCGTTGACTTCGTTCCCAAAAAATGAAAATTGGCACGAAGTACTAAAACACCTCCCCGAAGCGATCCGCGTGAAATTCAACCCCCATTCTGGCAATCCAAAAATGGAAGGAGGAAGAACATTTTTATTCCGAACTTGCCGTTGGAGTTTAGGCATTTCAAAAACGCTTGGAGAAACTATGTCATGCACGCTCACGAAAAGTACGTCAAAGATGAAGCGGAGATGATTAATGCTTCACGTCACTGCCTTCATGGGCCATGCTTCGAAGCGAATTTCCGATATAGTGTGATAAGCTTGAGGCGCATGAAGCCCGCTACCGAGATGCACGAAGGGACGGAAGCCTTGACGCGATTCGAGGACACGATGAAGCGACTGTTCTCCGCAAAGAAGAACGCAACGCTGAACCCGTTTGGAAAATCCGGCAAGAAAAGAAAAAAGCCGGAAGCCCCGAAGGGCTAACCAGCTTTTTTCTTTCCGCGTTTCTGGCGTTCCAGTTCTTTAGCCGTTAACACTCGTTTGTCCGGCTGTTTCCTTGCCGGTGAGTTGATTCCAGGTGAGGCGCTTGCCGAATACATTGCCCATCACCAATTCAAATCGCGCTGCATCGCTCATCGGTTCGCCGTCTTCGGATTTCCGGTTGTTGTAGCGGAACGATTGTTCGTCGAGATACCTGAACAAGTGATACGGCTCGACGCTGACGTAGGTGCCATTGATACCGCGTTTTAGCAAGCTCCAGAAGTTCTCAAGCCCGTTGGTATGGATCTTGCCATCAACGTACCGTACGGCATGATCTACAACCTTGTGCGCGTATTCTCCGGCCAATCCGTCATACGAAAGCAGGGCATCAGTGTAGAGCGCCGATCCCGCTTCGACATGCTTGCGGACTTCGGATTGAAGCGCGTTCTTTTTGCGGTTCGGAATCACGCTGGTACGGACCTTACCGCCGCGTTCAAGGATGCCCATAACCGGAGTCTTGTCTTTTCCGCCAGTCCCAGTGATCCGAAGCGCACGTTTGCCAGCGTGCATATTGCGAGCTTTGCCGCCGATAAAGGTTTCATCAGCCTCCACGTGGCCGGAGAACTTATCGAACGATCCGTTTTGCATTGCAGCGCGGATACGATGATCGAGAAACCATGCGGTCTTTTGGCTGAGTCCTAAGTCACGGGCGATTTCATAACTACTGATACCGTTCTTGCAATTACAGATCAACCAAGCGGCGGTCATCCACTTATCAAGCCCGATGGGTGAATCTTCCATGATGGTGCCGACCTTGATGGTGAATTGCTTCTTGCAACCCTTGCAGAACCAGATTCGGCGAGTTGAGATATAGGAATGTTCAGTCGAGCCGCAACGCGGGCAGTCAATACCCTTCGCCCAACGTAACTTGATGGCGTAGGCGATGCAACGATCCGTGTCCGAAAAGTACACGATGGCTTCTTGGAGGGTTTTCGGAAGGCTGTTTTCGTTGCTCATGAATCCATTGTGCCATCAGAATCCTTGTGTGTCAAGTAATTTGTTGCCCTTTTTGCTGCAGGGGTTGAAGGGCGTCTCCTCGGTCATGGGACCGCCCACCTTGCCGTACATCTACACATTATCGAAGAAGATGAGTTTGGCTCCGGCGCGTTTGCAGGCTTCGATGGTGTTACTCATGATGCGCGGCCACATTTCCAGCCAAACTTTGCGATCGTATTTGAGACCGACGAGCAGGTGCACCACAGAGGAACCGGCGACGGCGCTGATGGCTTGGTCCTTATCGGCGAGATCGGCGGCGACTGTTTGAGTTGCGCCGGGAGCGGGGGGCGGATTACGGCCGACCAGGCGGAAGGGCTGATTTCTAGCGGCGAGAAGCTTGACCAGTTCGTTGCCGATGGCGCCGCCGGCTCCGACGATGGAGATCATGGGGTCGAGCTGAATATATAGCGCGAAGGGTCGGCGGGTGTCAAACGGGCGCTTTCATATAGCGAGGGAGACGTGATACGGTCACGGGGGGAATGCGACTCAAGGCTCTTGCTCTACTTCTTTTGGGATCCGCGTTCGTTTCCGCGCAGAATTACCAGATCCGCACGATCGCCGGAGTTGGCACCTACGGGGGCGATGGCGGACCAGCAACAAGCGCGCTCATCAACCCTTTTGCCGCCGTGGTAGATGCAAGCGGCAACATCTACGTTTCCGACGATACTTACCGCATCCGCAAGATCGTTAGCTCGGGCATAATTACCACGCTCATCGGTAAAGGGTATAGCGCATTCTCTGGAGACGGTGGTCCGGCCAGCGCCGCCACCATGTCGACGGCGTCGGCCCTGGCGATTGATTCCGTTGGGGACCTATACTTCGCGGACAGCGGCAACAATCGCATCCGCGAGGTTACCACCGCGGGTATGGTCAGGACCGTTGCGGGAACGGGCACCTGCGGAACAACCGCACCGGGCGCGGCGGCCACCCAGGCTCCCCTGTGCGATGTAGAGGGCGTGGCAATAGATACACAAGGCCGCGTTTATTTCAGCTCCAACAGCAGGATCTGGATGATTGCGGCGGACGGCTCGCTAATCTTGATCGCGGGCACGGGCGGCGCGACGAACACGGGAGATGGCGGCTTAGCCACATCGGCGGAGATCGGTTTACCGACCAGCATCGCGATCGACGCGAGCGGCAATCTTTACTTCGCGGATGCTTTCAACTTGGCGATCCGGGAGGTGACACCGGACAAATTGATCCACACATCAGCCAAAATCACCGATACCTCCGCCACGGGAATCGTGCTGGCGCTTGATAATTCGGGCCAACTCTATTACACGATCGGAACGCAACGGGTATACAAGCTGGTTCAGGGCGCCCCGGTCCTGGTGGCAACTCTGACGGGAAACGATCGGGCATCGTACATCGCGATTGATCGATCTGGCGCGCTCTACCTCAGCTCGTTCGACAGTTCGCGGGTTCTGAAAGTGAACGGGATCGACGTGACGACCATCGCCGGAGCCTATCCATTCGGCGTCGACCCACTGCCGAAACCGGCGACGAGCGCACACTTACACCTGAATCCGTTGCTGATCGGGCTGGCCGTGGACGCCAGCGGCAATGTGTACTTTCCCGAGTTGGACGGGAATCTCGTGCAGCGCATCGATGTGGTGAGCCCGAGCGGCACGATGACCGCGCTGCCGACGCCGGTGAAACTTCCGACAGGCGGCGCTTTCGACGTGCAGTCGGTGACGGTGGGCCCGGGCGGGATGATCTACTTCAGCACCTTCACGCAGGTGTACCGGGCAGAGTTGAATGGGAGCGTTACTTTGATCGCGGGTGCACCGGGATTTCCGTCGAATGTGGGTGACGGAGGCCCGGCTACCGCCGCCAAGATCAGTAACCCGACCGGCATTGTGTTCGACCAGAGCGGCAACCTTTACATTACGGAGCCGTTCGACAGCCGGGTTCGCAAAGTGACTCCTCAGAACGTGATCAGCACGTTTGCCGGTACGGGTCATGCAGGCAACAGCGGGGATAACGGACCGGCGGCGGCGGCGCTGGTGAGCACGCCCGTCGATGTGAAGGTTGACAGCAACGGAAATGTCTTTATTGCCGATCTGACGGCGGCGGTGGTTCGAAAGGTGAGCCCGAACGGAATTATCACGACGGTAGCTGGAAACGGAAGTTCCGGTTTCAGCGGCGATGGCGGTCCCGCGCTGAAAGCGCAAATCAGCGGCGCGGCCGCGATTGCGGTGGACCCTTCCGGAAACCTGTTTATCGCGGACCAGCCCTCGGCCGGATCGACCATTTCGCCCGCCGCGGACAACAATCGCATTCGCATGGTGGACACGGCGGGTGTGATTACAACGGTTGCAGGTGGCGTGTTCGGGTACAACGGCGAGGGAATCCTGGCCGCGCAGGCCGCGTTAGGGGCCCGGTCGCGCTGGCAGCGGATAGCCAGGGCAGAATCTACGTCTCCGAGCCGAATACTCAGCGCATTCGCGTTCTCACGCCAGCGCCCCCAGCGGTGGTTATTACGTCGGTGAACACGGCGGGGGGCTTTCCCGACATCGCGCAGAATGGCTGGATTGAGATCAAGGGCGTGAATTTGGCCCCGGCCAGCGTGGGGCCGAATGGAATGACGTGGGGGAGTGCGCCGGAATTCGCTCTGGGAAAGATGCCGACTTCACTTAGCGGCGTGAGCGTGGCGGTGGACGGCAAGCCCGCGTTCGTGTACTTCGTTAGTGCGCGCCAAGTCAACGTGTTGACGCCGTTAGACAGCGCGAGCGGACAAGTGTCAGTCATGGTCACCAACGGAGGCGTTGCGAGCGCGGCATTTACAGTCAACCTGCGCGCAGTGGCACCATCGTTCTTGAGGTTTGGTGCAACCAACTACATTGCGGCTCAACATGGAGACGGTTCGCTGCTGGCACCGACGTCGATTTCGGTGCCGGGTTATGCATTCACACCGGCGAAACCAGGCGAAACCATCGTTCTCTATGCAGTAGGCTTTGCTTTGCCGACAACGACGGTGGTGAACGGATCCTCGACTCAATTCGGGGCCTTGCCCGTGCCGCCGGTGATTCAGATGGGCGGGACGGCGGTGGACGTGAAGTTTGCGGGGCTTATCAGCCCAGGGTTAACGCAGATCAATATTGTGGTGCCGACAACGGCGGCGAATGGGGATAATGCGGTGACTTTAAGTTATGGCGGGGCCACGGCGCCGGCGGGCGTGGCGATAGCCGTACAGCGGTAGGAACGGGGGGCAGGCTGGTTGCTTCATCCGTTCCTTAGTGGCATTGCTGGCACTACCGGTGATTGTTGACGGTTTGATGCCCGCCAGGATCGCGGCGGTCAGCGTTCGTTCAATCGAAGTCGGGGGGTGCCCGTTGCGGCCTGCCAGGCCGAATGAAACATAGCTGTCCGCCCGAGCGCTCAGCGTGCATTAGACAAGACCAAAAACAATTTACAAATCTCCTGTTCTCGGCTATGCTGGAGATGCTCAGGCAATCAGTTCCGCGCGTTAAAGGATGACAGCCACCGAAGGCCTACTCTCACGCGAAGAAATGGAACGAAGACGTTTGGCAGCGGCAAAAGAGCTGTTGAACGGGACATCACAATCGAAGGTCGCCCGCAGATTTGGGGTCAGCCGGACAACTGCGTCGCGCTGGTATCACGCGCTTACATGTAAAGGCGTGGAGTCTCTGCAAAAGCGGCGCGCCACGGGACGCCCCAGCCGCTTGACTGGGGACCAACTGGAAGGTGTCGCGAAAATCTACGCCGATGGCGCGATGGCGCACGGCTTCGATACCGATCGCTGGACGACAGCGCGGCTCGCGGTTGCCATCGAAGCTCGGTTCGGCGTTCACTACGACCAGGATCACGTGGGACGAATCATGCACAGGCTGGGATTGCGCCAGCGTACGTGGACGTACCAGCCGGTTCGGGCTAGTGCGCCGCAACTGGCTCAGGCGGCGCTTTGAGCTGACGACCGGTTAAGCGGATTCGCGGTATTCGCCGAAGACCCGGCGCAAGCGGTCGGCGATTTCGCCCACGGTGGCGTAAGCGTCGGATGCCGCGAGAATGCGCGGCATCAGGTTCTCGGAACCAGATGCCGCGGCTTGGACAGCGGCAAGGCTGCGCTCGACCGTAGAAGCGTCGCGGCTGGCGCGGACGGCACGCAGGCGTTCGATCTGAGCGCGCTCCAGCTCGGGATCGAGGCGGAATGTCGGGATGGCAGACTGATCGCTCATCTGAAAGCGGTTTACACCGACCACGACCTGTTCACCTTTTTCAACGGACTTCTGGAAATCGAACGCAGCATTCTGGATTTCGGCCTGAATGAAACCAGATTCGATGGCTGGGAGCGTGCCGCCCAGGTGGTCGATACGTTCGAGATATTGGATCGCCCCGGCCTCGATCTCGTCGGTGAGCGTTTCGATGTAAAAACTGCCTCCGACTGGATCCGCGGTGTTGACGACGCCGGTTTCGTGAGCCACGATCTGCTGGGTGCGAAGCGCAAGCCGCGCTGAATCCTGGGTAGGAAGCGACAGGGCCTCATCGCGCGAATTGGTGTGCAACGATTGAGCGCCGCCGAGCACGGCGGCCATGGCCTGCAGACTGGTACGGATCACGTTGACATCGGGCTGTTGAGCGGTGAGGGTCGATCCGGCGGTTTGGGCGTGGAAGCGGAGGATCATGGAGCGCGGATCGCGGGCGTGGAAGCGGTCACGCATCAGCTTCGCGTAGAGGCGGCGGGCGGCGCGGAATTTGGCGATCTCTTCGAGGAAGTTGTTGTGAGCATTGAAGAAGAAGGAGAGGCGGGGCGCGAAACGGTCGATATCGAGGCCAGCGGTGAGGGCGGATTCGATGTAGCAGATGGCGTTGGCGAAAGTGAAGGCGACTTCCTGGATGGCGGTCGAGCCAGCCTCACGGATATGGTATCCGCTGATCGAAATGGTGTTCCATTCCGGCAATTCGCGGCCAGCCCAAGAGAACAGGTCGGTGATGATGCGCATGGCGGGGCGAGGCGGATAGATATAAGTTCCCCGGGCAATATATTCCTTTAGAATGTCGTTCTGGATGGTGCCGGAAAGCTTGCGGGAGTCGGCGCCTTGGCGCCGTGCGACCAGGACATACAGGACAAGCAGGATGGCGGCGGTTGAATTGATGGTCATCGACGTGGAAACATCTTGCAGCGGGATGTCCTGAAACAAGCGTTCCATGTCGGCGAGCGAAGAGATGGCGACGCCGACACGGCCGACTTCGCCGACAGCGAGGGGATGATCGGAATCCATGCCCATCTGGGTGGGGAGATCGAAGGCTACGGAGAGCCCGGTGGTTCCCTGAGCGAGCAGATAGCGGTAGCGGCGATTGCTTTCCTCGGCGCTTCCAAAGCCAGCGTATTGGCGCATGGTCCAAAGGCGGCTGCGGTACATGTCGGGATAAATGCCGCGGGTGTAAGGGAATTCTCCGGGCGGCGGGCTGGGGCGGGACATTGCAGGGTGGCTTCAGGAGCGCGAAATCTTGCGGGCGCGCAAGAACGAAGAAATTCCATAGCTGCCTAGTACTAGAGCGAAAAAACCGCCCATGATCATTTTGAGGAGGCTGCCAGTATCGCCATTGTAATGCCGGGCGGTTCGCACTACCGAGGAACCAAACGGAAAGATGGCCATTACAATGAAAAGAAAGCCGATAATCTCATTCCAGAGCGTGCGCGCGGGCTTGATGATAATGGGAAGGGCGACGCGCGCCGACTTCACTCCCTGGGTGACGACACGCTTTCCGAGTACCCATTTAGATGCCACCTTCCCATCCTATCAAGCCTTTTTTTCGTAGCCGCTAAGGGAAGCGCCGGATTCTGCCGATCAGGGAACTGACTTATGTTGTACAATCTGACGAAAGGTCCCCATCGGAGAGAAATAGGACGGGTCGCGCGGGGCGCGGCCACAAACTGGAACTCATGGCATCTTGAGTGCATCCATTTAAATAGGACGAAGCCGAAAGGAAGGGGCAATTCGTGGACGACAGTTTGAAAACCTTGATGACGGACCTGGGGAATGCGATCAACGAATCGCTTTCCGAATCCGAGCGGATTGCCGAAGCCATCGGCGAGATTCGGAAAGCGGGTTACGACGTTTTCCTCGTGCTTGAGGCGACGATCGGGTTCAACAAACGCGACGATGACTCGGAGGAGGAACAGCCCGAGACGGTGAAGATGTCTAGCGGCAAGCTCAAGTTCACCACTCAGGATCAGCGCTTCCTCAAGCTATTGAAGATCGCTGCCGACGAGTAAAGGTCAGGCCGGCTCGAGAAACGGTCTATATGCGTCCCATGTGGCACAGGCGGCCTTGTTCCACGTAAATTCTTTAGCCCGTGCATGACCTTTGCGAACGAGGCTTTCCCGCAGGGAGAGATCGTCCGCCAGGTGCCGGAGCGCGATGGCGATTTCAGATTCTACATCGGGAGTGACGAGCAGAGCCGCTTCGCCACAGACTTCGGGCATCGCGGAGCGGTTTGAAGCGATCACAGGGACGCCCGCTGCCATGGCTTCCAGGATCGGAATGCCAAAGCCTTCATCTAGAGACGGGAAGGCGAAGATGGACGCACGGGCATACCACTGGGCCAGTTCGGCGGAGCCGATGTAGCCAGTGACTCGGATTCGATCCCGGGCGGGACTTGCCGCAATTTCGTTCAGGATGGATTGGCTGCCAAAGCCAGATGAACCGGCTAAGACGAGGGTCCAGTCCAGCGGCAGGGATTGAAACGCGCGGACCAAGCGGGAGATGTTTTTTCGGGTTTGAATGGCGCCGACGTTTAAGACGATCTTTTCACGCGGCAGGGCGGGAATCGGGAGCGGGGTGACGCCATGTGGAATGACCGTGATTTTGGCGCGTGGCACGTTGAGCAGTCCCTGCATCTGAGTGGCGGTAAATTCCGAGACGGCAATCAGGTGATCGGCTTGGGCCGCCGCATGCCGGGCTTGGGCTGCAAAGCGGGAACGAAACTCCGCAGTGCTGTAGTCGCCGGTCAATACGAACAAATCATGGAAGGTGGCGATCTGTCGGCGAAACGGTTTTTTGGGAAGCCGCTGGTTCAGTCCGTGAAATAAATCGGGGGAACGGAGGCCGACGGAATCGAGCAGGAGGCGGCGGCGCGCGCCGGGTAGCGTGGAAAAGCTTTGCCAATAGCGTGGGGAGCGATAGTAGCGGAGCCAGTGGACTTCAGAATGAAGGCGAGCCAATTCGTTTAGGATCTCGCGCGAGTAGACGCCGACGCCGGAAAGGTTTGGTCCGAAACTGTAGGTTGCGTCGATGCCGATGGTCAATACTTGAAGTTAATCCGAAACGGCGTCGATCTGGTATTCCTTGAGCTTGCGGTAGAGTGTGGTGCGGCCAATACCGAGGAGATAAGCAGCCATGCCGCGATCGCCGCGGGTCTGCTTCAAAGCATCAACGATGGCCACGCGCTCCATTTCAACGAGACGAACTACGCCTCTTGAGGAGGGATGCGGGATAGCGGCGGCATTTTGAGTGGCAGCGGCAACCAGCGTTTTTCCGGCGCGTTGCGCCAGGCCGAAATTGATCAAGCTGGAGGCCAAGTCTTGAGTGTGCAGGAGAGGCCCGCTGTTTACGGCCATCATCCGGTCCAGACAATTCTGCAGTTCACGAACGTTTCCGGGCCAATCGTAAGCTTTCAGGAGGTCCAGGGCTTCGGCGGTGACAGTGTAACGGCTGGAACTTTTAGCGAGAAATCTTTCGATCAGGGCGGGGATGTCTTCTTTGCGTTCGCGCAAAGGGGGAAGCCGGAGGGCGATGACGTTGAGCCGATAGAAAAGATCCTGGCGAAAAAGGCCGCGCTCGACCTGCTGGACAAGATTGCGATGCGTGGCGGCGATGACGCGAATGTCCACTTTGTGCCAGGCCAGGGAACCGACGGGCCGATACTCGCGCTCCTGGAGGAGGCGCAGAAGTTTGACTTGCAATTCAAGCGGCAGATCGCCGATTTCATCGAAGAAGGCAGTTCCCCCGTTTGCCAGCTCGATGAGTCCCTTTTTGGTTTCGGAAGCGCCAGTGAATGCGCCTTTGGCGTGACCGAATAGCTCGCTCTCCATGAGGGGACCGACGAGCGACCCGCAATCGATGGGAATGAAGCTGCCGCGGGGCTCGGCCTGATGCAGCGCGCGGGCGGCGACTTCCTTGCCAGTGCCGGTTTCGCCGAGAATCAGCACGGGCGAGCGGGATTTGCCTACCCTTTCGATCATCCGCCGAATTTGCTGGATCTGCGGAGACTGCCCCACGATAGAGGGTGGAGCATAAGCAGGAAACGGGTTGATGGGCATGACGGACCTTTCCAAATAGGTTTCGCCGAGCGAGGAAAAATCTCAGGGAAGTTGCGGAAAAGGCTCGGTTCCCTCGTTGAGAATGGCAACGTAGGATTCGTAGACGAAGAGACGGTGGCGTTCGCGGCCAGTGGTCTCGCGGAGGATGCCCAGGCGGCGCATATGTTCCAAGGATTTCGCGACAGTGGGGGCGGAGATTCCGATTTTGCGGGCAGTGGCGGGGATGGAGACGATCGGGTTGCGCTGCAGGTGCTGGAAGATTCGGAACACGGAGGCGGCTGGGCGGCCCAGCGATTCGATTTGCCTGCGGTGCTGGTCAAAGAGGGCGACGGTGCGGCGGGCGGCGTTGGCGGCTTGGTCGGCGGTTTCGCGGATGCCCGTGAGGAAGAAATGCAGCCAGGCCTCCCAATCGCCTTTTTGGCGAACGCGGTCCAATAGATCGTAATATACGGGCCGGTGGGTCTTGAAATAGAGGCTCAGGTAGAGGATGGGCTCACCCATAACCTGGCGTTCGCACAGCAGAAATGTGACAGGATGCGGCCGAGGCGGCCGTTGCCATCGAGAAACGGATGAATGGTTTCGAACTGGACGTGGACCAAACCGGCTTGATGAGAAGCGGCAGATCCGGGGCGGGTGCCGCCGATCCAGTTCTGAGTGCGGCGGAACTCACAGGTTGTTTTTCGCCGCCGCGACCTCCAGACAGTAGGATCCCCTGAATCTCCCGGATGAGCCGGAGCGATAAGGGAAAGCCGTCGCGGAGGCGGGCGAGGCCGTGATTCATGGCGGACACGTAGTTTGAAACTTCCTGCACGTCGGCGATGGGAACACCGGGAGTCTCGTCATTTTCAAAAAGCAGGAGGTCTGACAGAGATGACTGGGTTCCCTCAATCTGCGAAGAGAGCACGGCCTCTTTTCGAATGTAGGTCGAGGAGCTGTTGGAAACCGTCGAGACGGACGGGCGGGATGGGAGGCAGCAGAGGGGGAACGAAGACGCGAACAGTTTCGGTGTCGAATTTTGTGGTGACGTAAGGGCCGATTCGGTGGCTGGACAGGGGAGTTTTATCCTTTCGTTGGGATTTAAGTAATGAAAGAATAACGTGGAATCGTTTTGTTGAGGGCGAGGCAGCGAAAGGGTATTTTGTGATGCTACTTCAAGTCGATTCGCACGACAAAGGCTTCGGGGACGGGATTTTCGGCGCGGATGCGTCGACCTAACTGGACGGCAGCTTGCGGGGTCTGCTCGTTGCCGACCAGGACCCTATAAAGGGCGGCGTCGCCGGGGCGCTCGACTATGCGCGCAGCGCCGTAGGTCCGCTCCATATTGGCGCGCGCGCGCTCGGCGTTTTCCTTTAGTTGAAAGGCACCGACCTGCACCCCGAAGAGAGCGGATTCGGGAACTTGGGGGGCGGCTAGCAGGCGCAAGCGCACCTGGGCGGTGCCAGGGCCGATCATTTCAATTTGACGGGCGGCGGCGTGTGAAAGATCGAGAATACGTCCGCCGATGAAGGGGCCGCGGTCGGTAATTCGGACGTCCACGGTCTTGCCGTTGGCAACATTCTCGACGCGTAACCAAGTGTTAAAGGACAGGGTGCGGTGCGCGGCGGTCATCTTTTCCATGTCGTAGATTTCGCCGTCGGAGGCTTGGCGGCCATCGTACGGGTGTCCGTACCAACTAGCGAGGCCAGTTTCAATCACGTCGCCGGGTTGAGCATTTTCGGGAGGCAGAACCGGATGCGATGGGGAGGGAGCGCTCGAAACGGGGACTCGCGCCAGGTGTTTTTTCTTGGCGCAGGCGGCCGTGAAAGCTATTGTGCCAACGAGCAATGACATAAGCAGGGTCGGGCGCGCGCGTCTCACTGATGTGATGGTATCCGCGATTTGCACATTCAAGCAAACAGGCCCGGGTCAAATGGGCATATATACTTCTTTGGTATCCGTGCCGATCAAAGACTATATGGCGGAGCGACGCTTCGAAAATCGGGCCTTGTGCGCGGATCTGGTGCAGGTCGAGTGGAAGGACAAAACTGGCTGGATGAGGTCATCGACAGCTCTGCTTGAAGATATTTCTCCAAGCGGGGCCTGTCTGCAGATGGATGTGCAGATCGCTCCAAAAACGGGAGTTCGCCTCACGTTCGGCGATAAATGGCTGGAGAGCCGAGTAAAATATTGTGCCTTCAGGGAAATTGGATACTTCATTGGACTTGAGTTTCCGAAAACCAGCCCGTGGTCACGGCGACTGTTTCGACCGAAGCACATGCTCGATCTAAGCAGTCTTGTTCGGAACGCGGATTGCTCCATTCAACGGCTGTTGAAGTAAATTAATCTCTTAAAATTCGCGTTTCTCTGCCTCCGCGTATCGCCAAGCGGGGCGGACGCGTCCTATAATGAGCGAGAGTGCCCGCCGGACCTGGCACCGACCCGGGTCCTAACCTATCCGCTGCAAAGGAGTCGTCAAATTGACCCCAAAATCCGAAGTGTCGATACGAAACGCCAGCCCACCTAACAAAGACGAACTGGTGATCTCGCACGCCTACCCCCGCCCGCAGCTGGAACGGCAGGAGTGGACCTCACTAAATGGGAAATGGGACTTCGCTTTCGACCGGGAAGCGCGATATACCTTCCCTGGACAAATCACGTGGGACCGAACGATCACGGTGCCGTTCTCTCCGGAAACGTCGGCGAGCGGGATCGGGGACACGGACTTCGCTCGCGCCGTGTGGTATCGAAGAGATTTTGATGTTCCGGAATTGAAGGACGGCAAAAGGCTGCTGTTGCATTTTGGAGCGGTGGACTATGTTTGCACCGTCTGGGTGAACGAGGGTATTGTTTGCACGCACGAAGGGGGATACACACCGTTCGAAGCCGACATCACGGATTTCCTCAAAACCGGGGAGGCAAACACGATCGTGGTACGCGCCGAAGACGACCCGTCGGATTTGGCCAAGCCGCGTGGCAAGCAAGACTGGATGCGCGAGCCTCACTCCATATGGTATCCGCGAACGACGGGGATCTGGCAGACGGTGTGGCTGGAGCGGGTGCCCGCGAACTACATCGGCTATGTGCGGTGGACGCCGAATGTGGAGCGATGGGAGATTGGTTTCGAAGCTAGGCTGGACGGAATCCGGCGCGAAGGTCTTCGCCTGAATGTGAAGATGCACGTCGGCAACATGCTGGTGGTGGACGACACGTACGCGGTGGTCGCCGGGGAAGTCCACCGGCGCATCGCTCTCTCCGATCCGGGTATCGACGATTATCGCAACGATCTTCTATGGAGCCCTTCTTCGCCGACTTTGATCCAGGTGCAGATGCAACTCTGGGGCGGGCGCGGCGAACTGGTGGATACGGCGCGGAGTTACACGGCGCTTCGGTCCATTGGGGTGCAGGGCGACCGGTTCGTGCTGAACGGGAGGCCGTATCAATTGCGCATGGTCCTCGACCAGGGTTATTGGCCCGAAAGCGGATTGACCGCGCCCGATGACGACGCGCTGCGGCGCGATGTGGAACTCGCCAAGAACATGGGTTTCAACGGCGTTCGCAAGCACCAAAAAATTGAAGACCCCAGGTATCTCTACTGGGCCGATACGCTGGGATTGCTGGTGTGGGAGGAGATGCCGAGCGCTTACCGGTTCACTAAGTCTTCGATCGAGCGTCTGGCGAAGGAGTGGGCGGCGGTCATCGACCGGGATTCCAGCCACCCGTGCATTGTGGCGTGGGTGCCTTTCAACGAATCCTGGGGGGTGCCGGATTTGCCAGATAGCCCGGCTCAGCGGCATTATGTGAAGGCTCTGTACCACCTGACGAAGACCCTGGACCCAACCCGGCCAGTGATCGGCAACGACGGGTGGGAGAGCGTGGCGACGGACATTATCGGCATCCACGATTACGACGACCAGCCCGAGCGCATCGGAAAGCGGTACGGTGCCGACGAAGTGCTGTCGCGGCTTTTTAAACGGGAGCGACCCGGAGGGCGGTTGCTGCTGCTCGATGGGGCGCCCGCGAGTTCGGATCAGCCGCTCATGCTGACGGAGTTTGGGGGGATTGCGTTCTCGCCCGATTCGCAGGGGACGTGGGGCTATACGCGATCCGACAGCGCTTCGCAGTTCGCCGAAAAGTACACCAGCCTTCTCAATGTCGTCCGCGTGTTGCCATCCCTGGGTGGATTCTGCTACACGCAGTTTTCGGATACTTACCAGGAAGCCAATGGACTGCTGTATGCGGACCGCACGCCTAAGTTTCCCCTGGAAGACATGGCTTTGGCTACGCGGGGTCCGCGGACGGCCCGAGACCGGCAGGTGGAATGGGCGTGGCGGGAGAGAATTATGAATTTCCAGCGGCACCAATATCTGGTGCCCGCGGAAGACTACCGAACGCAGGACCGACACTGATTGCTCGAATCGACTTTGGAATCCAAATCCGCTGAGGTTGAAACGGCGGACACGCGCGGGCTTCCGCCTCCGACGCTTTTTCGTTCGTTTTGGATGGGCGGCTTTGAAGCGGCCACGCATATCAATTCCGCAGGGCAACGGCAGGACATGATCGCCGGGGTCCAGCACGATACTGAAGCGGATGGGGATTACGGGCGGCTGCAAAGTTTTGGGATGAAGACCGCCCGCGATGCGGTGCGCTGGCACTTAATCGACCGGGGCGGGAGCTATGACTTCTCATCGTTCGGGCCGATGCTGCATGCGGCGATTGAGAATCGAGTACAGGTCATTTGGGATTTATGCCATTACGGATGGCCGGACGATCTCGACCTCTTTAGCACGGCGTTCGTAGACCGGTTTGCCCGGTTTTGCGCCGCAACCGCTAAGTTTGTCAGGGAGCACACCGATGAGATTCCGTTCTATGCGCCAGTGAACGAAATTTCATTTCTGGCGTGGGGGGCGTCCAGGGATTTCATGTTCCCTTATGCCGTTGGGCGCGATGAAGAGATCAAATTTCAGTTAGTGCGAGCGGCCATTGCGGGTTGTGAAGCGATCTGGTCGGTGGATTCGCGGGCTCGTTTTATCTACCCGGAACCAACCGTTCACGTGGTGCCGCCGCGGCTGAAGCCTCAGTTTGCAGCGCTCGCGCTGCAGCACCGCCAGTCGCAATTTGAAGCGTGGGATTTGATCGCCGGACGCGCAGTTCCAGAGTTAGGCGGCCATCCGAAGTATCTAGATATTCTGGGTTCAAACTTCTACCACTCAAACCAATGGGAAGTGGAAGGCGAAGGGCGCCTGCGGTGGGAAGACGAGCCCCGCGATAACCGGTGGCTTCCGTATCACCGGCTGCTGGCCGAGATTTATGCGCGTTATCGTCGGCCGCTTTTCATAGCCGAGACAAGCCACGTCGGGTGCGGGCGGGCACGGTGGATCGGTGAGATCGGTCAGGAGGTGCTTCTGGCGCGGAAAAGCGGGGTTCCCCTGGAGGGTGTCTGCCTATATCCGATCCTGGACCGATATGATTGGCAGGACAAGACCCACTGGCACAACAGCGGGTTGTGGGATTTAAAGTTGGATTCGCGGGGGCGCTATCAGCGTGTTTTGAATGTTGAGTACGCAGCTGAATTGAGAGCGGTTCAAGGAATGCTCACAACCGTTGGCTGCATATAAATCAACGGTTTGTCCGTTATCTAACATGAAGTAACGTTCACATTTGGCATATCGATTGCTCCCTTTGAAGCAGCACGCCTTGTCGCGCTGCTTCAGAGATCTGAACTTTCAGCTTAACCAGGAGAATCGGATGCGCCAGACGTTTGAAATCATTACGTTTTCACACCTGCGATGGGATTTTGTATTTCAGCGTCCTCAGCATCTCCTTTCCCGTTTAGCGGCCGACCACCGTGTAGTTTTTGTAGAAGAGCCGATTTTTGACGACGTTTCCGAGCCCCATTGGGAGTTTATTCAGGCTGAAGAGAACGTCGTAGTTTGTCGTCCGCACACACCGATTTCTACTCCTGGGTTCAGCGATGCGCAGATGCCGATATTGTTTGCTCTGATCGAACGGCTCCTGGCGGATCAAAAGCTAAATCATTATGCGGTTTGGTTTTATACGCCTCTGGCGTTGCCGCTGGCACAAGGCCTGTCGCCAAAGGCAGTTATCTACGATTGCATGGACGAACTTTCAGCGTTTCTGAATGCTCCAAAACAGCTGCTGGATCGAGAAGCGAAACTGCTGAAACTTGCCGATGTGGTTTTTACGGGCGGCCCAAGCCTTTATCGTGCCAAGAAAAACCGCCACCCGAACGTGCATTGCTTTTCGAGCAGTGTTGACGCCAAGCATTACGCCAAAGCGCTGGAGGGTCCATCGGTCGAGGCGGAAGCACAGAAGCACCTTCCGCATCCGCGTCTCGGGTATTTCGGCGTGATCGACGAACGGGTGGATCTCAAGCTGATAGACTCTCTGGCTAAATCGCACCCCGAGTGGCAAATCGTGATGGTGGGACCAGTGGTGAAAATCGACCCAGCCACTCTGCCGCGCCAAAGTAACATTCATTATTTCGGACAACAGAAATATTCGGACCTTCCCAAGTTTCTGGCGGGCTGGGACGTGTGCCTGCTTCCGTTCGCGCGCAATGAGTCTACTAAGTTTATTAGCCCCACCAAGACACTCGAGTATATGGTTGCGGAGCGTCCGATAGTATCCACTCCGATTACGGATGTAGCCGAACCTTACGGCAAAATCGTATATCTTGGAGAAACGCCCGAAGAATTCGCAGCCGCATGCGAAAGCGCGATGCAAGCTTCGGCTCAAGAGAAGGCATCCCGGATTGATGGCATGCGAGATGTGCTATCGCGGACGTCCTGGGATGCGACGGCCAAGGCCATGCAGGATCTAATTTTTAAGGCGGTTCGAAAGAATCGAAACCTGGAGGATGGGATGTTTGTTCCGGCAACGGCAGAGAGTACCCGAGAGACCAAGGTCGCGGCAAGCACCGTGGTGATTGGCGCGGGGCCTACGGGGCTCAGCGCGGCTTACCATCTGGGCGCCGATTCGGTTTTGCTGGAGCAGAATAGCCGCGTGGGCGGGTGGTGCCGTTCCATCGAAGATAAAGGGTTCACCTTCGACCATGCCGGCCACATCATGTTTTCGAACGACCCCTACGTTCACCAACTTTACAAAATGCTGCTGGGGGATAACGTTCACTGGCAAGATCGCGAGGCCTGGATCTATAGCAAGCATGTATACACGCGATACCCATTCCAGGGAGCGCTATACGGGCTCCCTTCGGATGTGATTAAGGAATGTATTACGGGCGCAATTGAAGCGCGGTACGGCACATTGAAGAAGGCCTTGCCGGGGGCGAATGGCGCGCCGAAAGCGAACGGGAAGAACGTCAGCACCAGCACGTCGGTTTGCAAGGCGGAATCAATCACGGACTGTTGTGCTGACGGCGTGCTTGAGAGTTCAGCGCCGCTTGCGGATAACTACACCGGCGAACCGCGAAATTTCGAGGAGTTTATCTATAAAGTATGGGGCTCGGGAATCGCAAAACATTTCGCGATCCCGTACAACAAAAAGCTTTGGGCGGTGCCGCTTAGCGAGATGGAAACGTCATGGCTCGGCGGCCGCGTTCCGCTGCCCGATCTGGAAGAGATGATAGAGGGTGCGCTTTCGCCGGTGGGAAAGCCCATGGGTCCCAATGCGCGCTTTGGTTATCCGTTGCGTGGCGGTTTTCAGGCTTTGATGAACGGCTTTCTGCCCCACATGAAAGGCCAGTTAAAACTGAACACGCGAGTCAAGCGAATTTCGCCTACGAACCATACCGTGACGCTCGACGATGGCGGCACCGTGAATTACGATCATCTGATCAGCACAATGCCGCTTCCCACGTTGATCCGCGCTATGGGCGAGGAAGCGCCGCAACCGTTTCGCGAGGCAGCGCTCAAACTTCGGCACGTGTCGGTGCGCTGCGTGAACATCGGGGTAGGCCGAGAGAACCTTACCGACAAGCACTGGATCTACTATCCGGAAGATTCTGTGTTTCATCGCATTTTCGTGCAGGGGAACGCCAGCCCGCACTGCAATCCAAAGGGCGGATTTGGCCTCACCTGCGAGATCACTTACTCGGAATACAAGCCCCTTCCCTGCGATGGCGAAGATTTGATTCAGCGCTGCATCGACGATTGCATCAAGGTTGGGTTTTTCTCGAAAGACGATCCGATTTTAACGGCGAATCAAGTCGATATGCCGTATGCTTACGTGGTCTACGATCACGGGCGCTCGGAAAGCGTTAAGGAAATTCGCGAGTGGCTGTCTCGCCATGACATTATTCTGGCGGGCCGATATAGCGAGTGGGAATACTATAACTCGGATCATGCGTTCCTGGCGGGCAAGAAGGCCGCGGATAAGGTGCGCGAACTACAACGGATGAAGGGCTTAACGGAAGGTGTTCCGCAGCCGTGGGAAGTTACCCTTGACCGGGCGCAGGGCGATTAGAACACTAGCCGCACGCCGAGTTGTCCCTGTCGAGGATCGCCGAGACCACTTTGCAGAGTGCCGTCGAAGTTGAATAACAAGCCGGTGACCTCAGGCTTCTTAAGGTTCTTGCTGTTAAAAAGATTGAAGCCTTCCGCAATGGCTTCGAGCGTGAATTTCTCGGAAAGTTTAAAGTTTCGGCTTACCCGCAAATCTAGCGACGTGAACGCATTGTCCTTGCGCAGCGAGTTGCGTTTCACAATGGTTCCGTCGGCGAGAACGCGATTCGCCACGGAAACAGGTTGTGCCGAGTGGGCGCTGAATCGGGGCGAAACTTCGAATCCAAATGGGGCTTGCCAAACGCCGAAAGCATTGAAGCGATGGCGCTCGTCGCGATCCGAGTAGTTGTACTCGGGCTTTAAATTAGCGGCACTCACGTAGCGATAAGAAAACGGATCGCGCTCATTATCGTCGTCGGCGCGGTCTATGGAGTATTGATAATTCCATTGGAACTGGAAGCGGTGCGTGTACTGCTTCACCATCCCGGCAGTCAGACCGCGGAAGAGCGACTTTGAAGAGCTTTCGACAGTGGTCAACTGCCCGATGCCATTCTTTCCGTCCGTGCCCAGCCCGGTCGACCACGGGGAACCGAAGACCGAGTCGTTGCGATCCACAAACCGCGAGAGATGAACGCCCTTGGCGTATGTGAAAGTCGCAAAGGCTTTCAATCCCTCGGCAATTTGCTGGTCGATTCCCGCGGTTCCCGAATAGATACGCGGATTGCGGAAGTTTTTATCGAACACATAAACCTGCGGATGATCGGGCGCGCTGCTGCCCGCGTTGGGGATGACCTCTGGATAGGCGGGCGGCGTTAGACCGAATCCGTTAAAACTGGAATTCCGGAAGAGTGTTTGTCCAACCGAGCCATTGGTCGATCGCGAACTGGCCAGCACCAGCCCCGGCGTGCGCGCGTTGAAGATGCCGCCATTCAAGCGAATCGCGGTCTTGCCGTGATTACCGGGATCCCACGTGATGCCGAGACGGGGCTGCCACATGTTCATGTCGGAAGGAATTTTACCGTTGGACGGGAATCCAGTTTTGCCAATGAAGGGCGCGTAGAAAACTTGTGATGGCGGTGTGATCGGCGCGGGCTCAATCTGAGATTCCCAACGCAATCCGTAACTCAGGGTCAGATTCGGGCGCAACTGCCAGCGGTCCTGCGCGAAAAACGCCGGCTCGGTCTGGTTGATGGTCTGCGTGCCAGCCTGATTCACTGTTTTTCCGCCCACTCCCGCGAATTGCAGAAACAACAGCAGGGGCCCGGAAATGCTGGTGCCAGCCGGGCAGATGCCGGCATTGTTAGTGGAACCATCCGAGCACTCCACAAACTTTGGCCCAATGTTCACGTAATTGATGAAGCCGGCAACGCTGTCGAAGATGAACCGTCCATTAGCAAAGCCGATGAAGGTTTGGGTGGTGCTAGTGCGATTGAATTCGAATCCCGCTTTGATATTGTGCGCCCCGCGAATCAGCGAGATGTTGTCGACAAGCTGCACGCGCGTGTCGTGGTCCGCGACCGGA
>JANYJA010000174.1 GCA_025358575.1 Terriglobia bacterium
GCGCCTCGGCCGCTGCACCGCCCTGAGCGAAAACATGTTTTCCCTTGGCCACATGACCGGCGATGGCAACATGCTCATGCCCGATCCCGCTCTGCACGCCGCCCTCACCGCGCCTCGCGTCTTGAAGAAGAACGTCGCCTCGCTCGACGCCCTCGGTCGCGCCACCAGCCGCCTCCAGCGCGGCATGAAGGACGCGATGAACCAGCTCACCGCCATCCAAAACGAGCGCAAAGCCCGTGAAAAAATCGACCTCGAAGCCGCCGCGGCCATGGCTAAGTTCTTCAAATCACTCCACAAGCACTTCGTCCCCGCTGACTATGGCTTCGTTTTGACAATCGAAAAAATTGACGCCCACCTTCGCTACCAAGCCATGCTTGAATCCGCGCTGGACCACCAAAATCGCCTCCTCAAAGCCGCCTAAACTTCGCCTAAACAATTACAGTCACAAACTATTTAATTCGAAATACATTTTGTTTTCAGCACTTTCACCCGGGAATTAAAGAATATCTCCGTGCACACGGTGTAACTTGGAATCGCAAGAGCAATGCGAATCGATCCTCCGATTATCATCATCTTCGGTCTGTAAGTTTTACGAATTTCGTCGCAAAACAGATGCGCGTTAACCCTAGTCCCCGCAATTAGTTGCGAAAAAGTACTGTAAAAACTGGTACCCTCTCGCTAGGTGATGTGGAATGTACATCACCTCGAGAGGGTGTGAACTGTGCGCCAAATTAAGTTGAGAAGTTCCACCGGTATCTCCCTCTTTAGTGCTATCACCGTGAAATTTTGGGTCATCTTTGCACTATCCTTCCTTCTAAGTCTATCTGTCCACGTCCTTTCTGCCAGTTTACCGACGGGCACCGTGCTCTTCGCGCAGGGCTTGGAACAGCATCGCGCCGGTCACTATGAAGTTGCCCTCGATACCTACCGGCAGGCACTGCGCGAATTGCGCGTCGAGGGGAACGCCAATTTACTCCGCAAGACTCTGAATAACATCGGCGGCTGCCAACTCGCCTCGCATCATCACCGCCTAGCGCTCAATTCTTTTCTTGAAGCACGAAATCTTTCTGAAAAAGCCCATGATATTTCCAAATTAGGCGGCTTAAATAGCAACATTTGCAGCTTATATAAGCAAATGGAAAACCTCGACGACGCCACCACCGCCGCCGAAAAAGGTTTGGCCGCCGTCGCGCTCACGCACGACGTTAAGACCCAAGCTAAATTACAGGTTCAGCTTGCCGATATCCTGGGCCGTCAGAATAAGCTGCCTGATTCGCTTCGCTTGTTCGACCGCGCCATCGAGTCCGCCGAAAGTGTCGGTGATACAGAAACCGTCGCCGTGGCGTTGGATCTTGTCGGCAATAATTTCCACCGTCATGGCCTGTTCCCCCAAGCCGACCGCGCCCTCACCGAAGCCTTCCGCCTCCGTAAAGAATTTCGGTTAAGTGATCTCGAATGGTCCTATATGAACCTGGCGGATTTGCGTGCCGATCAGGGTGACTTGCAATCGGCCCTCGTTCTCACGAACGCTGCCATGGCCCTTCTGCGCAGTTCACCCACCACCAACCCGCTTTGGTCGTTCTATTACGGACGCGGCAAAATTTACGCCAAAAAGGGCGAATTTCCCAAGGCGCTGGCGGACCTCCGTGTCGCGCTGCAACTCGCCAATGAAATGGACGTAATCCCCAGCGATGAAAATCGCGTCTTCCTCGAAGGCGATCTGGAACCCATTCACGCCGCCCTCGTCGATGCCGGAACTCGCCTCTATCTCCAAACGGGCGATACCCGGCTGGTCGCGGAGACTTTTGAGGCCGCCGAATCTAACCGCGCCGCCAGCCTCCGCGCTCTGCTTCCCCGCCTGGACGATTGGCGCAATCGCCTTTCCTCACGCTACTGGGAAATCCTGCCGCAGCTCCAGAGCGCCGAACGGGATTTATATACGACCGGCACGCCGGACGACCGCAATCGCGTGCGCCGTCTGCGCACCGCTCTCTCCGAGTTTGAGTCCGTCGCTGGATCCGACGATGGACCGGCCGCCCGGCACCCCCTGGCGCACGCTCGCTCAGCGTTAGGGCCCGATGCGGTTCTCTTTAGTTTCCGCTTGGCGCAGCCCAGCTCCTGGCTTTGGGCCGTCACCTCAGACCGCATCACCCTGCACCGCCTTCCCTCGAAGCAGCAAATTTCCGGCGATATTAAGCAGTTCGCAGCCGCTGTTCGCAACGACGATCCCCGTGCCGCTCCCTTGGGAGAAGCGCTTTTCAATGTGCTATTCGGCGATGTCGAACTGAAATCGCGCAATCGGCACCGCTGGCTGCTCGCGCTCGACGAAGATCTGTTTCCCGTTCCGTTCCCGGCCCTCGTCGTCGCCCATCGCGAGAACCACCCCGTCTATCTCGCCCAGGAACATGTCATCGAGATCACCACTGGGGCGCTCATGATGAATCGCGCCGCGCCCCCCGATTTCAACGGCCGCTTCGTCGGAATCGGGGATCCCATCTACAATACTGCCGACGGGCGCTGGCGCGGTTCTCTCTTCTCGGCTTTCGCCCAATCTCCCCAGTTCAACCTCGAACGCCTCGCCGGTTCGGGTAAAGAAGTCGCCTCCTGCGCTCGCGATTGGGACGCCGGCGGCGGCCGCAGCATCGTGCTCCTCGGGGCCAACGCCACCAAGCAGCGCCTGCGCGACGCTCTCACGTTGCAGCCCTCCATCGTTCACTTCGCTACCCACTTCGTCCGAGCCCCCCAGCGCTTCGATTCCGGCGTCATCGCCATGACGCTGTCTTCCCAGGGGTCGCCGGAGTTGCTAGGCCCCGATGAAATCGTGCTGCATCCCGTGGCTGCGTCTTTGGTGGTCTTGAGCGGATGCGAATCGGGAAACGCCAAAGCCCTTCCCGCTTCCGGTCTCATGGGCCTCACCCGCGCTTGGATTGGCGCCGGTTCCGCGGCCGTGCTTGCAACCCAGTGGGATACCTTGGACGACTCCGGTGTCTTTCTGCGGACGTTCTATCGATACTTTCGGGCTGCGCCGCGCCAGGGCGCGGCACAAGCCCTGTTTCAAACCCGCCTCGACATGCTGCATTCCAGCGCCTGGAGGGCGAAACCCTCCTATTGGGCCGGCTATTTTCTTGTGGGGAACTCCTGACATGTATATTGTGACTGAAGCACCGGTCGTTGCCGCCCCTAACTGGCTCGCCCTTGTAGATCGTATCCAGGCTGATGACGCTTCCGGAATGGAAGAACTCTACCGGGTCTTTTCCAAAGGAATTCGCTATTATCTCTGCCGTCAGCTCGGACCGCAGGACTTGGATGACAAGGTTCACGACTGCTTTGTCATTGTGGTCCAGGCTATCCTGCGCGGCGATCTTCGCGAGCCTGAACGCCTCATGGGCTTTGTCCGAACCATTGTCCGCCGCCAGATCGCCGGCCACATTGACAATGCGGTGCAGACCCGGCGCCAGCAGGTTGACATCGAAACCGGCCACGCCGTCGTCGACCATCAGTTGAACCCCGAATCCTCCGCCGTAAACCGGCAGCAGGAGCAACTGGCTGTCTCGGTTTTGAAAGGTGTGTCCCGTCGTGATCGCGAGATTCTCACCCGATTCTATTTGAATGAAGAATCCCAGGAGAGTATCTGCCGCGATATGGGGTTGACCGATACGCAGTTTCGGCTGCTGAAATCCCGGGCCAAAGCGCGCTTTGGAGAGATGGGCCGGCGGAAGCTAGCACGAAAAGGCGAATTCCGCGGATCTGATTTGAAAAAAGTTTGAGACTTTTCTAACTCCCTCGCACATTATTGGCAAGGATGTTATTTGGGGTAAGACGATGGAGATACTGATGATGGATTTGGATTTGAATCACGTTGATGAGGAGCTATTGGAAAAATATTCCTTGGGTCGTCTGCCCGATTCGGAGGTCGCGTCTTTAGAGGAGCACCTGTTGGTCTGCGGTCTTTGTCGCGTTCAGTTGGACGCAATCGACGTATACGTTCGAGCCATGAGGGGCGCCATGCGCGCCTCCGCGCAAACCGCGCCCGTGGCATCGAAATATAAAGATTGGCTGCATGCTGCTTCAGCTCGCTGGACCCTCGCGCCCATCGCCGCTCTCGCCCTCCTCGGAGTGGCCGGAAATCAATTTCTGAACCGAGCATCCAACACCCCAGTACGCGTTGACCTCTTTGCCATGCGCGGCGAAACACCATCGCGGGCGGGAATTGCCAATCGTCCTCTCGATCTCTTTGTTGACGCGCGAGGGCTTCCATTGCTCGCCCAGTACCGTTTGCAGGTGGTTGATAATTCCGGTAAGTCCATCTGGGAAGGGTTCGCCTCTCCCGACGGAGTGACTTTGCACAGCGTCGCGAAGCCGCGGCTCGCGGCGGGTTCGTATTTCGTCCGGGCATACGGACCGGGTTCCGACGCCCTGCGCGAGTACTCCCTGCTTATCCGCTAAGCTTCAAAATATTCGTCTTTTCAGCCGTTCGATGTTGAATTTGGCGGTGTCTGCCACGGCCATCACGGCCATCACACCAGCTTGAACCGGGTCGGTCACCACCAGGTCGGCGGCTTCCGGTACGCTGCCGGCCATGTTCAGGCTGATTACCAGCAAGCCTTTCGCGCGAACTTCCCTCACCGCCAATTCAATCTCGCCACCCATTATCGCCCCGGCTAATACCAGCGCCTTCGCGCGCGGCAGCCGCGCCACGGCCCGCACCGCGTCGGCCAGCGTCTGCTCTCCAACCAGCGGTATAGTATCCACCGAAATATGCTCGCCGCGGATATTGTGCCGGTCCGCTTCCGATACGGCGCCGATCGCCACTTGCCCGACTTGCGCCCCGCCCCCCATGATGATGATGCGCTTGCCGTAGATCCGGTCGAGGCTCTTCACTATCTCCACTTCCTTGACCACCGGAAGCAGCCGCAAATCCTCCAGCATGGTGCCCCCCGCCGGCGCGATCACCTCAAAATAAATGTGCGCGTCTTCTTCGCCCTGATCCAGAATTGCCACGGATGTGATGTCGCCGAGGTGCTGCGCAATCACCCCGGTCAGCCGGTGCATAATACCGGGACCCGCTTCAGCATGTATCAGCAGACCAATCTTCTCGGACGCCATTCGATATGATCATCTTAAGCTTTATGAGCAAAGGACTTCTCGTCACATTCGGCGTTGGCATCGTGGTCGTTATCGCCATCGTGGCCTATGTCTTGCAATCTAGTAAAGGGGCACACCTGGTGCCGACCGGTTCCATCTTGAAAGTGCGTACGCAAAAATTGGACGATGCCGATTCTGCCTTGGTCGTCGATCTGCGGCTTTCGAACAACGCCGACTTTCCCATGACCATCCGCAGCATCGATCTGGCTCTTGAGAAGAAAGATGGATCGTCGGATTCAGGCAATGTGATCGCCGCCTCCGATTTAGCTAACCTCTTTCAGTACTACCCGCTCCTTGGTGACCGATTCAATGAGGCGTTGAAAGCTCGCGATCACGTGCCGCCGCATCAGTCCATCGACCGGATGGTTGCCTGGCAGTTCACCATGCCCGAGGCCGACCTCCAGTCACGTCGCAAGATTACGATCCGGATTGAAGACGTAACTGGACCGGTCGCCGAGCTTACGGCGAAGTAACTTATGCGGCTCGCGCTTTCTCTCGCTCTCGTCGCTCGCCTCCTCGCGGTGGAGATTCCGGTCGGAACGGAGTTGAGTGTCCGGCTTACCGATCGCGTGGCTTCAAACGTTTCGCAACCGAAGCAGGTCGTCCACGCCGTGGTCATATCGCCTGTGATACTGAATGGCCGCATCTTGATTCCTGCTGGCAGCCAGTTGGTCGGCACCATCAAAGACGCCGCGCCCGCCGCCGAGAAAACCCGCGCCAGCGTGCTGCTGTCGTTCAACGAACTTGTAGAAGGAAAGCAAGTGTCGAAGCTAAGCGCAGTGGTCGCCGGTGTGGACAATGCCCGTGAGTCGGTTGATCCTTCCACCGGAAAGATCCTAGGTATCCTGGGCTCGGAGACACTGACCTCTCGCATCGATCAGGGCATTAACAAGCTCAGCCAAAAGTACGGCGGGTTCGCCGAGATCCTTCAGGCCGCCAAGAGCATGGTGGTGAAGCCGGTCGATCCGGAAGTCGAATACGACCCCGGAGTCGAGCTTACGCTCAAGCTCACTGCCCCCTTGGAGTTGATCGCCGCGCCCGTCGATCCCCTTCATCTCCAGCCGTTCCCGGCGGAATCGCAGCTCATCGACTTGGTAAATCGCCATGCGTTTCGAACCTTCGCCGCGAACTCCGGAAAGCCTTCGGATATCACCAACCTGATGTATATCGGCACCGAACAGCAGCTCCGCGAGAGCTTCGAGGCAGCCGGGTGGGGCACAGCCGCCGCTCTTTCCGGGCAATCGAAGCTGGAGACCGCGCGCGCCATCATTGAGCAGCGCGGATACAAAGAAGCACCGGTCTCAACGCTTTGGTGGAACGGACAGCCTCCTTACCTGGTTTTCCAAAAGGGCAACAACACCTTCGCCCAGCGGCACCATCTCCGCATCTGGCGCAGCAATGCGATGTTCCAAGATCTTCCCGTCTGGATCTGCTCCGCGACGCACGACATCGGAATCGATTTCTCGGAGCAAAACCAGACATTCATTCACAAGATCGATCCGCGGATCGATCTGGAACGCGCCAAAGTGACAAACGATCTTCTTTACGCCGGCAAGGTCGCCTCGCTCGCTTTGGTGGAACGCCCCGAAGCCCCCACCCTTAGCCAGAACGCCACCGGCGACAACCTCGAAACGGATGGCAAAATGGCGGTGATCTTATTCGCGCAAAGCAAGCCCCAGTAACCATCCTCTGTCTCGCCGGAAGCGCAATTCGGGTCGAATTCCACGACGATCCGCGAGTCCGTCGCGGCCAACTCCATCCGACGGGCACGGCAGTTCACGCCGCCACCTTCCTGCGGCGCCGCCTGATGATTCTCGATCGCGCGCTCGAGCGCGACCGCGATGAGTTCGCGCGCATTTTTCTGCATGAGGTGTTTCACTTCACCTGGAACCGTCTCGGGAATCCGTCGCGCCTGTCGTTCGAGAGGCTGCTCCAATTGGAGATGGAGTCGAGAGCGCGCGGCGAACTCGGTTGGTCGGCTGAATCGCGGAAGAAGCTGCTAGCCAGCTCCGACCGCCTCGCGCGCAACCGCAAGTGGCGGGAGTACTGCTGCGAAAGTTTCTGCGATTCAGGGGCATTCATCTTGGCCGAACGCAGCGTCCATCCCGAGTTCACGCTTGCCTCTCGGCATCGGGAGCGCCGCCGCGCCTGGTTCCGCGACCACCTACTCAAAGGCGCGATCCCGGTATAATTGAATCAAGGAGCTATCGTGTCTGGATTTCAGCTTTTGCGGGTAGGAACGGCATGTGCTCTTTTGGCGTTAACGGCTTGTTCGCCATCGCGTTCGGTAAACGCACAATCGGTGAGACCCGACAAGGACCGCAAAACCGCCCCCGACTTCAATTTGAAGGATGCCAACGGCGTCCCCGTAAAGCTCTCCGATTTCAAGGGCAAAGTAGTACTTCTGGATTTCTGGGCCACTTGGTGCGGGCCTTGCAAAATCGAAATTCCTTGGTTCATAGAGTTCGAGCGCAAGCACAAAGACAAGGGTTTGGTAGTGCTCGGCGTATCCATGGATGAAGACGGCTGGACTTCCGTGAAGCCTTTCGTCAAGGACTTAGGAATTAACTACCGCGTGATGGTTGCCGATAGCAAAATCGAAGAGCAGTACGGCGGCCTCGACGCGCTGCCAACCACGTTGCTTATCGACCGCGACGGCAAGATCGCCTCCGTGCACGTCGGTGTGGCCAGTAAACAGGACTTTGAGGATGCCATTGAAAAACTATTGCAGACGCATACTGCTTCGCGGCAGCCTGTGTTTATCGCTCCTGCCGCTTACGTTCGCACAAGGTAGCCCGGTTCTCACTGTGGCTCAGCCGTCCAAGCTGAAGGTGAAGCGTGGCGGCACGGCGACGTTGAAGCTCGCGGCCTCGCTGAACGAGGGTTTCCACGCCAACAGCCACACCCCGAGCGAAGATTATTTGATCCCGCTGAAACTCACGTGGGCCCCGGGAGTTTTAGAGCCCGTCGATGTCGATTACCCCAAAGGGCATCTCCAGAAGTACTCCTTCTCGGAGAAGCCCCTTTCCGTAATCAGCGGCGCGATGCAGATCTCGACCAAGTTCAAGGCTTCGTCCAGCGCTCCCGCGGGACCATCCACGATGACTGGCAAGATCCGTTTCCAGGCTTGCAATGACTCAGCTTGTTTTGCTCCGAAAACGGTTGAAGTGAAAGTGACAGTCGACGTCGAATAGACCGGTATTCTTCACCAAATCGTAATCGTTCTGTAACCCTCGCCTTTGTAACCTCAATGGTTGCAAGCCATAAAACAACCTATGAAATTACGAATAGCCACGGCCGTTTTGGCCCTTAATGTCGGCCTGTGCTTTGTCGCACTGGCTCAAACCGATGCAGGCAGGATAGTGGGAACTGTCACCGACCCCGCGGGGGCGGTTATCTCCGGCGCCAACATCGATGTAAAAAACGAAAAGACTGGCGAGCGGCGCAACGTTTTAACGAATGAAAACGGATACTTCATTGTTACCAACTTGAACCCGGCACCCTACTCGATAAGCGCTAAAGCGCCTGGATTGGGTCCCAACGAGAGCCACGGGATCATCCTCAGCGTGGGTCAGGAGCGGCAAGTGAATATGACCATTCAGCCCGCGACCTTGACGCAGGAGGTTAATGTCTCGGGTGGAGATTTGGCAGTGGTGGATACCAGTTCAGCACGCATTGGCGCCAATGTCAGTGAGCGGGAAGTGGCCAGCCTGCCGCTGAACGGGCGTCAGCTTTCGCAGTTGTACTTACTCGCGCCCGGTGCCCAGACGGCCGGTGGCGGAACCTACGACAACATTCGCTTTAGCGGTCGCGCCAATCAGCAGAACGCGGTTCGATTCGATGGTATCGAGGGAGGTTCCATCATCGATTCTTCCCCGGGCAATTTGAATGGTGAATCTTCTTCTGCCTTTCGCCTGCAAGCCAGCCTCGAAACCGTGCAGGAGTTCCGCGTGGATTCCAGCAACTACCCGGCCGAGTACGGCACCGGCACCGGCGGCCAAATCAGCATCATCACAAAATCCGGCGGAAATCAGGTTCATGGCGGACTTTTCGAATATGTTCGCAACGACGCGTTCGACGCCCGCAATTTCTTTGACCGCGGCGGTGTCACTCCGCTCCGCCTGAATCAGTTTGGCGCGTCGCTCGGCGGTCCCATCATTCGCGATAAGGCTTTTGTGTTTGGCAGTTATGAGGGTCTTCTGCAACGCGCCAGCGCCAACTTCATCGGCCAAGTGCCTAGCGCCTCCGCGCGCCTGCGTGCGGTGCCAGCGATTCAACCCTTGCTGGCCGCCTACCCGATAGGCATTCAACACACGGCCAACCCGGATTTCGACGTCGCTCAACTCGTCGGCGCCAACAAAGTCGACGAACATTCGGGGAGTATTCGTTTCGACTACCGAATCAGCGATAAGCTCGTTTTCTACACGCGGTATTTCCGCGACCAGGGAATTTCCACCGCGCCGTTCGACGTGACCGGCAGTTCATTTCGGGCTACCGCGGCTCCGCAAAATGGCATTGTCAGCTTGCAGCAGATTTTGAGCCCCTCGGTAATCAATGAGACCAAATTCGGCTTCAACGGAGCCAAAACCCGCGCCAGCGGCATCGCTCCCCAGATTCCCGGCGTTGATTTGTCCGCCACGACTTTGGTGATTGGCGGATCCTCGGTTCTTTCGGGCATTGGCGGGCAAGGAACGAGTGCGGGTATCGCCACCCCAAGCGGACTGGTTCGCGCCAACAGCGCCACCAATGGCCGCGGGCAGCCTTATACCAATTACTCCCTCTCCGGTATCGACAATTTGAGCTGGGTCGACGGGAATCACAACATGAAATTCGGCTACGAAATGCGCGCTATTCGGCTCTACACCGATCGGTTGGGCGGCACGACGTACACCTTCAGCAACATCGCCGATTTCCTGGCAAACAAAACCAGCTCTGTCAGCGTCGTCGGCGACGTAAGCGCTCCGAGCCCTTTTAACGGCGGAGTGACCGGTAACCGCTTCGCGAAAGCGGAATGGTACATCGGTTATGCACAGGATGAATGGAAGATCCGGCCGAACTTGACCATGAGTTACGGCATGCGCTACGAGTACTACACTCCGTTGCGTGAGGCCAAACATCGCGACGTGATCTTCAACATCGTTACGGGCCAGATCGATCCACCGACTCGGCAGTTTTTCAAGAGCTCCAAAACCAATTTTGCGCCCCGGCTCGCATTCAGCTTTTCTCCGGAGAAATATAACAAGACCGTGTTTCGGATCGGCGCCGGTTATTACTACGGCCCAGGCCAGGTGGAAGATGAAATTCAGCCGATCGAAAGTGACCGCGCGAATATCAGTCTTCCAGCCGGCACCCCTTATCCGGTTAACCGGCTTGCGCTCATATCCGCTTTCAATATCAACAACCCGAAAGCCGGCATTTCCCTTCGTGCTTATGCTCCGGGCTACACCATTCCCGAGAAGGTTCTTTCCTATACCGCGTCAATCCAGCAGCAACTGCCGTTCAATGCGGTCTTGACCGTGGCTTACGTTGGAAGCCAGGGAAGGAATTTGTTTCTTCGCAGCATCGCTAACCTGATCACGGGAGTAGCAACGAACCCGAAAACTGGCGCGGCACTCGTAACACGGCAGTTTGGCAGCCGCTTCGCCGAAATCGACTATAAGACGAGCGGCGGCACCGACCACTACGATTCGTTGCAGACTACGCTCAATCGCCGCTTCAGCCGGAGGCTGACCGTGGCTGGGCAGTGGACCTACGGACACAGCATCGGCAACAGCGGCGGCTCGAACGAAGCGCAAACCGCGGCTAGCCCTTACAACTTCGGTTTGGATCGCGGTAACAACGCGTTTGACGTCCGTCACAGCGCCAATGTGACCGCTCTTTATCAGCTTCCCGTCGGCCGTGGCCGCAAATATGGCAACAGCATGAATTCTGTCGCGGAAGTAGTGGCAGGCGGCTGGGAAATCGGCGGTGTGTTCAATGGACGCACCGGCCTGCCGCTCGATCTCCGCGTTATCCGGAACGACGTGGTCTACATTGACACTCGTGACGGCAGCGTCGTGAATGCTCCCATTTTAGTGGGCGGCAGGCCCGTCACAGTGGCGGTGATCAACACCCCCGGCGGCGGCGCGTCGCGCGCGGTTCGGCGTCCCGATGTGGTTTTGGGCGTGGATCCGTTTCTCCATACTGGGGACAAACGGTTTTTCCTGAATCCCGCGGCATTCGCCATACCGGCTCCGGGCACTTTCGGAAACTACGGTCGCAACACGCTGCACGGTCCTGGTCTGTCGCAGTTCGATCTGACCTTGCACAAGCGGTTCCCCCTGACCGAAAGAATCAATTTCGAATTTCGGGCCGAAGCCTATAACATCCTCAACCACGCTAACTTCGCTAACCCCCCAATCACTCTGGCAAACAACCTCGGTACGGGCGCGAACCGTTTGCAGCCCGGGCACCCATACAACGGATCGACATCGGGCGGCGGTTTCGGAATCATCAGCTCCACCGTCGAGCGCACCGTGGGTCTGGGCGCGTCTCGCCAGATTCAGCTATCGCTGCGGCTGAATTTCTAACCCAGCCGAGCCAGCAGTTTTGCGGCGGCCGTTCGCCAGTTTAACCGGGTCTCAAATTCCTGGTGCGCGGACCGCGCAAGGTTATCGTAGTTCTTACAAGACACAATGCGGGCGCTGTACTCTTCAGCGCCCGCATTCGCCGTTAGCAAATATCCATTCACGCCATCTTGCAGAATGGTTGGAATGCCACCGATGGCCGGGGCCAACACCGGCACGCCAAGCGAATTTGACTCACTCAGGACGGCTGGCGAACAATCTGCCTGCGTGGGAAGAAGCAGAAAATGGGCGCGCGCCAGTTCGTCGTAAATGCGGCGGCTTCCTTCCGAGCTAGCTTTATCAAGATAGCCTAGCCACCTAACCCCTGCCGGCAGAGGCCCACCTTTGTTCCTCGCAGGCCCGATCACGGTCAGCTCGGCCGCCCTTCCGTTCCGGTTCAACTCCTTCAAGATAGCGAGCGTGAGCGGCCCCCCTTTCCTTACCCAATCAACCCCGACGAATAACAGGCGGATAGTGCCGCTCGCCCGACCCCGGATCAGCTCGTCGATTTCTAAACTCGACGGCCGCCACGGGACATTCGCGCCGAACGGAATTACCTGCAGCTTCTCGGGAGCGATGTGGTAGCTCTCCCGCGCCGAGGCGGCGGCCCATTCAGACGAGTACACAGCCAGCCGACAGCGGTCGAGCGCGAGTTGCTCGGCGGTGTGGCCGTCGCGCTCGCTTTCGGGGGTAAGATGGCTGAAGTTGTCGTAGTAGTTGTGCATCCGCGCGAACGTGGCATCCGCCCAGATCGCGATGGGCTGGCGGCACTCCAGATAATTCACGGGAACACTGCCGGGGCTTAGGACCACATCACAGCCGGACCCGTCGAGATGCCGCTGAATCTGACGCGCGTAGTCGCGCAGGATCACCGGCTCTCGATGACGCAGATAGTTTTGACCGCGCAACAGCTTGGCAACTGCTTGCTTGCCCTTAAAAAACGCCGACGCCTTTTCCGATAGCGGCCCAATGAACTCAACTACAGCGCCTTGGTCTTTAAGCGCCTTCGCCATGAAGTACGGCGTTCCCGACCAGTGCCCGACCTCCCGCGCATCGAAGGTCGTGACGAACCCGATCTTCACGCCTGTTTCAGGAAATGCTGAATCGCGCGCGTGGCCTGCCGGATACGCTGCTCGTTCTCGACGAACGCGAAGCGCACGTAACCCTCGCCCAGCGGCCCGAACCCGATACCCGGTGAGACCGCGACCAGCGCTTTGTCCATCAGAATTTTTGCGAACTCGAGTGAGCCGCCTTCGAGGTACTTCTCCGGCACGGGCGCCCAGAGGAACATGGAACCGCGGGGAGACTCGACCGGCCAGCCGGCGCGATTCAATCCCGACACCAGCACGTCGCGGCGGCGCTGGTATGTAGCACAGATTTTCTTAGTATCTTCTTCGCATTCGCGCAGCGCGATGATAGAGGCAATCTGCACGGGCTGGAACACGCCATAATCGAGATAGCTTTTGATGCGCGCCAGCGCCGCGATCATCTCCTGGTTTCCCAGGCAGAATCCAACGCGCCACCCCGCCATGTTGTATGACTTAGACAGCGAAAAAATTTCCACGGCGATTTCTTTCGCCCCATCCACTTGCAGAATACTCGGCGCCTGGTAGCCATCGAAACCGATATCGGCATAAGCGAAATCGTGAATGATATAGGTGCCGTGGTGGGCAGCCAGCCGCACAATGTCCCGGAAGAAATCGAGGTCGACGCACGTGGTCGTGGGGTTGTGCGGAAACGAAATCAGAATCATGCGCGGGGGCTTGCCCGTCTTATACAGGTGCTCCAGCCGATTCAGAAACGTGGCGCTATCCGGCATTGGCAGCATACACGCTTCGCCTTCGGACATGATGACGCCGTATTGGTGTATCGGGTACGCCGGATTCGGTGAGACCACGACGTCGCCCGGACCGACAGTCGCGAACAACAGGTGCGCGAGCGCGTCCTTAGCGCCGATGGTGACAATGGCTTCGCTATCGGCATCGAGTTCCACGCCGTAATTGGCGCGGTAGCGTTTCACGATCTCGTCGCGAAGATGGGGGATACCTTTCGATTGCGAGTAGCGATGGTTGCGCGGATTGCGCGCAGCCTCAATCAACTTGGTCACCACGCGCCGTGGCGTAGCGCCGTCCGGATTGCCCATCCCCAGATCGACGACATCCATCTGCCGCGCGCGTGCCTTAGCTTTCATTTCATTGATGACGCTGAAAACGTAAGGCGGCAATTTCTGGATGCGATAGAAGTCTTGCTTCGTGGCGAGCATGAATTGATATTTTACCCGTTCGACTCAGGGTGGCGTGAACCGGGCCCTAGCTTTCTAGGTCTGCGTGAACAATAAAGCGTTTCGGGGCGGATCCCACGAAGTGGAATGGATAGCAGGTGATCAGATTGAGCACGGCGTTCGAGGTGGGCTTAAGACAAGCTGTGTTGTTGGGTGAAATCACGCTAATTAGGTTGACCTTGTAACGATAAGTGCCCGCATGAGTTTCTAGAATGATCTCGTCCCCCTTCTCGATATTTTTTAAGACGCGGAAATGAGTGTCCCGGTGGCCGGCGATGATGCAGTTGCCGGAAACGCCCGGCAGCGCAGTGCCATGCATGTGTCCGGGACCGCGGCGTAACGACTTATCATCTGTCCCCTCGACGACATAAAGCACGGCTGAGAGTCGTGGAATTGAGAGTTTGGCAACCGAGTCCCCTGGCTGTACACGGTTAGTGGAAGGGGAACTGTCCGATTTCGGAATCGAACCTGGAACTGGATTGGAGTCGGCAGAATCAATTTCGGGTGCGTTCCACGATTGGGCGGCCTCAGTCTGCCCAGAGCGGGATGCCCAATATTCCCGGAGACCGGTCACCGCAACGTACCCGCCGACGGCAAGCATGAGCCAGGCAACGATAATGGCAAGGCGCTTCATGGTCGATTCATCGCGACTAAAGTGTAGCGTATAAAAAAAAAGGAGTGCGCGAAACCGCGCACTCCTTTTGGGTTAAACAACTTCAGGTTAGCGAACTGCGCGGCGTAACATGAGTCCGGCGCCGGAGAGAACGCCACCGCTAAGAAGCATACCCAGCCAGTCGGCGGCGGTATGAGGCATAGTGTTGGTGTTGCTGCCAGAGTTCCCGGTGTTGCTGCTAGTATCCGCCGGGGCGGTGTTCTGAGCAGTTGTCGTGGTCGTCGTGGTGTCCGTGGTGGACGCGACCGGAGCAGGCGTAGGCGCGACCTCAGCAGCGGCAACGGGTGCCGGCGTGGTTGTAGTCGTTTCGCTGCTAGCGACAGTTTCCGTAGTCTGGCTGGTCGGCTCGTACTTCGCGGCCACCGTGTACGGTTCCATCTTTTCACGCTGGCGAGACTTCACAGCATCAGGCAACGGGAATTCGTAGCCGTAGTTCTTGCCCTGGATCCAGATTTTGTCGAAATAGTAATCGTTGCCGTAGTGATGCAAAATCACTTTGGTGTTCTCTGGCGTATTGTTGTCGAGGGCCGGAATGGTCATCGTAGTGGTCTTCAGCTTCATGCCGTTGTCGGTATATATCTGAAGAATGCGGCTGCCACCGGCGACGGATTCAAACTGACGGATCACGTAGTGACCGGGTTGAAGAACGGTGTCATTAAGGGTGACCTGGTACGGAAGATCGACGATGACCTTGTCATACATAGGGCCCTGCGCTTTCATGGTGCCCGAGAGGGCGGCAAAACCGGCGATCATGACGCCAACTGACGTCAAGAGTGTATTAAGTTTCATTGGTGTACCCCTTTTCAAAATTTTTGCAGCGCCTCAGGCGAAGCGCGGTTGCTTCCGAGTCTGGCGCCTAGTTGCAACACTCATTACTTTGCATTTCCCATGCCAAACCAAGATGCGGCAAGCAAACGAATCGGGGACCGTGGCAGGGTGCGGGAATGTACAATTGACCGATATTTCGAAAAAGTGTACATTAAAGAGGTTCGACACGCCTTGCGACGTCCCCATCGTCTAGTCTGGCCCAGGACACCGCCCTTTCACGGCGATAACAGGGGTTCGAATCCCCTTGGGGACGCCATAACGCTGCCAAATCAAGTTCCTTGGGCCGACCAGCCTTTCCAAAAGGGAATACTTCTGCCGCACTACGTTCGGAATGCGTCATGGAAGTGCGTGCTAAGAGTCTGAGATTGCAAGCGATGGCTGCCGGCACTGCGTTTCTGGGATGACGATACAGCGACTTCCAGATAACACAGAACCAACGTGTAAAAGGGAAAAAGTTTCAGGATAGGGGTCACGGGGCGGCTGGGGAAAAGGTCAGGAGCAGAAGCCACATTTCGTGACAGAGCGCCTGTGTCAATAGCCTTCGGTATGAGCTAGTAGTAAGTCCGGCGCTCCACAAGAATTGCCTGAAGCGAATCGTGCCGAGCGGATGCGCCTACATTCGGACCGGGGCACTCGCGGTGCAAAAGCACGGCGTACCACAGCCCGTGAACTGACGAGTTACGCGCGGTGGAATTCGATGGGCACCAAAAGATCCCCCAACACTCAACTCGATTGCGGGACCTTCACACTCCGCTCATTGATCACGTTGCCAGTATTCAATAACCCCGCTGGCTCGAATAACAGCACCGTAACTTCTTCCTCCGCGACAGGCCGGTGCTCGACGGCCCGCGGCACGACGATCATTTCGCCTTCTTCGATCCATTCTTCATGCGACCGAAATTGCATGCAAAAGCGGCCTTTTCGCACCAGAAACAGTTCATCGGCGTCGGCATGTTCATGCCAAACAAACTCGCCTTTGAACTTCACCAGCTTCACTTCCTGGCCATTCAAGCGCGCGATCACGCGCGGATTCCAGTAATCCGCGAATGCTCCCGCCTTCTCGTCGAGACTGATCTTGTGGACGCTACACATCCGATGGGTCTTCGAGATACGTGTAGCCGTGCAATCCATCTTCATAAAAACGAAGCAAGCGTCCGGATTCCTCGTATCCAATACGGCCTTCGCGCACCGCGGTTTCAACATCGCGGCGCAGTTGGGCGACTAGCGTCTCAGCCTTGAACTGCACGTAGTTCAGCGCTTCGCGCACAGTATCGCCCTTAATGACGGCGTCAAGAATTACATCGTTGTTTTCGCCGAGCCTCACGTGCACCGCGTTGGTGTCGCCGAACAGGTTGTGCATGTCGCCCAGAATTTCCTGATACGCGCCCACAAGGAAGGCTCCGAGATAGTAAGCATCGCCGACGTACTTATGCAGCGGCAGCGTTTTCTTCACGTCGCGCCGGTCGATGAACTGATCGACTTTGCCATCCGAATCACAGGTAATGTCGCCTAAAACGCCATTGTGCGTGGGCTTTTCGTTGAGCCGGTGAATTGGCATGATCGGAAAAAGCTGTTTGATGGCCCAACTATCGGGCATGCTCTGAAACAGAGAGAAGTTGCAGAAGTAAGTGTCGGAGAGCGCGGCGTCGAGGCCTTCGAGATCCTCAGGGATGAAGTCCAGCTCGCGCGCCAGCTTTTGCACACGGCGGCAAATTGCCCAATACAGATTTTCGGCCAGGCACCGCTGATCGACGGGCAGATATCCCAGACTGAAAAGATTTAGAGCTTGATCGAGAGCCTGCTGCGCGTCATGAAAACTTTCGAGCAGATTGCGTCCGGATACGGACCGGTGGGTCTCCTGCAAATCGATTAGTGGCTGCTCGGGTTCTGGGGGCAGCTCGACCGTCATCTCATCCTCGCCCAGCCCAGCTACACCGAGCACGTTGAACACGAGGATGCTGTGATAAGCCGCAATGGCGCGCCCGCTCTCGGTGATGATGATCGGGTGGGGCACCTGCGCCTCATCGCAGACGTTCTGGATGTGATACACCACGTCGTTGGCGTATTCCTGCAGGGTGTAATTGACACTCGATTCGAAATCGGTTTGTGAGCCGTCATAATCCACGCCGAGGCCTCCGCCGACATCGAGATATTTCAGCCCCGCGCCAACGCGTTTCAATTCGGTGTAAAGCCGTGCCGCTTCGTTCACAGCGCCTTTGACCTGACGGCTGAATTCTGGTTTAAACTTTTTCCAAAGCAATTTCGCTCGCGCGACATCGAGATCACCGATGTATTTCTCGAAAAAGTGGTGACTCAG
>JANYJA010000259.1 GCA_025358575.1 Terriglobia bacterium
GTTCTCATAAGCGCGCCGCGCGCATCTCTTCGGCCAGGTAATCGCTGGCGCGCCATGACAGCGCCAATATCGTCAGCGTCGGATTCTTTTCCGAAGCCGTGGTGAATGCGGCGCCATCCACCACGAATAGATTTTTCACCTCGTGCGACTGGCAAAATCCGTTCAGGGCAGAGCGTTTCGGGTCGGTGCCCATGCGGCAGGTGCCGTGCTCGTGAATGGCGCTACCCGCGACGTCGAGATGCCCGCGCTCGAAGGGCAGAATCTCGGCCTTCGCGGCGTGCAGAACTTCTTCGGCCATGTCGTACATTTCCTTGGCCATCCGGTGCTCGTTCTCGCCAATCTTGTATTCAATGCGGGCGATGGGCACGCCATAGCGGTCGAGTGGCGTGCCTTCCACGGAGACGCGATTCTCGGCGCGCGGGAGCACCTCCCCATAGGGGTGCATCGCGACCAGCGCCGGGTAACGTTGCTTAACCGATTCCTTGAAGGTCTTACCGAAGCCGGGAAGATTGTTGGCGAAGCTGGCGCTCATCTGCGCGCCCGATCCCCAGAACTGGCTGCCGTAACCGCGCAAATAGTCGCGCTTCTTGCCGCGGTGATTGAAGCGGGGCATGTAGATATGCTCACCGCCAATGCCATCGTCATTCTGGGTGGCGGTTCCCATGAGCTCGGGAACGAAGCCATACATATGAAAACGAATTTGTTCGGAAAGATAACGGCCGATGACATCGGAAGAGTTGCCGATGCCATTGGGGTACCGTTTCGATTTCGAGTTCAACAAGATGCGCGTGGAGTCGATGCACGCGGCGGCGACCACCACCACGCGAGCTTTGACCTTGTGCTCCCGCTTGGTGATGCGATCGAAATATTGGACTCCGCTGGCGCGGCCGTCATCGCCATCGAGGACGCGCGCGACCACGGCGTTATCGATCACAGTGACTTTGCCGGTCTTGAGGGCGGGTTCGATTAGATAGTCGGATGAATTGAAAAATGCGGACACATCGCATCCGCGCCCGCACGCACCGCAATAGTGACACGGATTGTGGCCTTTGTACGGCTTAGTCTCGACCGCGCGGCGCACGGAAACGACGGAGATGCCCTGGGAAGCCGCGGCTTTCTTCAGCAGCACCTCACCGCAGCGAAGGTTGGGCGCGGGGAGATGAAATTTGCTGCCGGGCAACGAATCCTGATCGTCCGTGCCGCCGCAGACGCCGATGAGCTGCTCGACCTTGTCGTAGTAAGGAGCGATATCTTTATAGCGAATGGGCCATGGAATTTCCCACCCGTCGCGCTCGGCGGAGGCGAAGTCGAGGTCGGAATAGCGCAGCGAGACGCGTCCCCAGATGTTGGTGCGACCGCCGCGACCCCAGACTCGCACCAGGTCGAAGGGCTGATCCTTGGTGTAAATGTAAGGCTCTTCTTTGCGATCAAGCTCGAACTGGGGCGGATGCTCGCCGCGCTCCACTCGCTCGCGCCATTCCCACGGTTTGACATGCGTCCAAAATTTGGACCGCGCAAACTTTTGTCCGGCATCGAGCACAAGAACGTTGATGCCGCGGCGGGCCAGATTCCAGGCGACCATTCCGCCAGCGGCTCCGCTGCCAACGATCACCACATCATGGACTTCAGGGGACGAAATAGTCTGCACGGGCTACAATTATATATCTTGATAGCGGTTCCCGATTTGAAGGCCGCGCTACGCCAATACTGGGGTTACGACGCGTTTCGGCCCTTGCAAGAACGCATCGTACACAGCCTGATGCAAGGCAAAGACGTGGCGGTGGTGATGCCAACGGGCGGCGGGAAATCGCTTTGTTACCAACTTCCAGCGCTGGTTTCCGGCAAGACGGTGGTAGTAATTTCGCCGCTGATTTCGCTGATGCAGGACCAGGCCGCGCAACTCGCGTTGATGGGAATTCCGGCTGCGGTGATCAATAGCAGTCAGAGCTCAGGGGATCAACAGCAGGTGATGCGAGGCGCGATGAAGGGCGCTTACCGGCTGCTGTATTTGTCGCCGGAGCGGCTGGCTCGCGCGGACACGGTGGCGTGGCTGCAGAAGGTGCCGGTGGCGTTCTTCGCAATCGACGAAGCGCATTGTATTTCCGAATGGGGACACGAGTTTCGGCCGGAATACCGCCAACTGAGCCGGCTACGCGACCATTTCCCGACACAGCCGATTGCGGCATTTACAGCGAGCGCGACCAAGCGGGTACGGCACGACATTCTGGATCAGCTTCACATGCGCGAGCCGGACAAATATATCGCCAGCTTCCATCGTCCGAATCTGCGGTACTTGGTGAAACTGTGCGAGCCGAAGTCGCAGGAGAAGCTGCTGATTTCGGCGGTGCGGTCATATCCCGGGAGCAACATCATCATCTATGCGCCGACAATCGCTCGCGTGGAAGAGACGGTCGATACGCTTGGAGAGCACGGGATTGCAGCTCTCGCGTACCACGGCCAGATGGAAGGATCCACACGCCAGCGAAATCAAGAAAGATGGATGGCGGACGAGGTCCGCGTTCTGGTGGGAACGATCGCATTTGGGCTGGGCATCAACAAGGCGGCGGTGCGCGCGGTGATTCACCTGTCGCTGCCAAAATCCATTGAACAGTATTACCAGGAAGCTGGCCGCGCGGGGCGGGATGGGTTGCAGGCGGACTGTGCTTTGCTTTGGCAAAACCGGGACGCGGGGCTACTGGCTTACTTCATCGAGAAGCTGGGCGATCCGAATGAGCGTGAGCGAGCGTGGCAGCGATATCACGCCATACGGCGTTTCGCGGAGGGCGGCCAGTGCCGTCACCGGCAGATTTGTTTGCACTTTGGAGAGACGCCGAAGTGGGAATCGTGCGGTATGTGCGATGTGTGCGCGGAGTTGCCGGACTGGATGGCGGGCAAGCACGTGAAGGCGGCAGCATCGGCGAAGGCGACGGCAGGGGTGAGCAAGCCAGCGCCCGCGGCCAAGAAACTTGTGGCAGCGCTGCCCGCGGTCGACTTGGAGTTGATGGAACTATTGCGCGAATGGAGGCGCGAGACCGCGCGCCGAACTTCGGTGCCGGCTTATATTGTTTTGACTGACGCTTCACTTGACGATATCTGCCGCCAGCGGCCGGGCACGGTGAACGATCTGCTGGGGATCACCGGGATCGGTGTGAAGAAGGCTGAACTCTATGGGCAGGAGATTCTGGGGGTGCTGCGGGCGTTCGACGGCGGCTCGCGCGCGGTTGCAGTTGCCCCGGAGACGCGATATTCACCAGCCGCGGAAACAATACAGTTGCTGGAGCAGGGACGCACGTTTGCGGAGATTGCACAGATTCGAAACCGGCAATTGGGCACCGTGGTAAATCTGGTGGCGGATCTGGTGGAAAAAAAGCAACTGGTCTATTGCGAGGATTGGGTTCGCGCGGAGTATCGCGATCAAATTGAAGCGGCGGCGGCGAGGCTGGGCGTGCAGTGGCTGAAGCCGATCAAAGAGGCGATGCCGGCGGAAGTCACGTTTGAAGAGGTGCGGCTGATTGTCGCGAAGCTGCGGGCACTCGCGGTTTGAAAACTTAGCGTAGAGCCGTTAGCCGCAGGTTGGGTATGTCGGAGAAATCATCAGGGTTAAGCGTCCACAATTGAGCTTCTCTTACGATCGCGGTGGATGCGATGGCAAGGTCGATTTCGCGCTGGCGCGGCCGTTTCACTAACCGGTAAACTTGAGCGCTCATAGCGGCTTCCCGCGGGCCAAACACGATGGCCTCTTCGGAAGGAAAAAGCGCTTCCTGCGCGGCGAGTTCGGCCGGTTGTCGCGGGCCGCGAAGCCATTCGAACAAAACTAGAGAGGGGAGGAGAAACCGCTCGCCTCTCTCGACGGCGTTTCTAAGAAGATAAGACACTGGTCTCGCGCCAGCGAGACAGTCGATCAACGCGGAGGTGTCTATGACGATCACAATCCTTACTCGATTCGTGTTCGGCGGCCGCCATGCCGTCGCGCTTTGCGCAATTCTGTAAGCTCGGCTTTTACCTCAGCTTCTGCCCGCAAAGGAATTTTGGGCAGCAGTTCGTCTATGGCGCGCAGCATCCGTACTCGCTCGCGTTCGCTCAGCCGCCCAATTCGCTCGTAAAATTCAGATATCGCTTCCCGGACAACTTCGCTTTTAGGCATACGCAACCTTGCAGACGCATCTTGCAAGCGCTTCAGCGCTACGTCGTCCAGCGTAAATGTGACTTTGGTGGTTGCCATACTGTAACAATACCACCATACAAGTTGGAATTATTTTGTCTTCCGGCCTTTCGAAATGCAAGAAACTGACATATAGTCTTCCATACGAGGGTGATTTTATTCGTGAATTGGGTAATAAGGCTGGGTTAATCTGGTGGCTTTTCGCTGGAATCGGTTTGGCGCAATCCGAGGATTTGGGCATCCTTGAAATACGGCTTGCTACGCCACTGACCAGCTACGACACCGGTTACCAAAAAGAATTTCGATCTGTAGTGATCGCCCCTTTTCAAGGGGGAGATCGCGTTTGGCTGCCAGCAGGAACGGTGGTTTTTGGGAAAGTTCGTCATTCCACTAAAGTCGGAATCGGCATCATTCACGAGCGGGCCAGCCTGGAACTCGATTTTGACGGCTATGAGTTGGCGGACGGCCGCAGGTTTTCGATTGCGGCAAAGCTGGTGGAGGTTGAGAACGCTCGCGAAGAAGTAACCGCCGCGGGAAAAATAAAAGGAATTCTCGCCGCCGCCAACCCTCAGAGCCTGCTAGGCGGCTTTTGGCACCGTCCCAGCACCACGCTGTTTCAACATTCGGTGATCGGGTTGACAGGGCTAACAGGCCGTATCTGGAGCGGGTATTCGCTCGGACCGGTGGGTGCCGGGGCCCTTTTTGCAGCCCGGTGCCTGATGTTCCGAATGCCCGAACCTGAGATCCAATTGCCATCCGGATCGGAAATGAAGATCCGCGTAACTCGCCTTTCTGAAGATGCGCCTTCATACCCGGTCCCCGCGGAGGCGATCCTACACGATGGGATGCCGGAGTGGCTGCGGGACCAGCCGTATTCGATCACAACCAAAACCGGGAAGGCCACGGAGGATTTGATCAATGTGGCATTCAGCGGATCGCGCGAACAGTTGAAGGCGGCATTTCAGGCAGCAGGCTGGGTCGAAGCTTCCCGCCGCACGGCTCGTTCGGTTTCCCAAATGTACACGGCGTATAGCAGGCAAGCGGGATACGCAGTGGCCCCGGCGTCCAAGCTGAAGTACGAGGGTGCCGATCCCGATTTAATTTTCGAGAAATCCTTCAACACCATTACGAAAAGGCATCACGTCCGAATTTGGCGAGTGGAGCGCGACGGCAATCAAGTTTGGATGGGAGCGGCAACGCACGATGTCGGCATCGCTTTCCAAGTCTCCGGGATGAAATTCACTCATAAGATAGATGCTGAAGTCGATTTGGAACGGAGCAAGATTGTAAACGATCTTGCGTTCGCCGGATGCGCGGGTACGGCCGCGTATTTGGACCGACCACAGGTCGCGCGCGCCGAAGGGGATGCGAATTACACGGTAACGGATGGCCGAATAGCGTTTATTCCTTTGACGGCCTGCTCCGAGTCACGAAAGCTGGAGCCGGATTATAGGCCGAAGCCGCCCGTTTCCATCTTGCTCCGCGTGGCTAGGCGCATCGTTCTGGAAGGCCGGCAATACGCATTTCGAGAAAATCCTTATTATTGGGCATACCGAGCAGTGATTTGGACACGTAAAGAATCCAGCTATCGGCGGATCGACCCGCATGACTAGCAAAAGTGCGCTGGCAGCATGCCTGCTGGCCGGCGTGAGTTTGGGCAGCGCGGACTTAACACCGCGGCCCACGACCGAACAAATTGTGGGACGCATGATGGAACAGGAGCAAGCCCGAAGTTCCAAGTTGCGCGAATATACTTCGGTTCGCAATTACTGGCTTGAAAACAAGAGAATGGGTACACGCGCGCACATGACGGTAAACGCGACGTACCGTTTTCCGTTTGAGAAGCATTTCGAGGTGGTCGAGGAGTCGGGTCCGGGAGTACTTCGGAAAAAGGTATTCCACCGGATGCTGGATTCCGAGGTCGAGGCCAGCCGTGAGGGCGTGCGACAGGCGGTTCAGATTTCACCCCGCAACTATACCTTCCGATTTATTGAGTCCGCGCAGGCGGATGGCCGCCAGTGCTTCATTCTGGAGGCGCAGCCCAGCACCAAGAATCCGATGTTGTTTCGGGGGCGAATCTGGGTCGATGCCGAAGACTATGCGGTGACGCGAATTGAAGCCCAACCCGCGCAAAATCCTTCTTTCTGGATTCGGAAGACTTCTTTTGTGCACCGCTACGGAAAATTCGGGCCGTTCTGGCTTGCGATTTCGAATATTTCCGATACAGACGTGCGGATTTTCGGGCGCACGGAGGTTCGCATCGAATATTCGGACTATCAAATAAATCCAATAAAGAACTAGCGGACTAAATTTCGGTTGCTTGGCTGGCGGCTCGCTTCGTTGTAGGACGGCGTGTAACCTTCCCATTCCCAGGGAGTGACGGTATCGCCCAAGATTTTTTCCAATAGCGGGCGGAAGGCGAGTTCGCCGTTGTCGCTATTGGTGAGCAGAATCATACAGGCCTTGCGGCGTTCGAAGCAGATCATGTAGTTCTGCGCGCCGTCACCGTGGCCTTCCTTAAAAAACGCAGGCCCGAATTTAGTGCGGGTGAGGAGGCCCCAGCCGACGCCGTATGCGAGACCAGCAGCGGCGGCTTCCCGGCCGTCAGTCGTGTCGGTTCCGGTGCCGAACTGGTGGAGCGAGCGGATTTGAAAGTACGGGTGCAGCATGGAGGCACGGGTGGGGTCCTTGATAATTTTCCCGGCTAATAGCGCGGAAGCGAAGCTGGCGAGATCGTCGGCGCTGCTGGTCATGCTGCCGGATGCGCGAGCAGGAAAGCGCTTGGTCTGGGCGAGGAACTTTTCCGCGGAGTCGAAGCGGTCGGCGACGTTATCCGCGAATTCTTTCCGGTAGATCATTCCGGTGCGAGTCATTTGAAGCGGGGTGAATATAGCATCCTGCATGAGTTCATCGAGGAGTTTGTGTTTACGCTGCTCGATGACGAATTGCACGAGATTGATCCCTTCGCCAGAGTATCGGAATTGCGTTCCTGGCTTGAAATGGAGATGCATCTTCTTATCGGGCTCGATGAAGGTGAAATTGGCCAGGCTGGAGGTGTGCGCAAGCAGCATTCGCGGGGTCACGGTTGGCCATCGGGGATCGCGGACGATCTCCGAAGCGGTCTGAACGTAGGGCGCATAGCTATTGAGAGGCGATGAAAGCTGCTTGGCGATGGGCTCGTCGAGATCGAACTCGCGACGCTCGACCAACTGCATGACGTAAGTAGAGAAGACGCTCTTGGTTATCGAGGCCGCCCAGGTGGTGGTCTCGCGAGTCATGGGCAGGTCAGGCGACCGGTGCCGCAGCCCAAAAACCGCGCTCCAAACAACTTTGCCGCGGTCGAGCACGGCGATCTGCGCGCCTGTGACGTGAGCCGCTTGTAAGGTTGTCTTCGCGAAGGAATCGGCTTCAGTGATCGAGATTGTGTACCCATCCAGCCGGTGAATTAATTTCGGCGGTTGGGGGCGCGAAAATAAGCAGGTCGAAAAGAATACGAAGAACGCCGCCGCAAAGGGCGCGAGAGGCCGCATCTCGCGCTAAAACTTCGGTTTCGGCGGAGGAAGCTCGCGGGCGACAACCTTATCTTGAAAACCGGTGCGCGCGTGCGAACCGTCGCAGAATGGCTTATTTTGCGAGGCGCCGCAACGGCAAAGCGAGATCACTTTTCGCCCGGCTAAACCAAACTTTTCACCTTGGGGATCGAATATCTCAAAGTCCCCCTCCATCCGGATGGAACCATCGTTAAGAACTGTAATTTTAGTATCGGGCATGTCTATCGATGCTACCACTCCAATTTTGTAAGGTTCTTGTGAAAGTATTGTAAACACTGCGGATAAGTATTGATTCGAAGAAGTAGAAGCCGCAAGATGATCCAGAAAGGATTCATCCATGAACTCTCGCATCGCTCTTCTCACAGGGCTTGCCTTAACGGCTTCAAGCGCTTTTGCGCAATCGTATTTACTGACAAATCTAGTTTCTGACGTTCCGGGCATGGCGGCGGCAACCGACCCGAACCTGGTAAACGGGTGGGGGATGTCGCGCGATTCATCAAGCCCCTGGTGGGTTTCGGACAACGGAACTGGCGTGAGCACGCTGTACTCAGGAACGGGTGGCGTGGTGGGGCTCGTTGTTCCGATTCCGCGGGGTTCGGGAATGGCGGGAGTTGGCAACCCGACGGGGCAGGTTTCCATCTCAGGAAAGGGTTTCGCGGGTGCTCCGCTGTTTGCCTTCGTAACGCAGGACGGGACCATCTCCACGTGGGCCGGCGCCAACGCCACTAACGTAGTCGACCACTCAGCCGCGGGGGCGGCGTATCTTGGGGCGGCCGTCGCGCCGGTGAATGGCGTGGACTTTCTCTTCGTCGCAAATTTCGCGGCGGGCACCATTGAGGAGTACGACCACAACTACAACCAAGTGCCTTCGACGTTCGTGGATCCGATGCTGCCAGCCGGCTTCTCACCGTTCAATGTGCAACTAATCGGAAAGCACCTCATCGTGACTTATGCCAAGCCGGACTCCACCAAGAAGAATGAGATCGATGGGCCGGGCCTGGGCTATATAAATGTGTTCGACACCAGCGGCAACCTGCTGACGCGGATGAAGCACGGAACATACATGAACGCGCCGTGGGGCGTCGCCATGGCGCCTAGCACGTTCGGCAAGTTCAGCGGTAAACTGCTTGTCTCGATGGCCGGCAATGGATGGATCGGGGCGTTCTCCCCGACAACGGGCAGGTTTCTCGGCTGGCTCAGCGGCGCCACTGGTTATCCAGTTTTCGCGGACGGTATCTGGGGAATCGGGTTCGGCAACGGCGGGCAAGCGGGACCGACGAATACGCTTTATTTCGCGGCGGGTCCAAGCGGCGGCACGCACGGGCTATTTGGGAGCGTGACCGCTCAATAGATCACCTTCTTATTTCGGCGGCGCGGTTTTATTATCCTTCTTCTCATCCACCGCGTCGCCGAAGGTGATGTTGGTCTCCGCGCCAAATCGGCGGTAGTCTTGATATTTCACAGTCATCCGGATGCGCTGCGGGCCGGTTTGGAAGTGCAGTGTGTCCAGGGCCGTCGTGTAGGTGGGGAACCAGTACTTCCCGTCGATCTGCTCGCGATACGTCTCGAATTTCGGGAACTGATTGTCAGAGCCTTTCTTGAGCAGCCCGACACCCTTGCCATAGGTCTTCACAATCTGTAGATCGCGATCATCCACCCAAATCTCGCCTTCGAAGTAGCGCTGGCCTTTCTCCATAGCTTTCGGACGCACGGAAAATGTGTAACAGGAAATCTCATCGACTTTCTGCTTACCCAGATAATGGATTTCGTAATTCGGAATCTGACTGGTGGTCAACACGAATGGCTGGACATTGCGAAGATCCTGCTCGTCTTCAGGCGTCAGCAGCAAATTCTGCAGCGTCGAGACGGGAGCCCGCACCACTTTTTCGCTGCGCTTGCCGTCTGAGCTGAAGATAATGTCGGAGACGATCTCGTACTTGCCACGCGGATTGTCGTCCGAATCGAGCTCCTGGATTTTCACCGTTTGCCGGTAGGTGTAGTTTTCGCGGGCCTTTTGGAACGCAGCTTCCTTCTCGGCGAATTTATGAATGATCTCGGACGGGTTCGCATCGTTGGTGGAATCGGCCCACGCGGCCGTGGCAAGAAAAGCGCATAACACAAGTCGAAGCATAAGTCCCCTCCTAATCGACGGCTTAATCAGCCCAACAGTTTCTTGGCGATGGTCATTAGCTGAATATTACTGGTTCCTTCGTAAATGCGGCCGATTTTGGCATCGCGATACAACTTTTCGACCGGATATTCTTTGCTGATGCCAACACCGCCAAAGACTTCAACGGCTTTCGAGGCGACTTTTTCGGCGATTTCCGAACTGAAGTATTTGGCCATTGCGGCTTCGGTGACGAATGGCTGACCGGCGTCGCGCAGGCGCGCCGCATTGTAGACGAGCAAGCGTGCGGCTTCCACTTCCACGGCCATTTTCGCCAGCTCAAATTGAACACCCTGAAAATCGGCGATGCGCTGGCCAAACTGGACGCGCTGTTTAGCATAAGCGATGGCGTGATCAAGGGCGCCGCGGGCGAGGCCGATCATCTGCGCGCCAATCGCAATGCGACCCTCGTTAAGCGTTTCGATGGCGATCTTGTAGCCCTTGCCTACTTCGCCCATGACGTTGGCGCGCGGGACGCGGCAGTCGTCAAGAATCAGTTCGCAGGTGGACGACGCGCGCAGCCCAAGCTTGTCCTCTTTCTTGCCGACTTCAAAACCAGGAAATTCGCGCTCGACAATGAACGCCGTGATGCCGCGATATCCAGCAGGCGGATTCGCGTTGGCGAAAACCAGGAATACGCCCGATTCTTTCGCGTTACTGATCCACAGCTTGCGCCCGTTCAGCAGAAAGTGATCGCCGCAGTCCGTGGCCGTGGTCTTCAGCGCAAAAGCGTCGGAACCGGATCCCGCTTCGGAGAGTGCGTAAGAGCCGACCGTGTCCCGCGCAAGACGCGTGAGATAGCGCTGGTGCTGATCGCGCGTGCCCCACTTCAGAATGGCGTTGTTGACGATTGTGTTCTGCACATCGACGATCACGCCGGCGGATGGATCGACCGCGGAGATTTCTTCGATCGCAAGCACACATTGAAAGAAGCTTCCGCCCTGTCCGCCGAACTCTTCGGGGATCTCGATCCCCATCAGACCAATTTCAAAAAGCCGATCCAGAATGTCTTTTCGGAACGCGCCGGCTTCATCCATTTCGCGAACGTGAGGCGCAATTTGTTGGCGCGCGAAAGCGCGAACGGTGCTGCGAAAAAGCTGTTCTTCTTCGCTAAGGTGGGTGAGCGCGTGGGTGGCAGGAGCGGCTTCGGCGATCATATTCTAGGCCATCTTCGCGAGTTCTTTGTAAGGGCGGCCCTGCGAGGTCGCGACCGCGGGGTGCGTTACGTATCCCTTATACGTGTTGACGCCTTCGCGCAGGCCGGGGTGCTCATCCACGGCCTTCTCGAGGCCTTTGTTGGCGAGTTCCAAAAGGTAGGGAAAGGTTGCGTTGGTGAGCGCGAAGGTGGACGTATGGGGCACAGCGGCGGGCATGTTGGAGACGCAGTAGTGAAGCACGCCATCGACAAAATAAATGGGCTCGGTATGCGTGGTCGCGTGTGAAGTTTCGAAACATCCGCCCTGGTCGATGGCGACATCCACCACCACCGCGCCGCGCTTCATGTTGGCAATCATTTGACGCCGCACCAGCTTCGGAGCCGAAGCGCCGGGGATGAGCACCGCGCCGACGACCAGGTCCGCGTGCTTTAGAGTTTCGGTGATGGTCCAGACATTCGAAGCCAGCGTGACGACGCGCGCGCCGAAGATGTCGTCAAGCTGGCGCAAACGGTTCAAGTTGCGGTCGATGATGCTTACATGCGCGCCCATCCCGAGCGCAATCTTCGCGGCGTTGGTGCCGACCACGCCGCCGCCGAGGATCACGACGTTCGCGGGCGCAACGCCGGGAACGCCGCCGAGGAGCAAACCCCGGCCGCCGTTGGGAGCTTCTAGATACTGTGCTCCGACTTGCACGGACATGCGGCCCGCAACTTCACTCATGGGCGTCAGCAGCGGCAACGAGCCATCATGCTCGATTATGGTTTCATAGGCCACGCCATTGGTCTTCGATTCAAGGAGCCGATTGGTGAGTTCCGGCAGAGGTGCCAGATGAAGATATGTGAACAGCGTTAAGTTAGGGCGCAAATGAACGAATTCGGATGACTGCGGCTCTTTCACTTTAATGATAAGGTCGGCTTTCTTCCAGACATCCGCGGCCTTTTCAACAATACCGGCACCGGCGTGCATGTACTCGCGATCGGTTATGGCGCTGCCCTCGCCAGCGTGCGTCTCGACCAGCACCTCATGACCGGCTTCCCGCAATGCGACCACGCCGCTCGGAACCAGCGCGACGCGCGCTTCGTGATCCTTCACTTCCTTCGGTACGCCGATGATCATGACAACTCCTATGATAGGGGACTACGGTTTTACGGTGGACTTGGGACCGAGGCCCAACGCAATGAGCGAAAGCGCATTGACTTTGCCAGTGGTGGAGAGGTTTTGATCCGCCTGGAAGCGTTTGAGGGCGTCGGCGGAAGCCGCGTTCCAAGTGCCATCGGGAGGTGCTTTCAGATAGCCTTTGGCCGCGAGGGCTTCTTGAATCTCTTTGAAGCGATCAAAGGAGGGCGATTGCTGATAGCTCCGCCGGACATTCACGGTTTTCAAAGAGCCGCGTCCGCGCCCTTTGGCGGATCTGACCCGCGCATGCGATGAGGAGTGACGGGGAGAGGATGCCGCATGTGACTTTTTCCGCGCCGGATGGTGCGATTTCTTGGTGCTCTTGGCGCTTAGGCTCACACAACAAAACAAAACAATCAATGGAAGAATTTTCATGATTCCAAAAAAATAGGGCAGGCGGTGCACGCCTGCCCCAAGTTAGTTTAACCGCTTACTGGTTGGCGCTGGGAAGCGTGCCGGCCAGATAGAATGCCTGCCACTCGGCGCCGTTGCGGGCGGCGCGCATGACACGGAAGGCCACGGCATCGCCAGTCTTGAGCGTGCGCTGGATCGACATAACATCGTCGGTCGAAGTCACGGGCTTGCGGTTGATCGCCATAATGACGTCTCCGCGTTGCAGACCGATGTCCTCGGCAAACGAGCCGGGTTCAACGGACTGAACCAGCACTCCGCCAGTCTTATCTTTGAAGCCCAAATTCTGGCGAAGAGCATCCGTCAATGGCTGGATGCTAATCCCAAAACGTGCCTGGGTGGCCGCCTCCGAATGGTCGGTCTCGTCGGTTTGGGCCGCGCCAAATTCGTTCGGGAAGATCTTGGCGCGATCACCCACGGTTACGCTCACGGTGAGAGTCTTATCGTTTCGCAGCAGAACAACCGGAACAGTAGTCCCAACGGAGGTGTCGGCGATGCCATCGATCAAATCCTGACCCTTGCGGATCGGCTTGCCGTCGATCGATTGAATGATGTCGGCTTCTTTGACCCCAGCCTTATCCGCGGGGCCGTTGGGCTCGACCGCTTGAACAAACACACCCTGCTTGCCACCGTAAGCGCGTAGCAGATCTCGCGTCGCTTCCGGATCTGAGAAACGGATGCCGATGGAGCCGCGCGTCACATGACCGGTCTTGATGATCTGGTTGTAGACTTTTACGGCGGTGTTGATGGGCATGGCGAAACCGATTCCCTGATAGCCGCCGCTGCGGCTGGCGATCATGGTATTAATACCGATCACTTCGCCGTTGATATTGAGCAGCGGGCCGCCGCTATTGCCGGGATTGATCGCCGCGTCGGTCTGGAGAAAATGCTGGAACGTGGTGGCGTCGCCCGGGATGTCGCGCTGCTTGGCACTGATGATGCCGGCCGTCACAGTGGATTGGAACCCGAAGGGCGAACCGATCGCTATGGCCCAATCGCCCACGTTAATGGAATCCGAGTTGCCGATTTTGGCGGCGACCAGATTGGTGCGATCTACCTTAATAATGGCGAGATCGGTCTGGACATCGGTTCCGATCACTTTAGCGTCATATTCAATGGGATCGTTGATGAACTTCACACGAACCCGGTTGGCTTTCTCGACCACGTGGTTGTTGGTAAGGATGTAGCCATTGGGGTCGAGCACCACACCCGAGCCAAGACTGGCGCCGCGGCGCCCGCCTTGTGGAGCCTCACCAAAGGGGCTGGTGCCGCCCTGCGTGCCGGGGTTGCCGCCGAAAAAGCGCTGAAAGAAATCCTGCATCCCGTTATCTTCGCCATCATTCTCTTGATCGGGCACTGAGCGGCGACGCCCATTGTTGTTATTATTTTTTGCCTGGGTGGGGGCTTTCTGAATATATTCGGTCGAGATGTTGACAACCGAAGGTTCCAGTTGCTTGGCGAGCTGCGCGAAGGAGTTCTGCAACTGCACGGGATTGGGAACGACGAGTGGCGTCGCGCCCGGAGCTATGGAGTCGCCTTTGGCCGCCTTCACGCCGGTATTCATCAGCGTGCCTATTAAAACGCCGACCGAAAGCGTAAACAGTATCAGCGTAAAAGATAAAACTTTCTGTGTGCGTACTTTATCGAAAAGACTCATGAACTTTCTCAACTCCTCTGCCTAAAACATCGCCGCCTCGAACCTAGTTAATTGTAATTATACAACCGGGAGGCTTCCTAACTCATGGATGTAGCGGGGGTTCCGCGCGTTTCAATTCCGCCAGTAAGATTCCGAACAAAATTAAAACAGCTCCGGAAAACCCTCTGGGAGAAAGGGTTTCTCCGGTTACCCAGTAAGACGTAAACGAAGCGCAAACCGGCTCCAGCGCGAAGATCAGAGCGGTACGCGTTGGGGTGGTGTAACGCTGCGCCCAGGCTTGAACCGTGAATGCCAGTGCCGTCGCGAACAGGCCCGTGATGCAGACAGCGATGAGCACCCCGGGAGTCCACTGAACGCGGGGGGGTTCGGCCCAGGCGAACGTGGTCGCGCCGAGCACCGCCGCCGTCGCGATCTGAGTCACCGCCAAAGTTTGGAAGTTCATTCTCCAGGCAAAATGCCCCACTGCTACCACGTGCAGGGCGAAAGCAACGGCGCATCCAAAGCTCAGCAGATCCCCCGGCCCGAACTGCAACCGTTCCCCCTGCATCGTCAAAAGCGTCATCCCAAGGGTGGCCATCGCCACGCTAATCCACTCGATCCAGCGGGGTCCCCTCCAATAGACGAGCGCCGCGGCTAAAGGTACCAAAGGAACCGCGAGCCCCGTCAGAAAAGCCGATTTGGAAGGCGTGGTGAGGCGAAGCCCCAGGGTTTGCAGGACATAGCCGGTGAAGAGAAGCAAGCCGATCAGAAGCGCGGGCGCCGCTTTCCGAAGTTGGAGACGATTGCGATAAAGCAAGGCGAGTACGGCGGCTGCCAGAGTGAAACGGAGGGCCAGAAAGAGGAGCGTTGAAATCTGCCCCAGGGCAGTCTTCACCATGACGAACGTGGAGCCCCAGATCAGCGTAACGCCGACGAGGGCGAGGTCGGCCTTCCAGGTTTTCAAAGTGCTGGAGCCTGACTCCGAAGCAGCAGCGCCAGGGTGAGCAGAATCCGTTTCAGCCCAAGATCACGCCCTTCAGGACTAAACCACTCCTGCAAAGTATGCGCGCCTCCGCCTTGCCCACCTGCCCCAATAGAAACCGCGGGAATACCGAGTGACAGCGGGATATTGGCGTCGGTAGAGGCGCAATCAAGATGCGACCGAATGCCTAGATGCGCATCCACGGCGCGGATGTAGGTAAGGATGCTGGAGCTTTCGTTAAGGCGAGCCGCCGGTCGGGAGCCGATTTCCTTAATTTTGGCGGTGAGCTTCCCTGCCCCGGACTTCTGAATTTCCAGGGAGCGTTGATTCTCGATTTCGTGTGCGCGCTCCATGGCAACATGAAGTGCGTTCACAAGCTCTTCCATCTTCTCGTTGCTCTCGGAACGAATATCGACCTTGGCCCGCGCAACAGCGGCAATCGCGTTGATGCTGGTGCCCCCCTCGATGATGCCGACGCTAATGGAGGAGCGGGGCGCGCCAGAAGGGGCATCAGTCAGGCGCGTGTCGGCGAAGAATGCAACGGCGCGGCTGAGGGCGTGAACCGGATTGCCGATGCCGAAATCGCTCCAGCTATGGCCGCCGGGGCCGCTGAATGAAATATCGAACCGGCGGCTGCCTAGCGCCTGCACGGTGATGTGCTCGGTCGCGGCTCCGTCGAGCACTAAGAAGGTGGCAATCTCCCGTCCAATCGCCGACTGTTTACAAAGAAAGCGCATTCCGCTGAGGTTGCCTTCGCCTTCTTCGCCGACATTAGCGACGAAGAGAATGTCGGCATGTGCGGGCTCCGATCCCTCAAGAGCGGGCGAGGACTTGAGTGCCTTTGTCAGGGCCAGAAGGGCGGCGAGTCCAGCGCCGTTGTCAGACACACCTGGCCCCCAAATTTTGCCATCGGGATCGACGAGAATATCGTCTTTGAGGCGCGGCGCGAAAACCGTGTCAAGATGCGCGGTGACGGCTATGTAGGGTCCACTCGCGCCGGGGTTCAGGGTGGCGAGCACGTTACCGGCCCGATCGATCTGCGAATCACAGCCGAGAGAGCGGAACTGTGCCGCCATCCATTCGGCGCGCTGTTGCTCAAGAAAAGTGGGCGCGGGGATGCGGCAGAGCTGCTGATGGATATCGTTGATCCATAGCTTTTCTCGTGTGAACCATTGGAGAGCTTCGCGCAAGCCGCGTTGGCTGGCGAGGATCTGCGAAATGGCGTCCACCGGGATGCTGGGGGGAGCAAGATTGGCCGCCATTTCTTGAGTGTGACATATGGAACTCCCTATCCGTAATATGGAACTATGTGCCGCAGCATCAAAGTTCTTCGCGCGCCCAAGCTGAAAGTGACCGATGAAGACGTCTCGGCCGCGGCGCTACAGTTTGTGCGAAAAGTTAGCGGATATCGTAAGCCGTCGAAGGCAAATCAACGGGCGTTCGAAACCGCCGTGCAGGAAATTGCATTGACAACGCGGCGGCTGCTCGCAACTCTGCAACCTTGAAATTACTACTCTTTGGACGAGCGGTAACCGGCTTTCATGGCGTCGGCTTCCGTCATGAACTTACCCTTTTTGGTATTTCCGTACCAGCGCTGGCCTTCTTTGTGATAGACCTTCGTTTCAAGGTTCACCCAGACCATCCCTTTTTGCGGGGGCTGCTGCGCGGGGGTCATGTTGCTTGCGGCGGAGGGTGACGATTTTGCAGCCGCAGACGGCGAGGACGTTAGACTCGGCGTGGAAGGCATCTGAGCCGATTTCTTGGACATTGGAGCCGGGGCTGGAGCCGAAGAAACCGGGCCTATGACGACCATCGGAGTAATCTGCTGGATAGTCTTCGCGGCAACACCGGCCTTCGCGAGATCTTGCGCAGACCGATAAGGCCGCGCCGCAATAATTTTCTTCGCGGTCGGCTTTCCGACGCCCGGCAGTTTATCCAGTTCCGCCTCGGACGCGTTGTTGATATCGACTTTCAGGGTGGCATTGGTATCGGCTTTCTTTGCAGCTGCCGGGGCCGCTTTCGTGTCGGTGGCGGCGTCCGCTTTCTTTTTCTTGGCATGAGCGGGAACGACGGCCACTAGAAACATCAAGGTCAGCAACGGCAGAGCGAGCTTCAGTTTTCGGTACATTCGTTTCTCCTAAGTTGTTGGGTCAATTTACTTTTTCCAAGTGAACTTGGGCGGTGCCAGCTCGAACAAATCCTAATTCTTCGGCAGCGGCCAGGCTTAAAGAGATGATTCTTTCGTTCGGAATTCGGCGTTCAGTGATCTTAACCACGACGCTCTTATGATTTCCAAGGTTGGTAACCTTCACACGCGTGCCTAACGGATATGTGGGATGTGCCGCAGTGAAGCCGGAAGGCGGCGGCTCGACGGGAAGACCGTCCGCGTCCAATGTGACTTTCGGTCGAAAGAAACAAGCGATCCCCGTATCTCCGCCAACAGGCGCGGGCTGACTGGGAAGCGGCGCGATTGTCGTAGAGGCGATAGCGTGAGAACGCTTGTGTCCAATCGGTGAGGATTTGGCTTCATCGTAAGAGGCAGATGCTAACGTCGCAGTTATTCCGGCTAATATCGCGATCCTCGAAATCACTGAGGAACCTCCTGCGGAATCGTGAGATCCGGCTGCGGAGGAAGTGCGGGCATGTCAGCTTTGAAGAAGTTTGGGTCGTCGTTAAAATCGTGCGAACAGGTGCGCGTAGGCGCGGTGCCTTCGACGAAAAATTCATTGCGTCGGCTGAGACAATCCGGACCGGCGCGCAACCCGGTAGTAGGATCGATCGCGACGGACACGACGCCCGGCGGCGGGCCAGGCAGATGCGCTGCCGATTGTCGAATTTGGGAAGCGCGCTTCATAAACTCCGCCCAGATCGGCAGGGCCGATTTCGCGCCTTCCAGATCGAGATCGCGATTGTCATCGTAACCGACCCACACGATGCACAGAAGATCACCGGTGAAACCGGCGAACCAGCCATCTCGCGAGGTGCCAGTCTTACCCGCGGCATCCACGGTGAGGCCGCGACTCCGCACGCTCGCGGCAGTCCCGCTGCGGAGAACCTCTTGGAGCATGTCTTGCATGACGAAAGCAACAGGGGTTTCGAGAACGCGGCGACGCGCGGGAGCATCGCGATATGCCACCTTGCCCGTAGACGAGAGAGCTTCGGTAACGAACGAAGGTTGCACGTATTCCCCTTGGTTAGCGAACACGGTGTAAGCACCGGCCATTTCGAGCGGCGTAGCTTCATAAGCGCCGAGGGCGAGGGCGGGGGTCGGTTGAAGGTTGTTGTTGATGCCAGCTGCCTTGGCTAGATCGACCACTCGGCGATAGCCAATTTGCTCAGCCACTCGCACCGCAGCCACGTTCATGGATTTTGCGAGAGCGTTGCGCAGCGTGACCCGCCCGTGGAATTCTTCGCCGAAGTTACCCGGCTGATAGGTGGCGTTGCCGAATCGGAAGGTGGTGGGTTCATCGACCACCGTGGATGCGGGCGTAAACTTAGTGGCTCCATCTTTGCCGGGCGATAGGGCGGCCGCGTAAACAAAAGGCTTAAAGACAGAACCGGGCTGCCGCTTGGACAGAATGTGATTCACTTGGCTTATGGCAAAATTTCGGCCTCCCACCGCGGCCCGGACTTCGCCGGTGTGAGGGTCAAGCGCAAGCAGCGCGACTTGGGGGCGGGCATCGTCTTCAGACTTCCTGTGAGCCAGCCGCTTGTCGACTTCGGCGATTCCCATCTGTACGGCTTCGACTGCAGCGTGCTGCAATTCGAGATCGAGCGTGGTGTAGACGCGCGATAGCGAGGCGTCGCGAGTGTCGTTCAAGTGCGATTGAAGTTCATTCGTGGCCAGAGCGAGGAAGTAAGGAGCGCTGCTGGAATCCGCCGCTGGCGGCGCGAGCTTCACAGGTTGCGCTTCCGCGGCTTGGGCTGCATCGGCGGTGATGAAAGCGTTCTGCTCCATCATGGCAAGCACCACATTGCGGCGTTCGGTGGCGCGCTCGACATGATTAACAGGGTCGAAGTAACTAGGGCGTTGCACCAAACCAGCCAGCAGCGCGGCCTCAGGCAGCGTGATTTGAGAAAGATCCTTGCGGAAGAAGACGTGTGCGGCCTCCCCAAATCCTTTGATGGTGAACCCGTAATGGCGGCCCAGGTACACCTGATTGGCATAAAGTTCGAAGATCTTCTCCTTCGAGAGTTTCTGCTCGAGGACCAGAGTAATCGCCAGTTCCGATGCTTTGCGGCGCCAGCTTTTGTCGGCATCCAGGTAAAGATTTCTCGCGAGCTGCATCGTCAAGGTCGAACCGCCCTGCTCTTTGCGCGCGGATTTAATGTCCACGTAAGCGGACTTGATGATGCGCATCGGATCGAATCCGGGATGCGCGAAGAAATGCTTGTCTTCGATGGCGAGAAGCGCGTTCACAAGATTCTTGGGAATTTCTGGGAAGGCGACCAGACGGCGTTTGCCATTGTCGCCGGCATCGAGGGTTGCGATCGGCTGCGGCTCCAGAGAATAGGATTCGATGGGAGTGTGCTTCATCCCGTCTAGAACGTCCGTTATATGGCCGTCGCGAAACTTGAGAGTAGCGGGTTCGGTGCTGAAGTAAGACTGCTCTCCGGGAAACACGTCGACTGCGTCGCCGTCCACGCGGTAGTGGCCAATGCGATTGCTGTCAGATTCGGTATACCCGCTCTGACGCAACTGCGCCACTACGGCATCCCGTGTGAAGGCGTCGCCAACTTCAACGCTTCGCGACGCCGCATAGATGGCCAAAGAGCCGGCGAACGGGCCTTGTTGCAGTTTCCGATCCACGAGTCTGGAGAAATAGAGATCAACCCAAACGACGGCAGCTAGAAACCCCACGGTCAGGCCGATCAGCACTTTGGTACGAAGTCTTACGGAATGAAAGGCAGATTCAATGCGTACGAAATCCATGATTGAATTGATGAGAGATGGCAAGCTAAGGGCCAAACTTTACCAACGGTATCAAAACTACACTAAAAGAGAACGGAGACTCCCATTTTAGCTATGAATCTGTGTTTGTTGGTTCGTTACGCGACAGTATCGATGTGGCTGTGCGTTAGCTGCGCATTGAGTGGAGGAGCGCCCGCGAACGAAAAAGACGGGAAGATAGGCTTGCCAGGAATGCCGGCGGTGCTCGAAACCAATGACGCTTACGCCGCTGACAGGCCCGGGATGTTGAACTCCACCGTAAAGAATTTTCCGGCAAGAATCTACGTACCGAACAGCCGGAGTAACACAGTAGACGTAATAGACCCGGCGACATACAAGATCATCGATCATTTCGATGTCGGTCGCCTTCCGCAGCACGTCACGCCTTCTTACAACATGAAGTCGCTCTGGGTGTTGAACGATGTGGGGAACAGCCTGACTCGGATCGACCCTGCGACGGGAAAGAAGCAGGAGACGATTCCGGTTGAAGACCCTTACAACATGTACTACACTCCCGACGGTAAGTACGCGGTTGTGGTGGCCGAGCGCTTGGGGCGGCTCGATTTCCGTAATCCCAAGACGCTGGCACTTGAGCACTCGTTAACAGTGAAGGGGTGCCGCGGCATCGATCACATGGATTTTTCGTTGGACGGGCGTTTCTTGATCGCAAGCTGCGAATTTGCGAGCGCCATCGCGAAAGTGGATGTTGCGGAGCAAAAGGTGCTGGGAATCATGTCCATTCATCCGCGAGGCATGCCGCAGGATGTAAAGATGTCCCCCGACGGCAGGGTTTTTTACGTGGCCGACATGATGGCGAATGGCGTCCATCTGATCGACGGTATTAACTTCAAATATCTGGGGTTGATGAAGACCGGGAAAGGCGCACACGGGCTTTACGCTAGCCGCGATTCGAGGGTGCTGTACGTATCGAACCGCGGCGAAGGCAGTATCACGGTGATCGACTTCGCGACGCGCGGCATCTCCAAAAAATGGCGGCTTCCCGGCGGCGGCAGCCCCGACATGGGTGGCGTTTCGGCCGATGGCAAAGTGCTCTGGCTGAGCGGCCGTTACGACAGCGAAGTTTACGCGATCTCAACTACAGACGGCAAGCTGCTGGCACGTATTCCGGTGGGTAAAGAGCCGCACGGATTGTGTGTCTATCCGCAGCCGGGCCGTTATTCTCTGGGGCATACAGGCGTATTTCGATAAAGCTATTTGGAGGCGATCTTCACCACAAAGTAGGTGATCTCTTTACCTTTGTCCAGCACGAACTGATGCGGGGTGTTGGGCACGATATGAATCACGTCCCCTGGTCCAATACGCCGGCGTTCTCCGCCGGTGATCGAAGAGCCGCGGACCTCTCCCGGTGCAGTAATTTTGGAGTTGGGAATGGAGCCGCCGTAAACGAGGATGGCCTCGCCGGTTTGCACCACGATGACGTCGGTCTTCACTTTGTGAATCTCGGCCTGGCCGCTGCTCTCGCGATGCCAAATGGCGGTCGAGTGGTTCCCGTAAGAGCCTAGCGGGTTCCCGACAATGCTGCCCCGACCCGCTAGTTTTTGCGCGCCGGCTTGCAGTTCTCCGCTCTTCCAAATCGCGACGCGGTTCTGCGCCGCCAAGAGCGTAGCCGCGATCGACGCGATGACGAAATTACGAGTGACGGATAACCAGAACATCGCCGTCTTTGACGACATATTCTTTCCCCTCAAGCCGCAGCAATCCCTTCTCGCGAACGCCAGGGTAGCCACCGAGATCTACCAGATTCTTCCAGTTGACCACTTCGGCGCGGATGAATTTCTTCTCAAAGTCGGAGTGAATGGCGCCGGAAGCTTTGACCGCGCTGCTGTCGATCGGGACCGTCCAGGCGCGCACCTCGGTATCACCGGCAGTTAGGAATGACATGAGTCCGAGCAACCGATATGTGGCGGCGATTAAACGCTCTAGGCCTGATTCCTTCAACCCATAGCTCAACAGGTATTCGTGGGCTTCTTCAGCGGGAAGTTGCGCTAACTCGGCTTCAATTTTGCCGCACACCGCAGTTACGGCGGTGTTGCGCCGGCCTGCCAGTTTATGCCGGTATTCTTCCTCTTTTTCGTGCAACTTGGTGGCGTCTTCTTCGCCGAGGTTCATCACGCAGAGCATCGATTTTTGCGATAGAAACTGAAATCCACGAATGCGTTTCTCTTCATCGGAGTCCAACTCCAGCGCACGCAGCGCGGTGTTCGCTTCGAGCATGGTCTTGCACTTCTGCAGCAGGTCGTACTCGCGATCCAGCTCCGGATTTTTGATTTTCTTACGATCTTTTTCGAGACGCTCTAAACGCTTTTCAACCACGACAAGATCGCTTAGAATTAGCTCCATCTCGACGTCGTCGAAGTCGCGCATTGGGTCGACACTGCCGTTTTCATGCGGCACGCTGGGGTCGTCAAAAACGCGGAGAACTTGGGCGAAGGCATCGACAACGCGCAATCCGGCGAGGTAGCTGGGATCGCGCAGCGTCTCTTTCGAGATGGCGGGGAGATCCAGATACTCCACGGTGGCATAAGTTATTTTGGGGGGATCAAAAAGCTTGGCGAGTTCGTCGAGACGGGGGTCTGGAACCTTGGTAACGCCGGTGCGCACCGACGTGGACCCGATGCGCCCCTCTTGTGCAACGCCAGTAAGAATCGTAAACAGAGAGGTTTTGCCCACCATTGGCAGGCCGATAATTGCAGTTTTCATTCGATGTGATTAAAGGGGGACTTCCACCTGGGTGAGGATTTCCTGGAGCACACGGTCGCCGAAATCGGATTTGCGCACTGACGCGCCAGCCCGGGCGTTCACGACGACGCGATGACCGAAGACCGCGACTGCCAACTTCTTGACATCATCGGGGATGGCGTAGGTGCGACCTTCCAGAAGAGCGCGAGCTTGGACGGCCCGGAAGAGGGATTGCGAACCGCGAGGGCTTACACCGAGCGAAAGTGATTCGTGCGTGCGCGTGCGCTCTACAATGGCGAGCAGATAATCCAGGATGGATTCGTCGACCGTGACACTGCGCGTCATTCCCTGAAGATCCATCAACTCGCGGACGCCGATGACACGCGCAAAAGATTCACCGAGCCCGTTATCGCCATTGCGAAGAATTTCGCGCTCGCTCGAAACGTCGGGATAACCGATGCGCAAGCGCATGAGGAAGCGATCGAGCTGCGATTCGGGAAGCGGGTAGGTCCCATGATGCTCCGCGGGATTCTGCGTGGCGATCACCATGAAAGGGTCGGGCAGCGGAAGCGAGCGGCTGTCGATAGTGACTTGGCGCTCGTTCATGGCTTCGAGAAGCGCGGACTGCGTCTTGGGAGTGGTGCGATTGATTTCGTCCGCAAGCAAGAAGTTCGTGAAGATGGGACCGGGCTTGAATTCGAAAGCCTCGGAATGGGCGTTGTAAACAGTCACACCCAGAACGTCGCTTGGCAGCATGTCGCTGGTAAATTGCAGACGGTGAAAACTGGAATCAACAGAGCGAGCCAGCGCATGGGCGAGCGTAGTTTTGCCGACTCCGGGCACGTCTTCGATCAGCAGATGACCGCGCGCCAGAAGGCAGACCAGCGTGAGGCGCACGGCCTCCGGTTTGCCACGAATGGTAAGGGAAAGAGCGCGTTCGAGTTCGCCCAGTTTTTTGAGGGCCACCGGCGGAGGAAACGCAATCGGCGCGGACACCATGGTTTCCCGCGGGGACATTGCTTTCATGATACTCGATTAGGAATCCGGCTAGTTTGGTTTGGCATCGAAACCAACGCCTATATCGCGGGCGGCGCGCTTGAGCCGTTCGTCCAAAGTCCAGAGCGGGCAGTGGGTCATTAGCGCGGACGCAAGCAGATGGGCGTCAATCCAGCCGATTCCTTTGGACCAGAGTTTGCGGCTTTCAATGAATTGCAGCGTCTCTTGATGAGTCGCCAGCGTGGCAGCGGGAAGTTCCCGCAGGCTGGCTAGGACCAAGCTCCGATTCTTAATGCTTCCGCAGGATAGCTCCCCGACGATCAATGGGTGCGCGAAGACCTCCGCATTTTCTAAAAGCTCGACGAGCTTTGGCTCGCCCGTCCGGAGATGCTGTATCCAGACCGAAGTGTCTACCAGGACCATTACTGGGCGGCAGTTCTGCGGCGCGGAATGGACTCCAAATCGCGCTCAGTGCCACCCAATGAGGCGAGACGCTTCGCGGATTCGCGGGCGATCAATGCTTCAAGCCCGGCTCGCACTAAAGCGGTTTTTTCACGGATTCCAGTGAGATCTCTGGCCCGGTCTATTAAGGTTTCGTCGATGAGTAATGTGGTTCGCATATGAGTATGCCTGTTGTAAGCATATCATGGAGGAGATTATTGGGAGCTTCGGTGCGGGTTCTGGGCGCGGGCAGAGGCGTTTAGGTTGGGAGTCAGCTAAACAGATCACGCAGTTGGCTGAAAGTTTCGACTACAACGAGGCGTCCGTTAACGTCGGCGATGTCTTCGCGTTCGAGGGTCCAGGTGCGCTGGTGGGGGACGAAAACGGCGCGCATGCCAGCGGCCAGGGCGGGATTGATATCCGATTTTGGACTGTTGCCGATCATCCAAGTGCGATCCAGATCGAATGCGCGGCTCTGCGCGAGCTCGATGTAGGCGGCGCGATTTTTTTCTTTGACGATGACGCAATGGTCGAAGTAGCGGCGCAATCCGGAGCGTTCGATTTTGGCGCCCTGCTCATCGGAATGGCCTTTGGTGAACATGGTTAGCTCATGAAGCGCGGCGAGTTCCGGCAAGGTCTCGGAAACGCCGGGCATCAACTCCATGGGAGATTCGAGAATGCCGTGAGCGTATCCGGCGACTTCTTTGAGATGCGATTCATTGAAACCGCGCTCGCATAGTTTCGAATAGCACTGGCGCAGATTGCGTGCGAAGTTGAGAGCGCCGTAGCCGTGCACCTTGTTGTTTTCGATTTCAATTTCATCGAGCACGGAGCGGATTTCATCCGGGGTGAGCGATGAGTGTCCCAGAAACTCGCAGAAGCGGTCGAAGGCCACTTCAAAATAGACGTTGTTCTCCCAGAGGGTGTCGTCGGCGTCGAAGATTAGGTGCTGGCGGGTCATCGTTTGGCAAGCGGCGCGAGGCGAAATGGAATTTCGACGAGCACATCCACGTCGACGGGCACGCCGTTGCGCATAGCCGGCGCGAATTGCCACTTCGACATCGCTTCGGTCGCGGTCCGATTGAGACGGTCGTCAAGCCCTTTGACGGTTTCGATGAGATCGACGTGGCCGTCCTTGCGGATGACGCAGGCCAGACGGATGCTTCCTTCGATGCGATCCTCGACCGCAGTGGGCACGTACTTCGGATCGACTTTGTGATGGGGAATGGGCGGGGTAAGCCCTTCGGATGTGAACGAAGTCGGCGTGCGTTCGGCGTACCACATGAGCCAGCTTCCGATATAGCTGGTGATGTTGGGCATCTGGACGGCCATGGAATAGACTTGTCGGCCGGCAAAGCGGGGATCGGGAGCGCTGGAGACGCGCAAACCGGAGGGGCGAATGGCGTCATGCGTGGTGGCGTACTTCGTAGTCGCGCGAAGGGCTTCCGGTGACGTAGGATTCACGCGCGCTACCAAAGTTGGGTGCGCGCTGGGGCTGGCGCCGCGAACGAAGAGATCGGGAACGGTGAGAATTCCGCTGGTCTTGCCATCGCCGGCACCGCCGTCCGGATTCAGCTTCGGTCCGGCGGAGAACCGCGCGGGTCGCGAAACAGGCGGAAGTGGGGCGAGCAGTTTGTCGGTAGGGGATAGTCCGACTACGGCGGCATTTAGCGTGCTGCGCGAGCCGGGCAAGTCCATCGCCGGCGCGGCGACGGCTGCGACTTTCGACGTGCCTGTTTGCGTTCGCGCAGGTGGGGGCACAAAGGGTCTTGCGACTGAGTTTAATGCGGAACCGGGGATCGACGTCCGCGTTGCCATGGCTGCTAGAGCGGGGGCGCTCGGCATCGCTGAGACTTCCGTGGGAAACTGGCGAGAGACGGTTGGGGGCGGAACGAATTCTTTATATACCTTGGGCAGTGGTTGTGCGACTGCAGTAGTCATGTCGATTTTCGCCTGCAACGCGGGAGCGTCGGGAAGGGGTTGCAATGCTTCTGTTTTAGTATGCTCGACGGGCTTCGGCGGCTCGAACTGTTTCACGGCAGGAGGGGGGATATCGGGAAGATTCATCGCCAGGATATTGGGAGAGAAAACGTCTTTTTGGATTTCCAACCGTGGGGCTGGCTGCCATACCATTTGCTGCGCCTTGGGCGCATTTTTCGGAGACGACACGATGCTCTGCTTGGCGATTTTCACTTCGGCCTTAGGCGGGCGCGAATCTTTGGCTTGTTCGGGAGCGGTGACGTCGGGCAGCTTATCGCGCAATTTGTACCAAACCAGTTTCTGCTCATGCGTCGCAATCAATTGGTTGTACATGCTCTTCTTCGCGGGAGCATCGTCGCTGGGTTGCCAGCTCACCACGAGCAGCAACAGCGCGGCATGCATAACGAAAGAGATTCCTGCTGCCCCCAGCCTGGGCCCCGACCACATACCTTTTAGTTTAAAGTGACCCGCAGTTGAAAGTACTCCGCTAGAGGTTTGGCTTGTGGTGTCCGAATCCGTTCAATGGGGCGAGGTGTTTCATGCGCGTGGTTTCTTTCACGCGCGGCACATACTGCGCCAAGAAGTCGGTTAGTTGTCGTAAGCGGCTGTTTTCGCTTCGTTCGCGCAAAAGCACGCTTTGGAAGTCCACATCCTGAACGGCTTGCGCGAGCTGAAAACTCAACTGGGGATCGGTAAGCACGGGCTCGGCATAGCCGCGCATTTCACCGATCTCAATAAGCCCCTTGTACTGCTGCAAAGCTTCCTGCTGCAACTCGGGAGAGGCCGGTCCAGGGTCATCGTCGTCGAAGAATTCAACCTGCCCTTGCAGATAAGACTTCTCCTGATTGAGAAGAACAATTTCGAAGCGGCGGGAGCCGTGCGTCATGATGTCCATGCGGCCGTCCGGGTACTGGGTGACGACATTCTCGACGACAACAGTGCATCCGGCGTTGACGATGCCGTCGTCTTTGCCGAGGACCACGCCAAACTCAGTCTGGTCGCGAATGGCATCGCCGACCATCTCTTTGTAGCGGTCTTCGAAGATGTGCAGAGGAAGTTGTGTGCGCGGGAACACGACCATCTGCAACGGAAAAAGCGGCAACAACTTCGACATGGCTAAATTTTAACGCGCGACCGCGGCGTTTTCGCGGATGGCTTCGAGAACGGAATAGGGCAAGTGCAGATTGCCTTTGCCAGTGCCGAGTTCGATTCCGGGCTTGTTGCCGCCGTGATAATCGGAGCCGCCCGTGACGGCGAGATCGAACTGGTGGGCGAGCGAAGCGAATGTTTCGGAATCTTCAGGAGTGTGCTCACTGTGGAAGACTTCGATACCGCGAAGGCCGACCGCGATCAACTCTTCTAAGAGCACCGCGAGCTTGGCGCGGTCGCGCCCTCCCAGGAGACGAACGGGATGGGCGAGAACCGGCAATCCCCCGCCCTCACTCACGCGTTTGACGGCTTCAAACAAGGTGGGCTCATCGCGTTCGACTCCGGCTTCGGCATCATCGGCGAGATATTTGTCGAATGCTTCCTGGTTGCTCTTGACGTATCCCTTCTGCAGGAGGATGCGCGCGAAATGAGGGCGGCCGGTCAGATTGCGGCCAATCACTTTTACTTCATCGAGCGTGATATCGACGCCGAGCGAGTTGAGTCGGGCGATGAGGGTGAGATTGCGTTGATGGCGGCTGCGCTGCGAGCCGACGATCCACTCACGAAATCCGGGTGAAGGGGCGTCGATGAAATAACCTAGCAGATGAACCGACGGGGCGCGCTTGCCGGGGATGCGGTCTTCGGGCTTGGGTTCGAGGCGCGTGCTAAGTTCGATGCCGCAGATCAATTCGAGACCGGCTTCGGCGGCCCGTGGCGCGGCAATATCGTAACCGGCGAGCGTATCGTGATCGGTGATTGCGAGCGCTTCGAGAGGAAGAGCTTTTGCGGCTGCGACGAGGGCGGCGGGCGTGGCGGTGCCGTCGGATTGGTCGGTGTGCGTGTGAAGGTCGATCATCCTCTAGTGTCCCGCATCCAGTTCCGTGCCGCTGAATTCTTTCGCTTGCTCGCGCGGCTTGGTGACCATCCTGCGGATGACGCCCCAATAGATTCGCTGGAAAATTTCGCCCGGGATGTAGCGACGCAGCCCGACGAAAAGTTTGGCTCCAAAGCCGACCATGTAGCGCAAGCGCGGGGTCTTCGATTGCAGGATTCCGTAGACCACTCTGGCGACGTCTTCGGTAGAAAATGTTCGTTTGGCAAGAACGTCATCTACTATTTTTTCGTGCTGCAGGAAGATGTTGTAGTAGGGACTGGAGGGGTTCGTCGCGCCCTGCGCTCGATTGCGATTGATGGTGAAGTGCGGAGTCTGGATGAGGCCTGGCTCAAGCAGTGAGACGTGGATGCCGAATGGAGCGACCTCCTGATGGAGACATTCGCAGAGGCCTTCGACCGCGAACTTGCTGGAGCAGTAGCCGCCAATGCCGATGGAACCCATGCGTCCGGCAACGGAACTGGTGATTACCATGCGGCCTTTGCCGGCAGTCCGCATATAAGGGAGCACGCCTTTGGCGAGCGTGATGACGCCGAAGAAATTCACGTCGAAAACTTTCTGGACGTCTTGCAGGGTGAGATCTTCAATGCAGCCGCGCAGGCCGAGGCCGGCGAAGTAGACCAAGGCGTCGATGCGGCCCGTTTTCTCGACAATGGAGCGGACACCCGCGTAGACTTGCTCGGGCTGCGTGACATCCATGAAGACCAGTTCCATGGGAACGTTTCGGGCTTTCGCTTCTGCAAGTAGCGAGACGCCTTCCGATTCGATGTGCACGGCCCCAAAGACGCGGTAATTGCGGGCGGCGTGAAAGAGGGCGCACTCCCGGCCGAGGCCCGAGCCTGCGCCCGTGACGAGGAGAATTTGAGGATCTTCAGACATGAGTCGATTCGGTTTCGGTTTGCGGCATAGTTTGCAGGTTCGAAAGGCGCTGCTGAATTCCATGAACAGCTTGGCGATTTAACCGATATGGCAAGAACAAGAGGGCGGCAGCGGCGAGGAGGCATCCGGGGAGGAGCCCATAGATGATGCCGAGGCGGGAGATGGCTTGCGGTGTTTGAACGGCGGTGCCGGGAGCGAGGTGGACGAAACCGTTAAGCAAAAATCCAGCGAGCAGGAGCGCGCCGCCAGCGGAAATCTTTTCACCGAAATTGAGCATACCGAAATAGATGCCGCCACGGCGCAATCCGGTGGCAAGTTGATCTTCATCGGCGACGTCGGCCAGCATGGAATACGGCATCACCCAAAGGCCGCTAGCGAAAATTCCGGCGACGAGATGGCCCAAGAGTAGGGGTCGCGCGTTGCCGGTGCCAAAGAATCGGCCCTGCCCGAAGAGAAGCGTAGCGGCGCAAAGCACCACGGCGGTGGCGAGCATGGACGCGAGATAGAGTGTTCGCTTTTCAGCGCGCTTGGCGAGCCATCCGCACAGCAGAACGCCGCCGAGCGCGCCAATGTAGAAAAAAGCCTGGATGCCGCTGAGCACTTTGCTGTCGTGGAGGCCCGCGTACCAGTTGAAGAATTGGATCGCCAGGCCCGCATTCAGTACCACGGCAAGGTAGAAGAGCGTGAAGGAGAGCCAGATATTGCGAAACGATCTGTTACGCCAAGCGAGAACAATGCCGGCGAAGAATACTTTCCACGAATGTGCGGATGAGGAAGGGTCGCCGAGTTCGGATCGCGAACGGGTACCGAAGAAGGCGGCCAGTCCGGCGAGCGTCATCACGCTGCCGAAGACAAGGCCAAGCGGCGGGTAATTGCCGTAGATCATCTTGGGATCGAAGGTCGCGGTTCCGCCACGAAAGAAGAGGGAGAAAGATAATCCGGCGGCGGCCATCATTCCGAGAAGGCCGAACAAGGAGCGAACGGCGATGAGGCGCGTGCGCTCATGGTAGTGACTCGTCAGTTCGGCACCGAGGCTGAGATAGGGGATGCGGTATACGGCGCTGGCGATACGGAAGAGCATGGAGGTGATCACCAGCCAGAGGAAGAGTCCGATGGTGCCGAGAGAGCGCGGCGGGCTGAAGATCAAAAAGAAACACGGGCCCATGGCCAGAGCACCGGTGAGCATATAAGCGTGGCGGCGGCCCAGCGGGTGGCGCGAGCGGTCGGAACGGTGGCCGATGTAGGGATCGAGAAAGGCGTCGAGCGCAAGCCCGGCGAATATTCCTATGCCGGCAAGTTGCGCCGGGAGACCGAGGACGGAGTTATAGAAGAACAGAACGAACAGCCCGACCAGCGCCATAGTGACGGTGATTGGAATTTCGCCAACGCCATAGAGAAGGTTAAGCGCCCACGGAAGCGGGCCTGGCTCGGCGTTGACTTCGACCCGGTGAGCAGGCCCCATTGGCACTACGACTTTGCGAGCTCAGGCTCGGCGGCCGGGACCGGGGTGAAAGCGGGAAGCGGCTGGCGCAGGAATCGCAAGAGATGTTCAGTCAGCAATTCCGGCTGTTCTAGAGGGCCGAAATGCTCGCCACCAGGAAGCAGAATCGATTCACAGTTCGGCAGAATTTTATGCAGCACATCATACGAGCTAAGAAAGTGCGACTTCTCTCCATAGACTAGTAGCGTGGGCGTATAAATGTGCTTCACGGCATCAAGCGTGAGCTCGCCGACCACTTCGTAATCGGTAATGAGAGTGGTGTTGCGAATGAGGTTGAGGAGCGGACCGCGATTGCGCGGGAGCCCGCGAGCGGGACCGAAGAGCTTGGGAGTTTCGAGGCTCAGCTGAAGCAGAAAATCAAGATCGGTGCGTTTGTCTTCGGGAACCGTGAGGCCGACTTCTTCGAGCTTCGAAACCCACGTGTCCCAGCCGGGCCAAGTGTGGTGCTTGCGATCGTCGACCAAAGCGGCGAGACCGGGCTCGAGGGCCACCAGACGTTCGACACGATCCGGATATTTGTGGGCGAAGTAGAGACAGACATCGGCGCCGTAGCTGTGTCCCACGAGGCTGGCCTTCTGAATTCCGAGAGCATCGAGAAGGCCCTTGAGGTCTTCAGCCATGTCGGCGGGCGTGTAGCCGGTCGGGGTGACGTCGCTGTAGCCGTGGCCGCGCAAATCATAAGTGGTGATGCGGAATTCTTTGCGAAGCTGCGGCACCATTTGCAGATGCCAGACGGCGAGATTCCCAAGAAAGCCGTGCAGCAACACGACGTCGGGTCCATCGCCAGCAACGATGTAGTGGAGATTAATTCCGTTAGCTTGTAATTTCGGCATGCTTATTCGATATAACCCAATTCTCGAAGACGCTCTAAAATGACCTGTTCATCTTCTGGACTGGTAGATGATGCGGCGTCGGCAGCGTGCGCGTGGTTACTGGCGGCGGCTGCAGCAGATTTAAGAATGGGCTTTGTGGTGATCAAAGAAGACTCGAAGATCTCTTCAGGGACACGGCCTTGCATGGACTCGGGAACGGGCAGGCCGAGGCTGTAGAGGACCGTCGGAGCGATATCGAGGATGGAAAGCGTCTTGGCTTCAAAGCCTTTCCTGACGCCAGGCCCTTTCGCGCCGAAGATTCCGATGGGGCGATGAGCGCCGCCCATGGAGGGACGGCGGGAGAGTTCGGTGTCCTTATCGAGAATGGAGAGCAGACCGCCGTCGCGAAGGACGAGCGTGAGATCGGGGGCGACATCGCCGAGGGGCCCCGAGAAGATTTCTTCACGCTTCCAAACTTCGGTGATGACTTGGCCACCGGTAGAGGGGTCGCGGAATGCGAGCAGATCCTGCTTGAGCTTTTCAACGAACGCGGGATACTCTTCCGGGGTGACGCCGGGCGACTTGCCGTCGCGATTGACGACGACGTAGATGCCATTGCTGGTAGGCGTGGTGGCGTAGGCTTTGGTGTTGTCCCAATCGAGAAGGTAAGTGTGGCGCGCGACGGAACCGACGCCAAGCTGCGCGCCGGAATTGTCCTGTGCCTTAGCGGCTTCGGACCAAGTGAGATAGCCGTGGCGCTGGAGCCAAGTGTTGGCGTGGAAGACTTCGTAGGTGGGGCCGAAGCCGTGATCGGACGCGATCAGGATGGTAGTTTCCGGGCCGACGAGCGAACACATCTGTTCGAGCAGCCCATCCAGGCGGCGGAAGTATTCGAGGCAGAGGCGGCGAATCTCGAACTCCCACTCGTGCTCGAGCGGGCGGTCGTCATGGGGGCAGATAAATCGCCAGCAAAGATGCTGGAGCTTATCGACGCCATCGAAGAGAACGGCGGTTAATTCGGATGGATCTTCCTTGACGAGATATTGAAGAATCTCAAACCAGTTCTGCTCGCGGCGGATGTGGAATTCGATCCATGGGCCGTACTCATCGCGATCGGAGCAGCCTTCGGTGGCTTTCTCTTCGAGCTTGATATCCATGGCCAGCTCTTTGGGATTAAAGCCGGGAACGGTCTTGAGCTTGTCGAAAAGGTCTTGCGGCCAGCAGGCGATGCGCAACTGGCGCCAAGGGACCCAGCCCGGAACGATGTGCCCGTCGAGTCGCGGCGCGGGGAACATGGAGGGGTAGTTGAGAGAGGTGACCTTCAGGCCGGCGGCGCCCGCGAGCGACCAGATGGTGTCGGCCTGCACGTCATTCGAAGTGAAGAAGCGAATGTGCCGGTTGTCGACGGATTCCATGCGAAAGAAGTCGAAGACGCCGTGGTTGCCGGGCGTGCGGCCGGTCATGAGCGAAGTCCAAGCGGGCGGGGTGAGCGCGGGTACGATGGTTCGCAAGCCGGCTTTGACTCCGCCGGCGTAGAACGATTTGAGAAAGGGCATGACGCCCTGTTCGAGCAGAGGGTCGAGGACGGTGAACGTTGCGCCGTCGATTCCGATCAGAAGAGTTTTGACGCTCACAGCGCGTGCTCCGCGGGCACGGAATCAGCGGCTTTTAAATTGGTACCGACGAAGTCGACGAGCTCGCCGACGGAGAGGTCGCGCTGATCGCGGCCAATCTCGACGAGCAATTCCGAGAACGGCATCTGCTGACCGTAATGCTCCTGGATGGTGGTTCCGAGAACCACGGCATCCAGCGATTCAAACCCCAGCTCGGTGAACAACAAAGACTTCTCAGTAACAGGATTCGAATAATCCCAGTCGCGCGAAAGATCCTGCAACGTTTTTAGTACGTAGTCGAGGATCTCTTGTCGGCTCGGCTTCATTTATGAAATGGCTCCTTGGTGAACGATAGCGCTTGCGATGAAATTCGGTTCCCGGGCAGTGTAGGCGACCATGGAAGCGCCGCGCAACTCTGGAAAATCTTCCAGCAGGCCATCGCGCAGCTCCATGTGGATGTGGCCGGTGTCGGCTTGTGTTTCGGTGATGCGAAGAGCATGCAGGCCGCGCGACATTCCACGACCGAGCGCCTTCGAGACGGCTTCTTTGGCGCACCACATGCGAAGGTACCATTCCTGCCGCTGGTCCTGGTGCATGGCCGCGACGATCTGCCGTTCTTCTTCGTCAAATGCTACGCGCTCGAAACCTTGGTGGGGCTTAGCAAGAGATTCGATGTCGATGCCGACGAGCTTGCTGGGGTCCAGTGCGGCGAGGGCGACGGCGGTTCCGGCGCTGTGAGAGAGCGAGACTACGGGGGCGACGTTCAGCCGCGACATCCACGCACCGCGCACTTCAGGACGGCCGTGACCGTCGGGAACAATCTCGACATCTGCGGGGCAAAGGTCGATATGGAAACGTTTCCGGATAAGAGAGCGGACAGCATCTTTGGCGGCGATGCGGCCGAGCAGCCACTCCTGCTTTCGTTTGGGAACGCCCTTCATGGCCCGCCAGACGATGCGCTCATTGCGGCTGAGGACCAAGTGGACCATGGCGTTGAGCCAGATGCCGTGCGAGGCTTCGAGAAACTCGGAAGAAAATTTATCCAGGCGAACGCAGGCGATTTCGTTCTGATCGAGTCCGGCAATAGGATCGAGCCAGGGTTCGGAAAGATATGCGGTCGCGGGTGCGATGCGGAGCTGCCAGAAGCTGCGCTTCTGCGCAAAACGCCGGTCTTCCCAACTTTTAAATCGATAGTAGATGCGGCCGTCGGTGCCGGCAATTTCCATATCCGAGGCGATATCGACATCGGTAACCCGCGTCGCGGTCACGCGGCAGGTGACGCGCGTTCCGACGGGCGGCGGCGGCGCGAAACATTGCAGCTCAGCCAGATGATAGGGGAAGATATCGGCCTCGGCTTGCAGCATTTCCTGCGTCCAGAAGGCGACGATCTGGCCGGCGCCATCGAGGATCACGGGGTCGAAGAGGAACTGCGGATTCGGATCGCCGGCGATCATGGCGTTACGCGGCAGGGCTTCCATGATGGCCAGCGTGCCGTTGGAACCAGCGCGCTCGATGGACTTCACGGTTTGAAATTGCGGGCCGTGGAACATGCCTTCGCGATAGAGCCGGTCGGGAGTCCATTCGGAGGGGCGTTCTTTATTGAGGGTGAATGGGAGGGGCGCGGGCGCATCGGGATAAGACGCTGCGAAGATCACGACAGCTTCCGCCCAGACGGGACGGATGGGGCCGCTGGTTTCGGAGGCGGCTTGCCGCAATAAGACGTGAATCACGCCAGGCTCGCGCTGGGTGGCGGTGAGTTCGATGGTGAGGGGCGCGTCGAGCGTGATCCAGCGATTACCGCGCAGGTCTCGCATGCCAGTGAGCACTTGCCCAGGCGCGAGAAGAGCCCCGGCTTCGGCCAGGATTTCCATGGTGACGGTCAGCGGAACGACCGGCAGCGCGGAGAGCGCGGGATCGTCTTCGGAAATGTGTTTGCCCAGAGTGTGATCGAGGAATAGAACGTCGCGGTTGAGGCTGAAAGTGTGGCGCGCGGTGGCGGAAACGCCGGGGTTCACTTCAACGATTTCGGTGATAAACGGGCGTGATTGGATGGCGGGCGTCGAGGGAGTGGCGTGTCCGTTGCGTTTGGCGAGGAACCCAGCCATGACTTGTTGCTGCGTCGCGAGGAACTGTTCCATGGTGCGGAGATGCTGCTCCATTACGGATTGGCGCGGGGGCACGGGTGCTGCAACCAGGACGGGAACCAGTCGCGGCGTGACCGCGGCCCGGGGCAGTTGAAAACCGGCGGGCAATCGGGCGGGCTGCAATCCAGATCGAAGCGCGAGTTTTGCGCGAACAGCTACGGTGGGCTTCAAAACTTCAGGCGCCCGGCGTTCATACAGCGCGTCGAGCCGCACTCGAACGCCGTTGGCGACGAGTTGCCCGACCATGTGGTTCAACTGCAAAATGCCGGAACGGTGCTGCACGTTGGCGGCGATGGCGATGTGAGGTTTGCCGCGCAGAGTGTCGTCGATGAAGGAAGTGAGATTCCCGCGAGGGCCAGCTTCGAGGAACACCCGCACGCCGTCTTGATACATGCGATCGATAGTCTCGCGGAAGCGCACGGTACGCGCCCACTGCACGCTAGTCAAAGCGCGGATTTCGTCGGGGTCGCTTGGATACAAATCGGCGGTGACGCAAGAGTAGAGGGGGACATGCGGCTTGCCGATTTTGACTTTATCGAAGTAGCGGCGGAGGGGTTCGCTGAAAACTTCAAACCAAGGCGTGTGGTAGGCGCGAGCGAAGGGAAGTTTCTGCGTGATGGCGGCCTTGCCCTTCAAAGATTCGAGAAGTTTAGCGATCCCCGATTCGGTGCCGCAGAGAACCACTTGGTTAACACAATTGTCGAGCGCGATGTGGAGTTCGCCGCCGCTTTGAGCGACAAGTTCATCGAGAAGCTTACGGTTCACGCCGGCCACGGCGAGCAACTGCCCCACTGGAATCTGCTGATTGTGATTGAGTTCTTCGAAGATACCGTTAACGCCGAGGATGTGTTCGATGAGATCCTTCTCGGTGGGCGCGAGAACGGCGCCGGCGGCGAGCAGCGCGGTGTGCTCTCCAGTACTGTGACCCGTGATGGCGTCGGCGTGAATCCCGAGAGTTTGGAGCAGCGCGAATATGGCTTGGTTGGCGCAGAAGACCGATTCAGCGCCGGAATCCATGGAGTATAGGCGCTGTTCGGCGTCCGGCAAATTGGGCGGCGGAAAGATAACCTGGCTGGGGAGGAACCCGCGCGCGTGCCGCTCGAAAGCCTTGTCCATCAAGTCGAAGGTTTCGCGAACGGCGGGGAAATGCATACAGAGATCCGCCAGCATGTTGAGATACTGCGCGCCTTCGCCGGGGAAGACGACGCCAAGTTTGCCGGTCGCCGCGAGCGGTTCGCGGAAGAAGTAGATGCCTTCGATATCGCGGATGCGCGCGGTTTTGGGCTCGGCCAATTTCGGAAGCGCGCGCTTGAGTTTAGTGGCGAGATCTTCAAGTGATGTGGCGACGATGGCGAGACGCGCAAGCTGCAAGGGCGTGGCGCAATTTAGGGTGTAGGCGAGATTGCGAAGCGCGACATCGGGCGCGAGAGTTTCAATATGCGCGAGCAATTTCCGCGCTTCAGCGTGCAGGCCGTCCGCTAGTGGAGCGGAGAGCAGAAAGAGTTCGCTATCCCAATCGTATTGCAGCGGAGGAGCTGCGTTAGCACCGGTGTACTCTTCCAAAACAGCATGCGCGTTGATGCCGCCGAATCCGAAAGCATTGACGCCAGCGCGGCGCGGGGAGTGGGTGCCGCCGTGAATCCAGGGACGCGTTTCGGTGTTGAGATAAAAACGACTTTCGGCGAGGTTGAGTTTCTTGCTCGGATTTTCGCAGTGCAGCGTCGGCGGCAGCACTTTGTGGTGGAGCGAAAGCGCGGCCTTGATGATGCCAGCCATACCGGATGCGGGCATGGTGTGGCTGATCATCGACTTCACTGAGCCGAGCGCGCAACGATGGACCGCGCCGCCGCCTTCGCTGAAAACTTTATCGAGGGCTTGCAGCTCGACGGCGTCACCGACGGGCGTCCCAGTGCCGTGCGCTTCGATCAATTCGACGGTGGCCGGGTTGATGTCCGCCGCTTCATAGGCGCGGCGCAATGCCAGCTCTTCGCCTTCGAGCCGCGGGGCGAGAAGCCCAAGCGCGCGGCCATCGCTGGCGGTGCCGACGCCTTTGAGAACGGCGTAAATGCGATCATTATCGCGTTCCGCATCAGCCAGGCGTTTGATCACGACCATGCCGACGCCCTCGCCGAGCAGGGTGCCATCCGCGCCTTCATCAAAGGGCCGGATCTGGCCGGTTTTCGAGAGGGCCTTCAAGTGCGAAAAAATCATCAGGATGACGGGCGGCGTGGAAGCGTGAACGCCTCCGGCGATAGCCATATCACACCGTCCACTGATAAGATCGCGAATCGCAAGATCGACGGCGACGAGGGAAGAAGCACAGGCGGCGTCGACGATGAAATTAGGGCCCATCAAGTCGAGACGGTTGGCAATGCGGCCGCTGATGATGTTGGGAACGAGGCCGGCGGAAGTGCTGGCGCTGAATTCGGGCAGCGTCGACTTGATGCGCTCTTTGATCTGCGCCAACTCCGCGTCGGTGTGTTCGGGATGCAGCTGTTTGAGAATGCGGAGCGCGCTATCGACCACGATGCCGTGCTGGATGGCGGTGGTGTTGCCGCGATTGACGTAAGAGCCGCGGCCAATGATCACGGCGGTGCGTTCCTTCAGCTTCGATTCGCCGCGATAACCGGCATCCTCCAGGGCTTCCTGGGCGGCGCGGAGAGCGAGGAAGTGATCGGGCTCGGTGCCGTCGATGGCGTTGGGGACGACGCCGTACTTTACGGGATCGAATTCCGCGAGCTTGCCCAGATAGCCGCCACGCTTGCAATACGTGCGGTCATTGGCTTCACTGCCTTCTTCGTAGAAAAGCTCGGCTTCCCATTCCGGCGGCGGATCGGAAATTGCATCCACTTTATGAATGATGTTTTCCCAATAGCGCTGCATGTCGCGCGCGCCCGGGAAGACGCAGGACATCCCAATGATGGCGATGTCGTGATCCTGATTTCTTTCTTTACTCATGCGGAACGACCCACGGCGCGGGCGATTGCCTCTGGCGTGCTGGCAGCCGGAGCCGCAAGTTTGCGCCAGGGCCCATCGCCGAAGACGGCTATTGGTTCAGAATCGCCGCCGGTGCGGGCACAGGTCATTTCGCGCAGCACGGCTTCGGCTCCGCCCTGCGGCGGAATCATCTGCACGCCATGCGTGAGGAATTGCTGCCGAACTTCTTCCGATACCATGCCGGCTTGATCCCAGGGACCCCAATTCATGGCAACCACGCAGCCCGGCCACTGCGCGGCAAGCAGGGTCGCGACGCCATTCATGGTTCCATTGGCCGCCGCGTAATCGGCTTGGGCGCGATTTCCGAGAGCGGCGGTGATGCTAGACATAAGCACGAAACACTTCATTGTTTCGGGTTTCAATTTGCGCGCGAGAAGGTAAGCGCTATCGGTTTTGGTGTGAACGACGCGGTCAAACGATTCCGGCGTTTTGTCCCTGATGAGCTTATCTTCGATGACGCCAGCGCCATGAATGACGGCATCCAGACGGCCATGTTGCGCATAGATGTTGTCGATAAGACCGCCGAATGCAGCTTCATCCCGGACATCGACGGCGTGATATTCCACGCGTGCGCCAATTTTCCGGAGATCGTTGAGAGTCTGGTGAATTTCGCGACCCTTGAGCAAGCGCGCGTATGCAGCTCCGACGGCGGCCGGTTTGACCGTGCCCCCGGACGCGCGCAAACGAGCAGCCAGCGCGGTCTTGAGCAGTGTGGCGTCGGTGATGCCGCGGGTATCGGCGGGTTCTTGAGCCTCCGCGAGCGGCGAGGTCCCGGCTAGGATGAGCGTGGGCTGATAGCGCTCGGCGAGCATGCGGGCGATCTCAGCGGTGATACCGCGGGCTCCGCCAGTAAGTAACATTACCCATGAACGATCGATGTTGCGGAGAACGGTAGCGGTCGCGGGTGCGAGCTGCGGGATGACGGTGAGGCGCCGGTCGCCGGGGAGGCCGACTTGCAGTGTTTCATCACGCGAGGTGAGTTCGTCAATTAGCTTTTGCCGCAGAATCGGAGTAGGGTCGGACGGATCGATGTCGACCACTTTGCAGAGGACGCCGTTGAATTCGAGCGCGAGGGTCTTGACGAAATCGGCGGCAGCCTGCTGCGTGGGAGAGAGCGCGGGGCTGGGGGAAAGGCCGAAATCGCCGCCGCGACCCGTGACCACGGCGAAGAGTGCCCCGCCCTTCTCGCCGGTTTGTTTGAGATCGGATTCAGCGGCGCGGGCCAATAGATAGAGGCTTCGGACGTCCTGACGTACCTGAGAGCGCCATTCCTCGAGCGAACTTGCGGCAAGCGGTTTGCCGGTTTGCAAAGGAAGGAGATGAATGACGGCGCCAATGGGTCCATGATTCTGGCGAATGTTTTCGATCACGGTTTGAATGGCCGCGGCATCGGTGAGATCCGTGGTGAACACGCCTTCCGTGGAAAGCATGGGACCGGAACTGTGGCGCAGAAGCAGCGCGCGCTCGCCGTGGCGATTCAGCGTTTCGGCCACGGCGGCGGCGACGCCGTTTTCATCGTCCGTGATGAGCGTGACGCGGTTGGCGAAGTGCTGGGAGGCGCCCTGACGCAAGCGGGCGATAGTCTTGAGCGTGAACCGGGGAACCTCTTCGGTGGCGGGTTTGCCGCCTTCGCGAAAGATAGGGGCGAGGCGGTCGGCCATATCGGCAAGCGTTCGCGCACTGGTGAGCTTTTCCATCACGCCCTGAACTTGCGATTGTTCGGCAGCGGTGCAGGTGCGCTGGAAGGCGCTGAGGATTTCGACACGTTTGATGGAATCGATACCGAGATCGGCTTCGATGCCGGCGTTGAGGTCGAGCAGGTCGGCGGGATATCCGGTGCGCTCGCTGACGATGGCGATGAGTTCAGCCGGGATATCGCGTGCGGGTATGGCGGCAGTTTGTTGGGGCGCCGGTACCATGGCGGCGGCTCCGGCGAAGATCGGCTGCAGTTGCGCGGATATTTCCGCGAGCGTGCGCGCGCCAGTGAGCTTCTCCATGATGGCCTGCACGTGAGATTGTTCAATAGCTGAGCAGGTGCGCTGGAACGCGCTTAAAATTTCAACACGCTTAATGGAATCGATCCCAAGATCAGCTTCGATGCCCGCTTTGGGGTCGAGAAGATCGGCGGGATAGCCGGTGCGTTCGCTAACGATGGCGATCAGTTGGGCGTTCACGTCGCGGGCGGCGGCGATGGGTTGAGGGGCGGGTGACGACGCGCCCGCGGCGAACAGCGGCTGCAGTTGCGCGGCGATTTCCGCGAGTGTGCGCGCGCCGGTCAACTTCTCCATGATGGCTTGAACTTTAGTCTGCTCGGCGGCGGTGCAGGTGCGCTGGAAAGCGCTTAGGATTTCGACGCGCTTGATGGAATCGATGCCGAGGTCAGCTTCGATGTTGGCACTGGGGTCGAGAAGATCGGCCGGATAGCCGGTACGCTCGCTCACGATAATTATGATTTCAGCGGCAATGTTGCGAGCGGAGGTGATGGCGACTACCGCCACCGGTGCAGCCACAACAAACAGCGGTTGTAACCGAGCGGCGATTTCATCGAGAGTCCGCGCGCCGGTGAGCTTTTCCATGATCGCCTGAACCTGCGTCTGTTCGGCTGCGGAGCAGGTGCGCTGGAACGCGCTGAGGACTTCGACGCGCTTAATGGAGTCGATGCCGAGGTCGGCTTCTATGTTGGCATTCGGATCAAGCAGATCCGCGGGGTATCCGGTGCGGTCGCTGACGATCGCGATGAGTTCTGCTGCGACGTTGCGGGCTGCCTGCATTTTGACAGCCATCTTCGCGACGGGCGTCGGCGGCGGTTCAACTTTGGCTGCCGGTGCGGGCTTGGGTGTTGCGACTGGCGCGGCGGTTATCGGCGGTGAGTCGCTAACCGGCATCGCAACGGAGCCATCCTGCAAATACGCCGTCATGATGGAGGCCTGCGTTTGCAGGAATTGCGCCATCATGCTCTGGAACTGCTGCATGACGGCTTCGGACGATCCGCCAGCGGTCGCGGCAGCCGTGTGAGGAGCCGCAACAGAAACCATCACTTCTTTTACGACAACTTTCGGTTCGGGAAGCGTTGCCAGGTTGACGAGCTGGATCGGAACTTTGGGAGGCGCGGGACGGGAACGCGGGAATGCGCGCGATCCGTTGACCAGCCAGCCTTGCGTGGATACGACCGGGGCGGCGAGTTTCTCGACTTCGATGCGTTCAACTTCGCGGCCGCGGAATAATTCTTCAATGTCGACGGCAGCATCGGCAAAAGCGCTCAACTGCGCCAGGACCTTGAGGAACTGAGTAAGTCCGGCACCGCGTGCGGCATCGATGGGCAGAATCAGCGCGCTGCCTTTTTCGAGATTCTGTTTGACGAGGCCGGAGAGCACAGTCTTTGGACCGACTTCGACGAAGACGCGCGCGCCAGCGGCATACATGGCTCGGATTTGGTCAACGAAACGAACCGGGCTTACGAGATGCTCGCCGAGCAAGCGGGCAATGGCGGCGGGATCTTCGGGATATGCGGCAGCCAGCGTGTTCGAGAACACCGGCAAAGTGAACCGGGCAAATTTCTGCTGGCTTAAAGCGACTTCTAGCCGATCCTTGGCGGGCCGCATCAGCGGCGAATGGAAAGCGCAGGCAACGGGGATGGCTTTGGCGGCGACGCTTTTCGCGGCGAGCACTTCGAGCGCCTTGGCAATGACGTCTTTCGCGCCGGAGATGATGGTTTGGCGCGGGGCGTTTAGGTTGGCAATAGTGATGCCGTCAACGCCGGTGAGTGCTTCGGCGGTTGCGGACTCGCCAGCTTGCACCGCGGCCATGGTCCCGGCGTCCCCGCCGCGCGTGGCTTCTTCAATGGCGCGACCGCGCGCCTCGGACAAAGTGAAGAGCGCATCATCGTCGACCACCCCGGCGGCGGCCAGCGCGACGTATTCGCCATAGCTGTGCCCGGCGGTCATCGCGGGCGTGACGCCGAGGCGCGCGAGCAATTGGTGCAGGGCAATTTCGACCGCGCCGAGCGCCGGTTGCGCGATCGCGGTTGCGGTGATCGCCTCCATTTGCAGATTCTCTTCTTCGGGCGTGAACGCCGGAATGGGTTCGATATAAGAACTGAGAGGACGTTCAAGGCGCCCGTCTAGCACCTTGTCGGCGTGTTCGAGCGATTCGCGGAATTCGGGGAAATAAAGCGCGAGATCGCGCAACATGCCGGGGAATTGCGAGCCTTGTCCTGGAAACAGGAAGGCGATTTTTTTGGGCGGGGCGGAAGGAGCGAGATAAATCCCGCTGGCATCGTCCAGCAATTCCTTGCCCGCGGTGAGAGCCTGTTGGACGGTTTCGAGTTTCGCGGCAAGATCGGAAACCGATGAGGCAACCACGGCGAGCCGCAGTCCCGTAGGCAAAGATTTTGCGCGCCCACAAATAGATGACGCTAGATCGCGAAGTCTAGGATTTGCCCCGCCAGCAAGAGCCGCGGCGAGCGGCTTCAGTGAAGCGCCGATTTGCGCCGCGCTTCCATTCCAGAGGAACAGCTCCGCGGGCCATCGTTCGGCGGGAGCGCGATCCGCGGCCTCGCGGAAATCGCCCGTGTATTCTTCAAGGACCGCATGGAAATTCGTGCCGCCGAAACCAAACGAGCTTACGCCCGCGCGGCGCGGTGCATCGTCCACGCGGCCAATCCACGGGCGCGATTCGACGTTCGCGTAGAGAGGGCTGGAAGCCTGGCTCAACTGACGATTCGGCTTGACGACGTGCAGCGTGGGTGGCAGCGTCCGGTGATAGAGCGAGAGCGCAATCTTCATCAGCCCGGTGACGCCCGCGGCGGATTTAGTGTGGCCCACCATGGATTTCACGGAGCCAACCGCGCAGCTATGCGGCGTCGCACCGTCATCCAGCAAAACTTCGGAGAGCGATGCTAGCTCGGCCGCATCGCCGGCGACGGTCCCGGTGCCGTGCGCTTCAAAATATCCAACGGTCGATGGCCGGATGCGCGCCTGCCGATAGGCCCGCCGAAGTACCAGCATCTGGCCTTCGGGGCGGGGCGCGGTCATGCTGCGTCCGCGTCCATCGCTTGAACCAGCTATGCCCTTGATGACGGCGTAAATGCGGTCGCCCGCGCGTTCGGCATCGGCCAGGCGTTTCAAAATCAGGATCGTGATGCCTTCGCTGATCGCGATTCCATCGGCGGATTCGTCGAAGGGGCGGCACTGGCCACGAGGCGACAACGCCTGCGATTTGCTGAAGCACATAAACCCGAAAGGGCTCTGCACCGTATCGACGCCGCCGACGATGACCATGTCGCTGGCGCCTGATGTGAGTTCGCGCGTGGCGAGATAAGTGGCCGCGAGGGACGAGGCGCATGCCGCGTCCACGGTGAAGTTGCAGCCGCCCAGGTCGAAACGGTTGGCCACGCGGCCCGCCGCGACGTTGAGAAGAATTCCGGCGAACGAATCTTCGGTCCATTCAGGAAGGTGGCCCAGAATTTCTTCGGGAACGTCGGCGATGTACTCAGGGAGCGAGGCGCGAACCGCATAGTTGATACCGAGATCGCCCAAGCCGCCGCTCAATCCAAAGAGAACGGAGGTTTTGGCGCGCGGAAAAGCCCGCGTTGCATATCCGGCGTCGCGCAGCGCCTCATCGACGGCGGCGAGCGAGAGCAATTGCATCGGGTCGATGGACGGCAGCGAGTTGGGCGGAATGCCGTACTTCATGGGATCGAAAGCCAGGTCTTCGAGGAAGCCGCCCCAGCGGGAATAAATTTTGTCGCGCGCTTTTTTGTCGGTATCGAAATAGACATCGGCATCGAAGCGGTGCTTTGGCACGTCGACAATAGCGTTGACCTTTTCAAGCACGTTGGCCCAGAACTCGCGCACGTCGGTCGCCTTCGGGAGCATGCAGCTCATACCGACGATGGCAACATCGCAAGGCGGTTCGGCGGCTTCTTCGGCGAGTGTTTGCACGGGGACGGCAGCCGCGCGCAGCAGGACCGCGCTGCTTCGGGAAACGTCGTCGTGCAGTTGGCGCGCGGTGCAGACGTGGTGCCGCAGGGCCGCAACCTGCCCGATCATATACATGCCTTCGAGCTTCTGCCGATCGGCTGAGACGTTCACATAACGGACGCCGGATTCGGTTGTGTCCTCGCGGACGATACCTTTGCTGGCGATGCGGAGGCGCCCGAGATTCAGATCTTCGAGGGCATCGCGAATCTCTTGGGTGCTTTTGCCTTCCGCGATGAGCTTGCGCTTGGTGTCGCGAAAGACGCCATAGAAATCCGTATCGACGCAGCGCGATGCGTGACCGGGACCCGATTCAAGAATCACGGTGTGCTTGCAAGCGAGCGCTTCCTGCTGAAAGCCTTCGACAATAGCGCCGCCGCGCGTGGCTTCTTCGGTAAAGAGATAGGCGGTGCCAAGCAAAACGCCGATACGAACGCCTTTGGCCGCAAGGGGCGCGGCCATGGCGGAAACCATCGCAGCCGAGCGCGCATCGTGAATGCCGCCAGCGAAGACGATGTGCAGTTCTTCAGGCTTAACGCCGACGGCAATCTTTTCGAGCAGCGCGTCGATCATGGCTTCCCAAAGTATGAAACTAGTGCGGGGCCCAACGTGCCCGCCGCACTCGCGTCCCTCGAAGATGAACTTGCGCGCGCCGTCGTCCACGAACATCCGCAGCAGTGAAGGCGCGGGAACGTGCAGGTAGGTGTGAATTCCGATAGCTTCAAGACTGGCGGCCTGATCGGGACGGCCGCCGGCGATGATGGCGTAAGGCGGCTTGAATTCGCGCACCACTTCAAGCTGTTCGGCGCGCAGTTCGGCCGGAACGAATCCCAAAATGCCGACACCCCAGGAACGATTACCCGCGAGTTCCTGGGTCTTGGCGAGAAGCTTGCGGACCTGTGGGGCGCGCAAAAGGGCCAGCGCCAAAAACGGGAGCGCGCCGCTTGCTGCAACAGCGACGCAAAACTCGGCCGTATCGCTCACGCGCGTCATCGGCCCTTGCAAAATCGGATATTCAGTGCCGTGCACTTGCGCCAGTGCAGAGCCGTGATCGAGCGGCAGCGTTTTTTGCGCCTGTGAAACATGCTCGGCAACAGACGCTTCAATGGCCTCGATGATTCCAGGCACCGTACGGAAACGCCTGGCCAGCGATGCTGCCAACACAGTATCCTGCCCGAGCGGCCACAGATCGGTCTCGGGCGACCTCCATCCGGTGCGCGCGCCTACGGCCTCGCGCCACGCGCTTTGTAAATCAACCGACGGGTCCTGCAATAACTGAGTCTCTTGTTTCTGAATTTCCCCGGCGCCAGCCATTCCAGGTCGTTGATACAGGCGGAACAGCGCGTCGAGTTCGCGCCCGACACAGAAGGTCTCATCGCCCTCAAAGCGCTCGACGGCGGCGCGCAATTTTCCGGGCAGTGCCGATTCGGCAGCCAGCAACAACTGCGCATCAAGCCAGACGCCGGCCGCGCCCGCGACGAAACACGCCGCCGCCGAATGCATTCCAATGCCGCCGCGCACCCAAACGGGCAGGGAGCTTTCTTGAAGCAGCCGCTGCAACAAAACGAAACTGGTTTCTTCGCCGACGAAACCGCCGGCTTCCTGACCCTTGGCGATAAGGCCATCGACACCCAAACCGGCGCCGATCCGCGCCTCTTCGCTGGAAGTCACTTCGAGATAAATGGTGCGCGCGTCTTTCTTTGAACCGCGCGCGGCCTTGACCAGCTTGGCGAGACGCGGGCTCCGGGCACCGGTGAAAATCACGGTGCGAATGGA
>JANYJA010000072.1 GCA_025358575.1 Terriglobia bacterium
CCGCGCGCGGCCGAAGCAGTCGTTGGCACCAGGGCACTCGAAGAACACCACAGCCGCGGTCTGGAAGATCTGGCGTGGAGCCTGATTAACAAAACTGAGTTTCTCTATAACTATTGACCATGAGCCGACTAATCCCCGATGTTCCAACGATGTCGCGCCGCAACTTCTTTTGTGGTCCGGTGGCCATTTCCGGTTTCTGGCTGCTTCCGATGCTGCGGCCTCTCAACATCGTTGCAAAAGAAAACGTCACGCCTCGCGGCGGGGCGGAATGTTGCATTTTCCTGTTCCTGAATGGCGCTGCCAGTCAACTGGACACGTTCGATATCAAAGAGGGCAAGTGGACACCGTCCGATTTCGATGTGCGCACAGTCAAGCCGGGCCTGCGCTTGCCGCACGGTCTCTTCGCGCAACTCAGCGGTCACCTGGATGATGTGGTGATCGCGCGCTCGATGGAGGCGTGGGAGAGCGCACACTCACGGGCTCAATACTATATGCAGGTGGGCCATCAGTTCAGCCCCGCTCGCCGCAATGAAATGCCCGCGGTGGGAGCTGTAATCGCATCGGAGCTTGCCCCGCGTCGAAAGGTGTCCGACTTTTTGCCGCCATTTGTGAGCATGAACTTCGCGGGCACCTCCGGCGGCCTGGTCCGGCAGGGCTGTCTGCCGTATGACTGCGGGCCGCTGCCCATCGAGATGAAACAGGGCACGGAGTTCGTCATACCGTCCGACGAAAAAGCCGCATTTGCCAGGCGCTGGCAGCTTCGCGAGGCACTGGAACGCGCGGCGCCGGACGCCGCTCCGTCTCAAGAGTTCGCAAGCTTCTACCAGAGCGCGCTCGGTATGATGAACGCGCCGGGCTTGGCGAAGACTTTCAACATTCCGGACGAGGACCGCGCACGTTACGGCAGTTCTACGCTCGGGGATTCCTGTGTTCTTGCTCGCAACCTGGTCCAGGCCGAAGCAGGCACTCGCTTCATCTCCATTTCGCATAACGGCTGGGATCTGCACGCCGATATGTTCGATCCTAAAAACAAGCGCAATCACTACGGCTTAACACGGGAGCTGGACAGCGCGTTTTCTTCGCTGCTCGCCGATCTGAAAAACAGTCGCGGGCAGGACGGCAGGACGCTCCTCGAGAAGACCTTCATCGTGTGCATGGGCGAGTTCGGGCGCACCGGCGGAGACCTCACTATCAACAAGGGACGCGACCACAACCGTTCGGCATTCAGCGCGGTTTTCGCCGGGGCCGGCGTGAAGGGCGGTCGGGCGTTTGGGGTTACCGACGCGAATGGTGTGAACGTGCTCAAGTCCGAATGGGAAGAGAAGCGCTCCATATACCCCGAAGACGTGATGGTGACGATCTACTCGCTGCTCGGCATCGACTGGACCAGGAAGATCACCAATACGCCTTCGGGCCGGGCCTTCGAGTACATTGAGCAGCAGTCCGGCACCGATTTTGTGCGCTTCCGGGAGATGTCAAACCTGTTCGCCTGACCGTTCGTCAGGGCGCTGGCTCTCTGGAAGCAACCGTGTTCGTAACGTCAATGAAAAACCACAGCACCACACCCACCAGCAATATGAAGCTGCCTGCGTAAAGAGCGCTCGACCAACCGAGCCGCGAAGCCAGCAATGGGGTCAGCACGGGAGCCAGAAAACCTCCGATGTTGCCGCCGGTATTTAAAATTCCGCCTGCCGCACCAACGTGGCTTCCTCCAAGATCGCTGGCCGAGACCCAGTATGGGCCGTCGGTTGCCGCAGCCAGGCCCAAAGTCACAAACAGCATGACGATCATGGGCGTTGTCGCGGTTAGGTTGATGGCGACGGCGAGCAGAACGGCCGCCATTGTCAGGCTGAATATCGGCATCAGTTTGCGGCCCTTCTTTCTTCCAAAGCGCCCGACCAAGCGATCCGAGATCCAACCGCCCGTGGGCGTCATCAAGGTCCATGCGGTCCAGATGATCGCGCTATAGATGGCACTTTCGCGGTTTCCGGCATGCCGGATGTTACCGAAGTAGTAGAAGAGCCAATAGAAAAAGATGTACTCGAAGTAATTGGTCGCGACGTAAGAGGTGGTTAGCAGCATCAGATCGCGATTGGTAAACAGAGCGCGCCATGGTGTCGGTGTACGCGTTTCCGATGCGACTCGCGGGTTATCACCCTCCGGGAAATCGCGGACCCACAAAAACCACAGCACGCCGAACAAACCGGTGACCGCGCCGGAAACGCCGAATGAAAAACGCCATCCGTAGTGGTCGATCATCCAAGTGAACAACAGAGGTGCAAGAGCGCCTCCGATGCCAGATCCGCATGCCACCCAACCCCACGTGCGGGCGCGATGCTCACGCGACACCCATCGGGCGTTCAGGATCGCGCAGGCGGGATAGAGCGGTGCCGTGAGAACACCCAATGCCAGCCGAATCGCGACAAATGAGGGCAGCACGCCGAGCCAGATTCCAAAAAGCGGCCTACCGCCCAGAGCGGTGAGAGCCGTAAATAACGCTGCGCCCAAACTCATGACTGTCAATACGCGCCGCGGCCCGGCTCGGTCGGCCAAGCGCCCGCCCGGAATCATCAGCAGTGCATAGCTGAACAGGAAAGCTGAATAAATTGTGCCCATCTGGGTCTCCGTCAGCTTGTACTCACGCATGATGAAGAGTCCCGCCGTCGACATGATAATGCGATCGAAGTAGCTCATCACGCTCAAGCAAACCATCAGTAGCACAATGCCGCGCTGGCGTACGAGGTTGAGGATCACGAGATCTCGATCATAACAGTCAGTTTCGAACCGATAGAAGGCAGTTCAATCGCGTTTGCGACCCAAGAGCTCGGATTATCGCAGGCAGCGCAAGAGCCAGGTACCTAAGCCAACAGTTCTTTAACTACGCTTCCAGCCACGTCGGTCAGGCGGAAATCGCGCCCGGCGTAGCGGTAGGTCAGCTTGGTGTGGTCGAAACCAAGTTGATGAAGCAAAGTTGCGTGCAGGTCGTGAACGTGAACTTTGTGCTCCGCGGCGGCGAAACCGAATTCGTCGGTCGCACCGTACACCGTGCCTCCCTTGAAGCCGCCCCCCGCGACCCACATCGAGAAACCGTAAGGGTTGTGATCGCGGCCGCTGACGGAACCAGTGTTGGCGCCAGCTTCGGCTAATTCCACGGTGGGGGTGCGCCCGAATTCCCCGCCCCAAACGACGAGTGTGTCTTCCAGCATCCCGCGCTGTTTCAGATCCCGAAGAAGCGCGGCGATGGGCTTGTCGCATTCGCCTGCCAGCTTACGATGTTCCTTGGCGATCTCGGAATGGCTATCCCAGGGCTGGCCGGCGCCATGCCACACCTGCACGAAGCGCACGCCTTTTTCCAGAAGACGGCGCGCAATCAGCATTTGTCGGCCTTGCAGCGTATCACCATACATTTCGCGCGCGGTCGCCGGTTCTTTGCTCAAATCGAAAACATCGGCGGCTTCCATCTGCATTCGGTAAGCGAGCTCGAAGCTCTGGACGCGAGTTTCCATCAGGGCGTCTTCCATGCGAGGCTGTGCGTATCGGGCGTTCAATTTATCGAGCAACGACAATTGGCGCCGCTGCTGGTCGAGAGATGCAGTCGGATTGTGGATGTTTTCGATCAGCTTGTCGACGTCCGTCTGCGCCGTATCGATCCGCGTGCCTTGATACGCGCCTGGCAGAAACGCGCTGCGCCAATTCTTCGCGCCTTCGGTCGGCATTCCGTTCGGGCAAAGCACAATGAAGCCCGGCAGGTTCTGGTTTTCCGATCCAAGCCCGTAAGTAATCCACGATCCAAAGCTTGGCCGCAACTGACGCAGATCGCCGCAATTCATCATCATCAGCGACGGCTCGTGATTTGGAATCTCGCTCATCATCGAGCGGATCACACACAAGTCATCGACGCACTTTCCGACTTCCGGAAAAATCTCGCTGACCGGAATACCGCTCTTGCCCTGCTGAATGAATTTGAACGGCGAGGGGAACCCGGCACCGGTGCGGCGTTCAGTCTGCATGTGCAGAGGAAGCGGCTTGCCAACATATTTCTCCAGCATCGGCTTGGGATCGAACGTATCCACCTGCGACGGACCGCCGTTCATGAACAAGTGGATGACGCGCTTGGCTTTGGGGGCGAACTGCGGCGCACGAGGAGCCATAGGACCGCTTAGCGAGGGCTCGGCCGACGCGGAGTTACTGAACAGCGCACCAAGCGCCAGGGCGCCAAAGCCCATTCCGGAGTGTTTCAAAAGCTGCCTCCGGCTAAATCCTTCGCCGCTGATTACAGGATGATGACCCATCGCCTTTTTAATTCTCCTTAGTCGACAAAAGCAAATTCATTTGTCTGGAGGAGCACTTGCGCGAACTTCTCCCACGCATTCAACGCCACGGGTTGAGGTCCGCTGAAATCCTTCTCGGCATTCCAGACCCGCGGCTTGTCGGCCGTCTTCAAACTAATCACTGGGGCCCACGTGAAGCTGTCGTTTTCCGAATCTTTCACGCAATCCACGACGAAATCGATAGTGTCGCCCGGCTTCACGGCCAATTCATTCACGACGATCTCGGCCTTGCGATTATTGAAGATCTGATCGGCCAGCTTCCGAGTACGGTTGAAGATGATGCGCGCCCGCACGCCATCGCTGAACTGCTTGCGATATTCGTCTTTATTCTCTTCGAGCTTGTGCTCCACCGTGCCGGCGATCTCAACCGTGCCGTCCACGGGCGAAATCCATCGCCGTGTGATGGCTTTCGCCGGGTCGTCCGTCGGGTAGCCGCCCTTGGCGGAAATTTCGGCGTTCCCGAAAACCGGCTGCGGGACAATCGAGGCAGGCTGCCACTTCAGATCCGCGAAAGAGTTCATCGGCTCTACCATGCCGATGTCGCCTTTGCTGTCAAAGTTCGTGATGCCATACTGCCACACCGGCGCGGGCCCCGGCGTGTCTTTCGAATCCTCGCTATTTACGAATTCGAGCGCCATCGCGACCTCGTCGTCTGAAGCCGCGCGGCCATACGCGACGTGATACAGCGCATTCACTCGGGCGCGGTCGTTAGGCGCGGAGCGGATCTCAAGCCGTCTTACGAGGTGTCGCGACTCTTCCATGATGAACGGGCTATTCATGAGAAAAAGCGCCTGCTGCGGAACGGTTGTCAGGAACCGTTGCGGCACATGTGAATCCGGGATGGCAAAATCGAACGCATTCAATTCACCCGGAAGGTGACCGCGTTGAATGTAAGCGTAAGCCGTGCGCCGGGTAACCGCCGGCTGTGACGCCACTGAAAACGGTAATCCGCCGACGGTTTGGTCCAACTGCCCCGCAACGAACAACGTTGAATCGCGCAGAGATTCATAGTCTAGCCGCTGGCGATTCACCCGCCACAGAAGCTTGTTCTCCGGATCGACCGCGCGCGCTTCGGGGCGGTCGGCACTTGACTGCTGGTAGGCACTTGAAAGCACGATCCATTTCAGGAGCTTCTTGATGGACCAGCCTTCATCCATGAAGCGAGTGGAAAGATAGTCCAGCAGTTCAGGGTGCGACGGTAAATCTCCCCGCGTTCCGAAATCGCTCGGACTATTCACAATTCCGCGTCCGAAGTTCCACTGCCACACTCGGTTCACGATCACGCGCGCTGTTAGAGGGTTATTGCGGTCCGCCACCGCATCCGCGAGATCAAGACGCCCGCTGCCATGCGTGAACGGCTGCGGCGCATCGCTCAATGCCGACAGGAAGTGCGGAGGTGCTTCCGCCCCGAGATTATTTGGATTTCCTCGAACAAACACGTGCGCCGGAACCAGTTTGGGCGCATCCTGCAGCGCCATGGCACGCGGTGTGATGCCGCGATATCCGAAATCAGCTTGCCAAACCCGAATCGCGCTATCCAGAGCAATCAAAATATTGTCATCGCCGCCCTCTCCTCGAATTTGGATGAAATCGGTTAGAGGCACGTTGGTGGGCGCGCCTTCAGCCCGGAGAACCAGTCGCAGCGGCTCCACATTCGCGTCCGGGTTTACGTTCGGCGAATCGGACTGAGCCAAAACGTCACCGTAAATCTTCGCCACCTCGTCCATTGAAGTGGGCGGGGCCGCGGCGAAGGCCTTTTTCAATTGAAGATTCGCGGTCTCCGGAAAATTTTGACCTAGCTTCGCCGCGTCGGCTGCAAACCGATCGGCGGGGATGGCGGCAAATGCATTCCACAAAACGAATATGGAGTCTGGCTTCTCACGCTCGGCGCTTAAATATTCACGCCACCTCCGTAGCACGAAGAGATTGAAATCGTCGCTAAGCGACAATTTTTCAATCTCCGAGTTGCTCATTTTCGCGGCCTTTTGCGCACCCCGAAGATATCGCGAAATCCACGAAGCCTGCCGGAATTCCGCGACCAATTCCCGATGGCGCTTAGTCTTGAACTCATTCAGAGCCGCGAGCCGCCGGTCCATGCCTTGACGAAATTCGCGCACCAACGGTGAGTTTTCGTTTTCCTTCTGAAGCAGCGGATATTCCACCGGCTCCACTGAGTTGGCAATAATTCCGTAAATCGAGTAGTAGTCGCGCGTTGGAATCGGATCGAACTTGTGATCGTGGCAACGCGCGCAGGTGACCGTTATACCCATAAGCCCTCGCGTGATCACGTCGATGCGGTCGTCGATCATGTCATGCTCGCCTTTTGGAATACTGCGGCCCAGAGTGAGATACCCAAGCGCGGCCAGATCGCGCTTATCGGCGCTAACCTGGTCCGCCGCAATCTGCGTCCTCACAAATTGGTTGTACGGCAGGTCTTCGTTGAACGCGCGAATCACCCAATCGCGATAGGTGTAGGAAAACGCGAAGCGGTCTTGACCATCCGCGGTATCGGCATAGCGCGAAACATCCATCCAGTGCCGTGCCCAGCGGACGCCATACTGGGGCGACGCGAGCAGCCGGTCCACTACCTTCGCGTACGCACTCGGCGACTTGTCGCTTGCGAAGTTGGCGATGTCTTTCTGGGTGGGCGGAAGTCCAATCAGATCGTAGGTGACGCGGCGAAGCCACGTGCGACGATCGGCTGGGGCGGCGGGGCTGAGCTTGGAATCGCTCAGCTTCGCGAGGATAAAATTATCGACTGGCGTTTTGACCCAGGCCTCATTGCCAACCCGCGGAACTTCTGGACGCGCCGGCTTCTTGAATGCCCACCAATCGCGCGAATTGCTGGACGCGGCTTTCTTGGGGGCTTCGGTTCGGGGATCGGGCGCGCCCATGCGAACCCACGCCTCAAAACTCGCAACGACTTCGGGCGCGAGCGGCTTTCCGGGGGGCATCTTCAGGTTGGGATCGGTATAGCGTAGGGCCTTGATGAGAAGGCTGGAGTCGGGATCGCCCAGCGAAATGGGGGAGCCGGAGCTGCCGCCCTTGCGCAGCGCATCGCGACTATCAAGTTGCAAGCCGCCCTGAACTTTCGGCGCCATCGCGCTGTGGCAAACGTAACAGCGAGTGGCGAGAATGGGGCGAATGTTCTTCTCGAAAAACTCGATGCCCGCGGCATCGGGCGGAGCCGTTTGCGCCAGCGCCACGCTTCCTCCGACGGCAACAAGACAAACATGTCTGAACACCTTAACTACAGAGATCTGCATGGCTTGAAATGGGGATTGACCTAATTATAACAAGCCTGTGGTTTCGATAGATTCTAGTGGCGCCGTTCCCATCAACGATTAGTGGGACGCTGCTGGTGATGACTAACGGGAAGTCCTGCGTGATCATCGGCGCCGGCATCGCGGGCCTAACGGCCGCGGGCATACTGAGTGACCGTGGGTGGAGTGTAGTGCTGCTCGACAAAGGCCGGGGCGCGGGCGGACGGATGGCGACGCGGCGCATCGGCGAAGGCCGGTTCGACCATGGGGCACAATTTTTCACCGTGCGCGATGAGCGATTTCGCGAGGCCGTGGATCGATGGGAGTCTCGCGGTTGGGTTACGCCATGGTTCACGGAGAGCGGCCACGTTCGCTATCGCGGCGCAGACGGAATGAACGGCATCGCGAAACAACTCGCTCAGCGCCTGGAAGTCCACCCGAAAACGAAAGTGGAAGGGATTGAGACGTCGGATGGCGCGTGGCGAGTTCTGGCGGATACCGGTGAGGAATTTTGCGCCAGCGCGCTTCTGCTGACAGCGCCGGCACCGCAATCGAAGGAATTGCTTGCGCGGTGTTGGGATCTATTGCCGGCCGCGATGGTGACGGTTCTGAACGGCATCTCGTACGACCCCTGCTTCGCTTTACTAGCCCGCCTGGATGGACCGAGCCGGGTTCCTGCGCCCGGTTACGTGCGATTAGACGACGGACCCATCACATTTATCGCGGACAACACGCAAAAGGGAATTTCGACGGGGTCGGCTGCTGTAACCATTCATGCACGAGCGGATTTTACGCGAATGTATTTCGACGCCGCGCAGGATGAGGTGGCTCAACTGCTTCGGCAAGCGGCGCGACCGTGGCTGGGAACGACGGTTCGTGAATGGGAACTGCACCGCTGGAATTACAGCCAGCCAGTGGACACCACAGTCGAGCGTTATCTGTTTGCGACTGAGCCGGCACCTCTCGCAATCGCGGGGGACGGGTTTGGCGGAGCCCGCGTTGAAGGCGCATTCCTCTCGGGGCTCAGCGCGGCCGAGCGGATGCTCACGATCTGAGCCTGTGGGTTTTCAACCTTCGGGCGACCGTTGCGATTAAACTGGTAGCTAAAAGCCGTGAAAAATAGACATTTCAAAGTGGCGCTGCTATCGGCGAGTAGCCTTTGCTTCGGCGCGGATAAGATCGACTCCAAGGTTCTGACGGGAACCAGCGCGTTTGCGGATTATCACAGCGTTCAGCCTGGCGTGTTTCGCAAGATTACGGCGAACGATATTCCGAAGCCTTATGCCACAAGAGGCGTGTCCAATGGGCCGGAGGTGGTGCCGAAACCGGCTAACGCCTGGCCGAAGGCGCCGAAGGGTTTTAAGGTGGAACTGTACGCGGACGGGTTAAACCTTCCCAGGGAAATACGACGGGCTCCGAACGGCGATCTATTTGTGGCGGAAACCGATTCGGGCGAGCTGAAGATTTTCCGGGGGATTACCAAGGAAGGGAAGCCGGAGCAAACGTCGACATTCACAAAGGGTCTGCGCGGGCCGTTCGGAATGGCTTTTTATCCGCCGGGCGCGAGTCCTCAATTTATCTACGTCGGAAATGAGAATTCGGTGGTTCGGTTCGCATATAAAAACGGCGACCTGAAAGCCTCCGGGCAAGCGGAAACGATCATTGCCAAAATCCCCACGGGTGGCCACTCCACGCGCGATGTGGCTTTCTCGTTCGACGGCAAACGGATGTTCGTCTCGGTAGGGTCGCGGTCGAACGTAGACGATCCGGATACGCATCCCGGGGAGAAACTGCGGGCAAATATCCTGGAATATACACCGGAAGGCAAGTTTGTGAAGGTGTACGCTTCGGGAATCCGCAATCCGGTCGGAATCGCGGTAAATCCGATCACGAACGAACTTTGGTGCTCCGTCAATGAGCGGGATATGCTTGGTGACAATCTGGTGCCGGACTACATCACGCATGTGCAGGAGGAAGGGTTTTACGGGTGGCCCTGGTATTACACGGGAAGCAACCAGGATCCGCGTTTGAAGGGCACGCACCCGGAGCTACGGGGTCACGTGATTGTGCCGGATGTCCTGCTGCAGCCGCACAATGCCTCGCTCGAAATGATGTTCTATGACGGAAAACAGTTCCCCGCTTCTTATTCAGGTGATATTTTCGCGGCCGAACATGGATCGTGGAACAAGGCAGTGCGCGCGGGATATGAAGTGGTGCGCGTTCCGCTGACAAACGGCCATGCTACGGGTGAATACGAAGATTTCTTAACGGGCTTCGTGACCGAGAGCGGCGACGTATGGGGCCGCCCGGTGGGAGTTGCGACGGCGACGGACGGCTCCTTGATGGTGACTGACGACGGCTCGAAATCGATTTGGCGCGTTACGTACGTCGGTAAGTAGGGGGGAAGGCTACGGCTGCACTGGCGGAAGCGCAAGCTGGTTTCCGGTGTTGATGCAGGTCGGGTGGCCAAAGCCACCGGCACTGTTGCCCGTGCCGCCGCTGGGATTGGGAGTGATGTCGTAAATAATGTTGTCGGGACGCGCAGGATCGCCGGAAACACCGCCGACCCCGGCAAGATGGTCCAAGTTCAGCGAATGGCGAACGCGCCAGGCAATATCATGATCAGCACAGGAAGTATCGCCGCTAACGCCCACGGCACCGACAACCAGTTTACCGGCGGCATAAAGCGCTAATCCGCCTCCGAAGACGTTGACGCCGCCAATCTTGTTTCCGATCATGGGGTCATGATCGGTTCCAAAGTTTGCCGCAGAGCCTGCGTAGGAAACTCGGGTATCCACGGGGTTGCTTTCCTGCAAACCGAAAAGGCTGCCCCCGGGCTGGACCGCGGAATAGAGGTTGGCCGTCGAAAGCGCTAACCCGGCGGGCTGCCCGGAGCCGCCGCTGTCCGAGGCAGCGTCGAGACTGAAGGCGTTCCCCGTGTTGGCTTTCTGGGCTGAAATGACGCGGCTGCCGGGCCACTGCGCGCCCCGGTTGACGCCGGTAAACGCCACCGCACAGACGATTCCATCGCGGTCCACAATGGTTCCCCACATTTGGTTATTCAGGCCGCTGGTTTCAGAGGAGGTGGCCGCAATCAATGCGGCTTTCAGCGTGGTGTAACCAGGAAGACTGGCACACCCGTTATTTCTACCGCCATCGTCACTCTGCGATTGCGCCTTGGCTCCGCTGGTGGCACAGCTCAGGAAGAGTAAGACAGTTGTTGCATGGAACAGCGTTTTGTTACGAGACATATTCGCTCCTTGTGAGAATCTCTTCTCTAACAGGCCGCGACCTAGGAACGAGCCATGCGGCCAGTAGGATTATATGTCAATCTAGCCGATTGACCCACAATCTTTACGGATGGCACGGACGCTGCGGGCGCTAACAGCGAAGATTCACCTTACGGTCAAATAAGTGGTGTAGCCCTCATCGCGGATGGCCGCGAAAGGGCGCAGCAACAGTGAGCCTGACGCGGTAGTCGCCTGCCAAGTCGACTCACCCGGGACCCTTATTGACGAAAGCAATTGCTTACGCGTCACATGCGGTTCCTTTGCGTTGACTGGGAACAAGACTAACGGGCCCCGGACTACGGCGACAGTGTCGGGATGCAGCGGGTTGATGGCTTCGAGGCGCAGGGGCAAAGGAAGATTGAGCTCAAGACGATCACCGTCGCGCCAGCGCCGCCGGATGGAGGCGAAACCATTGTTGACTCGCGCCGAAACTGGTTTCCCATTTACCCGAATGGCGGCGCTTGGCGACCATGCGGGTATACGCAGGCGGAGCTTGAGATCGGCGGGTCGCGACGCGCGCAGGCGCATGGTGATGGCGCTGTCATTCGGGTAGTCGCCGGTCTGCGTTAGCTGCATCTGCGATCCGTCTGGAGCGGTCCAGGTGAGAGTGGAGGGTAAGTAGAGGTTGACGTAGACCCCCTCGGCATCGTGGAAGTAGGCGAAAAGACGATAGTCAGCCGCCACCTGGGGCAAGGTACCGGAACAGCAGGGCCAAGCATCGGGAAAGTATGATTTCTTTGCGGAGAAGTTGTAATCGGAATAGTAGAAAGCGCGGCCGTCGGATTGGAGCGGCTTGACGCCGAGGACGGTGTTATAAAAGACGCGTTCCATACTGTCGCCGTACTTGCCGTCGCGCGTAACGCGCAGCAGGTAACGGGTCAATTTGAAGTGAGCGTAGCTGCCACAGGGCGTTTCAAAGCCGCTGTGCGATTCGGAAAGACTGGTATACAGAAAGTCGCTCTCGGGGGCGCCGAAGCTTTCGTTGGGCCCCCACCCGCCGGTGGCGAA
>JANYJA010000243.1 GCA_025358575.1 Terriglobia bacterium
CTGGCTCGCAAGCTGCACGCGCAGGGTCATGACTGGGAGGCGCAGTTTGCGCAATTCGGGTATACCGATAAAGTGCAGGCACCGAACATTGGGCTGGCTTCACACGGCGTAAACAACGGGATGGCGTTGAAGGCGGCCGCCGTCTGGTCCGAGATAACAGGAGCGCAGGCAGATCGCGATGCCGCGCTGCGGATGCTGAAGACGCTGGATGAGTTTCACGGACAGCCAAACGGCATGTTCAGTTGCGATGAGCATTTAGCCGGGAGGAATCCATCGCAAGGGACAGAGCTTTGCACCGTGGTGGAAACCATGTATTCACTCGAGACTGAAATCTCCGTGCTGGGCACCCCGATGCTGGCGGACCGGCTCGAAAAGATCACGTTCAATTCGCTGCCCGGCACGTTCACGCCGGACATGTGGGGACACCAGTACGATCAGCAGGCGAACCAGGTGCTGGTTAGCTTGGGCAAACGCGACTGGTCGAGCAATGGACCCGATTCAAACATTTTCGGGCTGGAACCGAACTTCGGCTGCTGCACGGCGAACATGCACCAGGGATGGCCGAAATTCGTATCGAGCTTGTGGATGGGTGCTCCAGGCAATGGATTGGCGGCCGTGGCGTATTCGCCGAACGATCTGCAAACGGTAGTGAAGGGCGTGAAGGTCGAGATTTCGGAGCAGACGGATTATCCATTCCGCGACTCCGTTCGCATGGTCGTGAGCCCGGCGCATCCGGTTGCGTTCCCGCTGCAACTGCACATTCCGGAATGGACGCAGCATCCGGAGGTGAAGGTCAATGGGGAGGCCGTGAGTGACGCTCGCAGCGGCACCTTCTTCACCGTGAACCGCGAGTGGAAGGCTGGAGACCGAGTGGAACTCAGGTTCCCGATGCCGATTGCGGTGACTCATTGGTATCACAATTCGGTGGCGGTCGAGCGAGGTCCTCTGGTGTACTCGCTTAAGATCGGGGAGCAGTGGCGCAAGGAGAAACAGACCGGTCCGGCGACCGACTACGAAGTGTTTCCAACGACGCCGTGGAATTATGCGCTGCGGCTGAATGCCCAAGATCCCGCGAAATCGTTTCGGGTGGAGGAGCGGCCGATTGGCAAGCAGCCGTTCAGTCCCGATGGCGCTCCCGTAATTCTTTATGCGGAAGCGCGACGCCTGCCCGAATGGGTACTGACCGATGATTCCGCGGCGCCGCTGCCGGTGAGTCCCGTGAAGAGCAAGCAGCCCGTGGAATCGGTGACGTTGATTCCGTACGGCGCAGCCAAGCTGAGGTTGACAGCGATGCCGTACCTAAGTGAATAGAGGTTGCCGCGCTAATGGCAAGCCCTGACAAAAGCCTGAAGTAGTGACCAGTCGTCGCCCGCGCAGCAATGGCGCTAGCCGGCAGGCTTAAAATGTACCATGCTCCGTCACATCTGTGCTCTGCTGATTCTTGGGTGCCCGCTCGCTTGGGCGCCAGGTAAGCGCGTTTCCCTTGCCCGTCACCTTTTCCGGCGTTTCGATTAAGATCATGCCGTCGAACGCCCCGCTGGGTAAGGTTTCGGCAATCCCACCACGGCCACGGTGGTCAACAATAGCTTCGGCACTTTCGCCGTGAACTGCGGGGGCTTCGGGCCAGGCATACTGCAGAATTACATTGCCGCCGACAACCAGCCCATCAACTCCCTGCGGCAGACCGCTTCGCCCGGCCAAGCGATCACGCTGTGGGGCACGGGTCTCGGTCCGGTCGGGGGACCCGACAATGTCGCACCCTCCGCCGGCAACCTCCCGACACAGGTCGAAGTCTTTGTCGGCGGGAAGATTGCGCCGCTGCTTTATCATGGCCGCACGCCTTGCTGCTCCGGGGTCGATCAGATTGTATTTCAGGTTCCCGGCGATGCTCCGCTCGGTTGCTATGTCCCGGTTCAGGTCCGCACCGGCGGCGCCGCGCTAAGCAATGCAGTGACGATGTCAAATTAGACCAGCCGAGGCGCCTGCTCCGACGCAGCCAATCCTTTCAGCACCCTTAGCCCTGACGGCTCGGTGCAGGTCATCGACATCAATAATCGCAGCTTAATAACCTCGATTCCGATCGTTGGCGATGCAACGCTCGATCAAATCGTCCTGACGCCGGACGGAACCATGGCGTTCCTGGCCAGCGACTTTTCCTATAACGGCTTCATGTACGCGATCGATACTACAACCAATACACTGGTATATAAAGTGTCGAGCCAAGGCGGTCCCGGCCCGGTGCACATGGCCATGCATCCCGATGGTTCGCGGGTCTACCTCGCGCCTTTCGACGGCAAGAACACCCGCGTCTTCAATATTGCTAGCGGCACGTTTGGCAATGGAATTCCCGGACCAGGCAACGGAGGGATACAGCCTATCGGGACCCCGGGAGTCAGCGGCACGCAGCCCGTGTTCACGCCCGACGGCCGCTATCTTTACATCCTCGACACGCCGCATTCATTTTCAGCGATCGACACCGCCAGCGACACGGTCGTGGGCACTTTCCCGTCACCTGTCGCCGGAGTGAACGGCGGCCGGTCGCGCATGACATATTTCGTTCTGCCGGATTAGCGGTGTTCGCGCCCGTTTCATTCCTTACTTCAGCACTGACTCAAAGAACGCCAGCGCGCGCGAATCGTTGGATTGCCCCAGCCAGAACATCGCTTGCTTCCGCACCTCTGGATTCTTGTTGTTCCTCGCCGTTTGAATTAATAGCGGAACACCCTCATCCTTCGGCAGTTGCTGGAGCGCGAAGACCGCCTTCTTCTTCACTTCGGTTTCCGGATCGTTCTCAAGTGAATTCGCAATGGCGGCCGTCGCCTGCTTTCCTGCTTTTTGCGCCAGCCAAAATAGCGCTTGCCCGCGTACGTGCGGACTGCGATCGTTCTTGGCCACGTCGATAATTTCCGCGACGGCTTGCGGCTGTTTGCTTAGCGACATTGCGAAGACGGCCTTCTCTCGAATTTTGTCGCTCGGGTCATGCGTGAGCACGTTCTTCACCGCTGCATACCCGCGCGCCCCGCGCGTCACCCCCAGCCAAAAAACCGCTTTTTCGCGCAAGCGCTCATCCTGGTCCTGCTTGACCATCGCTTCCAGCGCGTCGTCCGCCGAACTATCAGTGTGGAGCGCGATGGCCGTGATCGCTTCATCCGTTCGTTTTTGCTCTCCCGTTTTTCGCGCAATGGACGCAAGCAACGCTACACTCGCCGACGGCTTTACGCCACTAAGCAACGTTACCGGCAACCCGCCGGCGTCCAATTCACAGTCTTCGGAATAGACGTGGATGCGAGTCAGCGCGTGATTCTCTATACGGTATAAAACCATCAGAGTGCGCGGACCTTCCAGGTGCACCGGGCTTGCAATCGTATTGAGACCGCGGTTGTAACACATCTGGTTTTCGCCCGCGATCATGGGAACGCCGTAGCCAAGCCAACTGGCTCCCGATTGCGCGGCCAGCGACCGGTCGAAGTCGGCCCGCAGATCGCCGCTTAAGGCGCGCCCTTGCAGGTTCGCATTGGTCAGCCGCGGCAACTGAGCGGCAAGCGGTATCACCAGCAACAAAATTCCAGTTATTATTTTCATGGCATTCTCTTCTTACTTATTCAAAATTTCCAGCATGTAGTCCGTAGTTTCCTTGGACCGGATCAGAGACAGCTTTTGCACTGCCTCGTGCTTCAATTCGGGATGAGTTTCCTTGCGCGCAATCTCAACCAGTGCTTTGGCGTTCTGCTGCAGGAACAACGCATTCAAAATTTCCTTGCGGATTTCGGGGTCGGTCTCGCTTGTATACAAATTTGCAAGCGAGCCGCCCGACCGCGCCCCCATCAAACCAAGCGAGCGAATCGCCGCGCGTCGCAGCTTCGGCTCTTTCTCATTCTTCGCAATTTCAAGCAGGCGGTCTGCATTGCCGCCGATGAACATCGATTGCACAATCTGTTCCTTATTTTCCAGCGACGGCTCACGTTGATAGAGCTGCCAGAGTTCCGCGTGAGCGCCCATCATGGCGAGTTCCCGAATGGCTTCGTGCCGCAGATCCGCATTCTTCTCGGTCTTCGCCACGCTGAGCAGCGGCTCCTTTGCGCCGCCCAGCAGATAGCCTTGCAGCACGGCCCGTTTGACTTCCATCTCCCCGGCTTTGGTATAGATCGCCGCTAGATCGTGCTGTGCATCGGCGCCGCCCAACATTGCCAGATACTTCACGGCGGTCAATTGCAAGTCGGGATTCGCTCCTCCTTTGGCGGTCTCCACCAAAACCGCCCGTCCGCGCGCCGAGCCGCTTTGCGCCAGCACAAATAGAGCGCGTTCCTTGAGGCGTCGTGAGCTTCCGCCCTTCAGTAAATTCTCCAGCAAGGGCACCGCTCGTTCGGAATCGGAAGTCATCAACCCATTGATCGCCATCAGCTTCAGGTCGTCGCTCGATTCAGCCGACGGGCTCACCGGACTTCCTTTCCCCTGATTCACCTCCATTTCGAGCGCCTGGGCATCATCCATCCAGCGGCTCTTTGGATATTGCCGACGCAGAAGGGCTATCGTCGCCAGCGATTCATCGCGCCTGCCGAGCCGGTTCTGAGCGTAGGCTTTCCAATACAATGCTCCATCGGCGCGAGGGCCTTTGCGTTCGGCAGCCTCGCTAAATGACCGCAGAGCATCGTCCCAACGGCTCGCGTCCAACGCGCTGGTGCCAGCTTCATATAGTTGGCCGTCACCGCCCGATCGATTTCGGGATTCGGCTTGCGCCATGAAAGCCAGTTGCCCGGTGTCCGGAGCGGGTCCCCCCTGCGCGAGAAAAAGTGCGATTGCCGCGGTTACCATCGTCATAGTCGATTTCCTTTTTCACGCGCGGTTGTTCCGACCACGCGGACCTTAAATAAAATTCCTTGAGCCTCAATGCGGCGCTGCAAATTCTCGAGCTCAGGTGAAGAGATTTGCGAAGGGCTGTGAGCAATCTCGAGTAGCACCCGTTCCAGTTCGTCGAGAACGTTCGCGTCCACGCCATCGCCGGACTTGACGGCCGTTTGCCGAAACAGGCGGTTGTCCTGGACCAAGTCTTGCGCACGACGGCGCTCATCGCTGATGTCAATGGCACCGGAAGCCCGCGTGTTCACCAGTTCCGCAATCACCATCTGCGAGCGCTCCAAATGGTCGCCCATCGCCACCAGCAGGATGCGCTCGCGGACTTTTCCGGAGATCGCCGATGCGCTGGAAACCGTCGCCGGTTGCACGCGGCCGCCGCTCCGCTTCGCTATCCACTGGCCCGCCAGGAACGCGACCACAACCAAACCGGCAAGCGCGGGTGCCGCTTTCCACCAGGACGACCACGACCTCCTAGCCAGCTTCGGCTCCAGTCGATGCCACACCGCCACCTCGTAACTGGCAAGGCGCTCGGGAACCGCATAATCGCAGGAATCGAGCGTCCGGGCCAGCGCGTCGTATTCGCGTTGGCACTGTTCGCACACCGCGAGATGCACGGCAGGCCCGGCGCTCTCCGGCTCGCCGTAATAATGCAAAATCAATTGTTCTTCACTGAGATGGGTCATCTTGCTGCCCCCATGGCCGGCTGAAGCGCGCGCCGCAGCTTTTGAACTGCGCGGAAAACGCTATGCTTGGCCGCATTCGGCTCCACGCCCAGCACCCGCCCGATCTCTTCCATGGCAAGGCCCTCGTAGTGACGCAAGACGAAAGCGGTGCGCTCAGTCTGGCTAAGTTCTTTCATCGCCGTGCCCAAGATGCCGCTGATCTCAACGCTCTGAGTGAGCCGCTCCGGGGACGCGTCTCGCGAGCGCACGGCATCGACGGGTGCTTCCACGGTGCGCTCGTCGCGCTTCTTGCGGGCGCGGAGCAAGTCCACCGAGCAATTGGCCGCGATGCGATAGAGCCAAGTGCCGAATCCCGCCCGGCCATCGAATCTGCCGAGTTGTTTGTAAGCTCGCAAGAAAGTCTCCTGCACCATGTCTTCCGCATCGTGCTCATTGCCGGTCATCCGGTACGCCAGCCGAAACACGGCGCGACTGTGGCGGTCGACGAGCACACGAAATGCGTCAGCATTCCCGCCGCGTGCATGCTCGACAGCCGCTGCATCGGTCCATTCCATCCGGCTGACAGTTTAGACTGCGCGAGGGGGGAGCGGTTAGCTTGAAGACTTCAGAAGTTTTGAGGGCGCGTGTGGCCGAAGCCGCTGTCACGCTTCCCCGGCACGCTTTCGGAACCTATTTCCCCGCCGCTGCCGCGCAGTACATCTCCAAACCCACCGCCCAGCGTCGCTGGAATCCCTTCCAGCTCGTCTCGCCGTCACTCCCCTTGCTGAATAACGCACCCGCTGATTTCCCTTCAGCCAGCGGCCACTTCCCATCATTCGATTTCAGCGGACCCACATGCAGATAAGGCCGCCGCGTCTCGTCGCCTTTCAAATACAGATCCAGAAACGCCGTTACGAAATGTTGATTAATAGCGGTGATCCGGTCCTTGCGCCACACCGGTTCGTCGAACGCTTGAAGAGCTTCAAAGCTTAGCGCCACGCCGGGCGGCGGTGGATTTCCGCCCACATTGTGCCGCGCATTTTCGTAAACCAGCATGCATCGGTCCGAGTTGACGGCGCCGTCGAACGCCCGCTTGACGCCAGTCTGGTATTCCGACACATCGTCCTGATCGCCCACCACAAAGAGCGCCGGAATGTGAATTCCCGCCAGTCCCGCATCATCCCAACTGGAGAAAGGCGGCTGCGCGCCCCAAGGCGCCATCGCGACGATGGCTTTCAAATTCTCATGCTTGTGCGCGAGAAATTTTTGGCCGCCGGCCGTGACGTCCGCAAAGTATCCGCCTGGCACAAAGCTCGCGGCCCTTCCGTCTTTACGGTAACCCGCGCCCGCGCTGGCTAGCGCTCCGTATCCGCCCATTGAGTACCCGACGATCGCAACCTTCGATGCATCCAGAATCCCATGCAGAAAATCGTCGGATTTCGTGGCACGTTCAGCGAGTGCATCGATAGTGAACAGTTGATCCGTAGATCGATTCAGAAGCGTGCTCTGAAATCCTTTCACCGCGCCAAAGACGGAATCGGTATGGTCGATGGCCGCCACTATATAGCCCTTTGAAGCCAAGTTCTCAGTGAGGTAAGTCAGGAACGTGCGCGACCCGGGGTACCCATGCGACACCACCACCAGCGGAAACTGCCCGCCCGTAACCGGAGGCGCATCGCGCAGCGCCTTGCCCGCAATGTGTAACGTAGCGCCGCTTAAGCCCGGCATCGCACTCTCGTAAACGGTGCGCTCCTCTGTGCCTTCTGGAATGGCGGCGGGATACCAAACCTCAACGGTGAGAGGCCGGTCGTAAAGGGGTGCCTTCCCCGTGTCTTTGTCGAAATGAAGAATATCGACCTGGCCTGGATTGACCAGGTGAATCGTGCGCACGCCAACCTTGTGAGCGCCTCGGTGCGCCAACTCGGGAGCATCCACGCCGGGCACGCTGAAATAAACCTCGGGGTTTTGTGCGGCAATGCACCACGCAAAGGTCGCGGCAATGAAGAGTGAGCGAAGAAGTCGCATCTGAATATAGTGACACCTGTCTATAATGAAGTTCTTTGAGCCGTCCAATTGGTCGCATTCTGGCGCTTGATCTCGGCACGCGGCGCATCGGTATTGCCGTCAGCGACGAGCTTGGAATTCTCGCGCGCGGCCTGGATACGCTGATCCGCACGAACAAACGCGCCGACCTCGAAGTTCTGAATCGCATCGCAATGGAACATCAGGTTCGTCTGATTCTGCTGGGGAATCCGCTCCGCTTAAGCGGTGAAGCCGGAAGCCAGTCCGATTGGGCGCGGAAATTCGGTGATGATTTGCGGGCTCGCACCAAGCTGCCCGTTGCACTCGTTGACGAGCGACTGACCAGCGCGGCAGCCGCCGAGGCGCTTCGTGGGAAGCGCATCCCTATAAGACACAGGAAGGCGGCTATCGACCGCATCGCCGCGATTATCCTCCTTCAGGGCTACTTGGACGCCCATGCGGTTTCCACCATGGAGCACAACCTATGAAGATCTTTTTTCGGCTCGTTCTATTCCTTGTGCTCATCGCGCTCGTTGCCGGCGGTTTCATGTATTACCAATTGGCAAGACCTTATAAGTCGTTCGGCGACACCGTGTTTGTCGATTTCCCGAAAGGCACCAGTTCCGATGAGATGGCTGAAATCCTTGCCAGCAAAGGCGTGATCGCCCGCCCCTGGCAGTTTCTGGCGGCCCGCGCTCTTTCCCGCGGCACTACTCTCCAGGCCGGTGAATACCAGTTCACCAAGCCGGCGTCTACCCTCGATGTCTTCGATCGTATTGCCAGAGGCGACATTTTTTACTACTCGCTGGTGGTTCCGGAAGGCCAGAATATGTTCGACATCGCAGCGTCGGTGCAGAAGCTCGGCGTCTTTACCGCCAAAGACTTCCTCAAGGCCGCGCGGGATCCCAAACTGATCCGCGATTTGGATCGTACCGCCCCCTCTCTCGAAGGCTATTTGTTCCCCGATACATATCGGCTAAACCGCAGCACCACGGCGCCCCATCTCTGCCGCTTGATGACGGGCAAGTTTCGTGACGCATGGAAATCCTTGGACACTCATGAGGATGTTCACGCCACGGTGACGCTCGCGTCGCTGGTTGAGCGCGAAGCGCGGCTCCCAGCCGAGCGGCCGACCATTGCCTCGGTGTTTCGCAACCGTCTCAAGATCGGCATGAAACTCGACTGCGACCCCACCACCGTGTACGCCGCGCTGCTTGAGGGCCGTTATCGCGGGACCATTTATCGTTCAGATCTGGACAGCCCGAACGCCTACAATACCTATCGCAACGCCGGATTGCCGCCCGGCCCCATTGCCAACCCCGGAGTCAGTTCGCTCAAGGCCGCGCTCAATCCGGCCGATACCGAGATTCTCTATTTCGTTGCGAAGGGCGATGGTTCCGGCAGTCACGCGTTTTCTGGCACCTTGGCTGCGCACGAAGCGGCCACCGCGGAGTACCGTCGTGCCACCAAAAACAAGTGATCGATTTGCGGTAAATCAGAAGTCTCTTCAGGAACTGGAAAAAAGTCTGCTTGCACTGGCGGCAATCTACGCAGCCGAACCCAATTCCGCCCTCAAGTGCCGCGAAGCTGTGATCCGCGCGAAAGACCGTGCCCGGTTCGCTTCGCGCAATCCAAAAGTGACGCTCGAGACCAGCACTCGCAAGAGCGAGATGGTCGAGTGGATGCTGGTCTGGCTCGGAGACCCCGCTATGTTCGCGGAGTGGGCGCGCCTCCGAAAAGCTCTACTGTAAGTCGATCGATTCTACTTGCACCGTGTCGCCGTCCAGCGTCCCGGTGATCTTTGCCTTCAAGTCTTTTTCTTTGCTCGTGGCTTTCAAAGCGGCCAGTGCTTTTGCGTTGCCCGCCTCATCCAGCTTCACGAACTTGCCATCGGAAAGCACCAGGCCATAGCCGCTCTTGGAACAACCCACGGCGCATTTCGTCGTGTGGCTGGCCAAGTCTTTGCCCTTGCACATCACGTCAACCAGAGTGCCGCTCCACGTTTCGGCGAGAGCCATCGCGGAAAATAACAAAGTCGCGCCGGAAATTGCCAGTAGTCTTTTCATGCTGGTAGTGTAGCCGATTTCCCGGTAGGCTGGAATGAGCGTGGGAACGTGGAAGAAGAGGTAATCGGAAAAGCGTACGACGGCCGCCTCATGCGCCGCCTGCTGGTGTACATGCGGCCGTATCGCAAGTCCATCGCGCTCGCGCTCCTGTGCCTGCTGGTCTATTCGCTGCTTCAAGTTTGCGGTCCGCTGCTCACCAAGCTTGCCATCGACCGCTACCTAACGCCCGGCATTCACCCTTCCGCTACGGTATTCGACCGATGGCTCTCGCCCAACGCCGCCACCGGTCTCGCCCAGATCGCGGCCCTCTACCTGGCTGTGCTGGTTGGCGTTCTCTTCTCGGAATTCGGCGAGCTCTACATCATGCAGTATGTCGGCCAGTTCGCCATGTTCGACCTTCGGCGCCAACTCATGAGCCACCTGCAAACGCTGGACGTCGCCTTCTTCGATCACAACCCCGTAGGCCGTCTGGTCACGCGCCTCACCACCGACGTCGACGTCCTCAACGACCTCTTTGCCTCCGGGGTCGTAACCATTCTGGGTGATCTGCTCACGCTCGCGTTCATCGTGTTCACCATGTTTCGGCTCAGCCCGGGTCTGACGCTGATGATGCTCGGCGTCATGCCGCTGGTGATTGTCGCCACCGCAATCTTCCGCCGCACCGTCGCCGCCAGCTATCGCCGCATCCGCGTCGCCATCGCTCGCATCAACGCTTATCTTCAGGAGCATATCGTCGGCATTGTGGTGCTGCTACTTTTCAATCGCGAGCAAAAGAGCATCGCCGAATTCGATGCGATCAACCGCCAGCACATGGATGCTTACAAGGACACCATTACGGCCTATGGATGGTTTTATCCAATCGTCGAATTTCTGGCGTATGTATCGCTGGCCTTCATACTTTCGTACGGCGGCTGGCGCGTCCAGCAGCATGGCCTGACGCTTGGTGTAGTGGTGGCGTTCTTGCAATTCGGGCTGCGATTTTTCCGTCCCATCCAGGACCTCAGCGAGAAGTACAACATCCTGCAAGCTGCCATGGCGTCGTCCGAGCGCGTATTCAAACTGCTGGATACCCCGGCCACGGTTGTGAAGCCCGCTAACCCCGCCACGTTTTCCGAGGACTCCGGCCGCATCGAATTCGACCATGTCTGGTTTGCGTACAAAGACGATGACTGGGTCCTTCGCGACGTCACTTTCGCCATCGAGCGCGGAGAGACGATCGCGATTGTAGGACACACCGGCGCGGGCAAGACCACCATCATCAGCTTGCTTCTGCGCTTTTACGATGTGCAGCGCGGCGCCATTCGCGTCGGCGGAGTCGATATCAAAGACATGGACCCGCTCGATCTGCGCCGCCACTTCGGCGTCGTTTTGCAGGACCCTTATTTGTTCACGGGAACCGTGGCCGATAACATTCGCCTCGGCACGCCGCAAATTTCGGATGAAGCCATTGAACAAGCCGCTGAAAATGTGAATCTGATCGATTTTATCCGGACGTTGCCGGATGGTTTCGCGCAGCCCATTCGCGAGCGTGGAAATTCACTCTCTACAGGTCAGAAGCAGCTCATCAGTTTCGCCCGGGCTCTCGCGCACCAGCCCCGCTTCCTGATTCTCGACGAAGCCACATCCAGCGTCGATACGGAAACCGAGCTGCGCGTGAGTGACGCTTTAGCGCGAATGGTGCAAGGCCGAACGTCGATCGTCATTGCCCATCGGCTATCCACGATCCAGCGCGCCGACCGCATTCTGGTGATGCATAAGGCACAGTTGCGCGAGGCCGGCACACATCAGGAATTGCTCTCACAGCGCGGTATTTATTGGAAGCTGTATCAGCTGCAATATCGCGATCAGGAAAGCTTGTCGCCCGCAAACTTGCCGTAGGCTTCATCCAGCACTTCGATCACGTGCGCCACACGCTGGCCGGTGCCCATCATCCGCGCCCCCGCTTCAAGCTGCAGCATGCATCCGGGATTTGCCGTGACGATGAGTTCCGCTTTGCTCGCATTCACGGACTCCATCTTCGACCGCAGGATGTCCATCGACATCTCGGTATGGATCACGTTATAGATCCCGGCGCTCCCGCAGCACAAATCCGCAAGCGGCATCTCGCGAAAGACCAAACCTGGAACAGCCGCCAGCAGCTGCCGCGGAGCCTTGCGGATTTTCTGGCCATGCGCCAAGTGGCAAGAGTCCTGATAAGTGGCCGTCGCTTCCACGCGCCCCATTTTCGTGTTTAATTCGATGGACGCCAGAAATTCGTTAACGTCTTTCATCAGTGCCACGAACTGCCGCGCCTTCTCTGCATAAGCGGGATCGTGCTCCAACAACTCGTCGTACTCTTTCAGTGTGGATCCGCACCCTGCGGCGTTGCTGATGATGGCGTCATAGTCTCCGCCCAGAATTGCATCGATATTGCGGCGAGCGAGTTTACGGGCCTCATCGCGCACCCCCGCGTGTACGTGCAGCGCGCCGCAGCAAACCTGCCCGGCCGGGATCGTTACTTCGCAACCGTTCTGTTGCAGCACGCGCACCGTGGCTTCATTCAGCCGCGCGAACGAGACGTTCGCAATGCAACCGGCCAGCAGCGCGACTCGGTGTTTTCGTTCCCCAATGGCAACGAAAGTCTTCCCAATCTTGCTGAAGAAGAACGGCGGTTCCGCGGGCGGCGCTAGCTGCTCCAGGCGGCCCATTTTCCCCATCAGCTTCAGAATCCCCGACCCGCGCACCAGCTTCTGCATGCCGCTGGCCTGATAGAGATACAGCAGCGACCCCAAGAACGTCATCAGCCCCGGCGATTGCAATAGATGCCGAAAAGCAAAATTCCGTGTCGCTCGCGAAAGCCACGGCCTTTCCGTCCGATGCTCTATGTCAGCGCGCGCCGCCTCCACTAGCCTTCCGTATTCCACGCCTGAAGGGCAGGCTGTTTCGCACGCGCGGCAAGCCAGGCACAGATCGATGTGCTCTTGATAAGACGCGGTGATCGGCGCGCCCGCCGCCACTTGCACCATCTGGTAGATTCGCCCCCGCGGCGAATCCATCTCGACGCCCAACTGCCGGTACGTCGGGCATGCGTTCAGGCACAGCCCGCAGTGCACGCAGCGGTCGAGATCGCTCTGCTGGGGCTTATCGTGCTGAGCAAGCAACTGCGCGAGCGAGATTTCAGAGGAGACGGTAGAGTCGGCCACGGTTTAAAAGTTGGTTCGGGTCAAACATGTGCTTGACCTTCTTCATCATCGCAAAGTCGCTTCCCGGCGCTGGCCATAGATCGAGGTGCGCCTTCTCCGCTTCAGGCGCAAACTCAATCACGGCTTTCCAGTTCTTCTTGACCGCTGCCGCGACCCATTTTGCCGCCGCGGCGGATCGGTGGAAATACGCATAACTGACCCCGGACCCGGCCCGCGCAATCGCCGGCACTTCCAGGGATTCGAAAATCTCTGTAAGCCGCGTAAGCGTGCTCGAAACGCGCACCACCGCGCCATCGCGAAATTTCTCCAGGAATCGCGGGGTGAACTCTTGGATCGAATTCCAAAACCGTGCGGCATCCAGAGCGTTCAAAACGATGCTCCGTCCTAACGCCGAGATTTCGCGTTGGCAACGCTCCACCACTGCATCGTTCCCCCCGAACTGCATCGCCAGCAGGAAACCCTTGTAGCCTAGCTGCGCGCTCACCAGCGGATGTAACAAATCAATTGCCGCTGGCTGTAGCACGCTGCCCAAAATGCGGTCCCGAATTTCAATTGCTCCTGTTAGGGAATCGAACGAAAGCAGGCATGTTCGCTCCACCGCGGGCATCGGCGTCACCTTAAAGTTCACCACGGCAATGGCCGCCAGCGTCCCAAAGGAGCCGATCATGAGCTTGCCCATGTCGAGGCCAGCCACGTTTTTCACCACCATCCCGCCAGACTGCACCAGTTTCCCTTCCAGTGTCGCGAACTTCATTCCGATCACGAAATCGCGCGCAGTGCCATGCAGTCGGCGCCGGTATCCGCTGGAGTTGGCCGCCAGGATTCCGCCGATCGTCGCGTTTTCTGAAAAGGGCGGGTCGAGGGGAACCATCTGGTTATGCGGGGCTAGCGTGCGGCTCAATTCGGCATGGGATATGCCGGCTTCCACGCTGATGGTGAGGTCGCTGGGCTCATACTGCAGAACTCGCTGTAGGCGAGCCGTCGAAATGGTCACGTCCGAGGGCTCCACAGGGCCCGCCATCTGCCGTTTCGAGAAATGTCCTCCCAGCGAAATGGTGTGGCGGCTTTGAGCGGCGGCCCCCAGCATATGGGCGAGTTCTTCCGGCGACTGAGGATGCTGGCTTTCGCTAATTTCGATTTCCGGCAAAGTACCATGATACAGGCGTCACGCCCGTCCGTTGTCCCTGCGATACACTAAATACAGTGCCGCAAGGTCGCACCGTTTCACCGCTTTGCCGCGTCCCACAAACTTATGAATAGCCGCGCGAAATTCGTGGTCGTAATGGCCTCCACCTGTCTTGTGATTCTCCTTCTTCTGGGCACGGTGTTGAGCCGAGGCGTCGCCGCGGAAGACGGCAGCAACGGCCCCAGTGGCGTTTATAAGCATTTCGCCGTCTATACCGAGGTTCTTTCCCGCATCAAGAGCGAGTATGTGGAAGAACCCGATATGAAGAATGTCACGCTCGGCGCGCTTAACGGGATGCTGGAGTCCATCGACCCGTTTGCCAGCTATCTCAATGCCGATCAGTATAAAGAATATTTGAAGAATTTCGACACTTACCGGGGCGATCTTGGCATGGTGCTGGCTAAGAAGTTCGGCTATATCGCAATTGTCAGCGTAGTGCCGGGTTCGCCCGCCGCCAAGCAGGGCTTAACCACTGGCGATATGCTGGAGACCATAAAAGGGGTCGGAACGCGCGACATGCCGCTGGCCTACGCTAATCTGCTCCTCAAAGGCGCGCCCGGATCTACTGTTGACCTAAGCGTGTTGCGCCGCCGTCCTGAGCCGCAGAAGATGACTCTGACGCGCGCCGTCATCGTGTATCCTGCCGTTCTAAGCAAGTTGATGCCGGACGGCATCGGCTACATTCGTCCTGAAACGCTGGTGCACGGCAAGGTGAAAGAGATTGCTTCCGCCATCTCCGATCTTCAGAGCAAAGGTGCCCGCAAGTTAATTCTGGATCTGCGTAATTGTGCCGTGGGCACGCCGGACGACGGCGTCGATCTCGCAAACCTGTTTATGGATAACGGGCTCATTACCTTCGTCCAAGGTCAGCGCTATAAACGCCAGGATTTTAAGGCCGACGCCAGGAAGGACATCACCAAGTTGCCTTTGGTAGTGCTCACCAATCGTGGAACTGCCAGTGCGGCGGAAGTGGCCGCTGCCGCGATCCAGGAGGATAAGCGCGGTGAAGTAGTGGGAGAGCGCACTTATGGTGACGCATCCATTCGTCAGCCTGTGACCATGGAAGATGGCGGTGCCATTATTCTTTCAGTCGCGAAATACTACGGACCGGATGGCAAGTCGATTCAGGACAATGGCGTTACGCCCTCCACGCTGCTGCAGGAGCCGGATTCGCAGACCGAGGTCAACGAAGACGGGGAGCCCCTCAATCCGGAGACCGACGCCAAGCCCGTTGACGATTTGCTCTTAAAGAAGGCTGTCGAGATCCTCAGCAAGAAATAACCCATGAGCGCCAAAGCTCAATTGATTTCCGTTGATGAATATCTTCACACCAGCTTTCACCCCGACTGCGAGTACATCGACGGGGAAGTGATAGAGCGGAACTTGGGAGAGAAGCCGCATAGCAAAGCTCAGCGCAAGCTGATTGCATGGTTCAGCAATCGGGAAGAATCTCTCGGCACTTTTTGCTTTCCTGAACAGCGCGTTCAAGTGCGTCAAACGCGCTTCCGCGTGCCCGACGTCTGCGTCTATATCGGCCACGAACCGGATGAGAATATTTTCCGCACGCCGCCGTTTCTTGCCATCGAAATACTTTCTCCCGAAGACCGCGCCAGCAGCCTGCAGGGGAAAATAGAAGACTATCGGGCTTTCGGAATCCCGTGGATCTGGGTCATCGATCCCATGCGTCGTGCAGCCCTAATCCACACTGCGGATACCAGTCAGGAAGTGCGCGACGCTATTTTGCGAACGCGGAATCCAGAGATCGAAATTCCGCTGAATTCTTTATTCGACTAAAGCGTCTTCAGGTAGGCGATCAGATCGGTCTTCTCGGTGTCGTTCAACATCTCGGTGTAAGCCGGCATGCCATTGCCGCCTTCATTGATTTTGGCGCGCACATTGGCTTCCGTGGGTGCCTTGCCGTTCGCCATCTTATCTTTCTGAAATAGCCCCTTCAGCCCCGGTCCCATTTTCTTTTCCGTGCTGTCTGAATTGTGGCAAACCGAGCATTGCTCGAAAACTTCCTTACCCTTCGCCGCGTCCCCTTTGTCATCCGCGGCGAACGCCGGAACAGCGCCTATCGCGAGCGCGGCGCAACAAACAAAAAATGTCGATTTCTGCATTATGATCTCCTGGCCAGAACTACTTCCTCAGTCTACAATGACACTGCTTTTGACGCACACCCCAGCCGCCCCGTTACGCAGGTTTGTTTATTGGAAGGTCAACTGACCCATATTCGTCGCTTGCCCACTTACCGTGACGGTCACCACCAACTGGCCCCGGCCCTTCAGCTTTGCGGGCAGTGCGACGTTTACTTGGTCCAGGCCCGCAAATCCGCCTTGCGCGCCGGCAAACGACACGGGTGCATCTATGTTTCCGATTCTCACGCTGACGTTGGCCTGTGATCCCCCGCGGATGCCAGTTCCATAAAGAACCAAATAGCCCGCCTTATTGACGTCTATAGGGACCAGCGCGCAACGGCTAGCCGGAGCACATTGAAAGGTGTTGGAATACGTGCCTTGGTTGTCGACCACTTGGGCCGCGGCTGGCCCCAGTCCGCTCGGCCCGGCGGTGTATAAACCCGGTGCCGTTGCGCCGATCAAAGCCGTTCCCGAAAATGTTGTACTCCCATTGGCCACTACCAGATTCGCCACGCCCGCGGCCACACCCTTCGGCACAAAACAGTTCACCTGATTCGGAGAAACGTAAAAGACCGGGACCGGGAACGCGGTGCCGCTCGAATCCTGCAGCGTCACGGTGACGCCCCCGAGCGAGTTCGGCAGGGGTTGTGATTGAGCCTGCTGTGTCGTTGCCGCGAGACCGGCCCCATAAATCGACGCGATGGATTCAGGCGCGAGCGAGTACGTGCCGTAGGCGGAATTGGTGATGCTCAACGCCGCTGCCGGGTGAACCAGAACCTGCGGCGTCGGTGGATAGCTAGCGCCCGCCGCATTCAATAGCATTGGCGCGCGTGGCTGCTGAGTGAAATCGAAGGCGTCGGTCATATCGTTGGCCGTGTTATCACGCCCGGTCATCGGCACCACGCCAAATCGCTCCTCAATAATTTTAAGCCACGATTCGAACGAATAAGTCTTGTGATCGACGTAGCCCTGGCGCGCCCAAGGGCTGATGATCAGACCCGGAACCCGAATGCCCAAGCCGTATTGATCCACCTTGGGGGGCGCCACATGGTCGTAGAATCCGCCCCAGTCGTCCCACGAAATGAAGATCGCTGTCGAGTTCCATTGCGGCGAGTTCATCACCGCGTTAACTAGGCCCGTTATGTAGTTCGAACCCGTCGCGATGCTGGCGGGCGGGTGTTCACTAAGATCGCTGTTGGGGATGATCCAGCTCACCTGCGGCAACATGCCGTTCTGCGCGTCGGTGTAAAACTGCGTGGCATTGGTCAGGCGGCTGAACTGCGTGGGATCGTTCTTGACGGCCGGGAACGCAGGCAGCGGGTTCCAAAAGGTGGACGTGGTTTCATCGGAATCCACGTTAGAGACTCCGCCATCGGCCGCGCCCGCCGTCTTACCGCGGTTCACATAGTATCGCCAGTCGATCTTCCCGCTGCCCAGAAGGAGCGTAATTTCCGGGAAGGTATAAGAAGATGGTCGCGTCTGGCCCGTACCGATATACCCTCCGCTTTGCGCAGCCAGCATATACAAATGTGCCGGGAGGCTATAGGAGGCGATGGATTCAAAGAGGCGGTCCTGCAGCACATAGAGTTGTGCGTAGCTCCAGTAGTTGGCGAGCTCACGAGAGTCGTGCCACCCCATTACGTCGCCCGGATTCTGTTTGGAACTCACCAGGAATCCGTCCATCAGACCGCCGTTGATACTGGCTAGCGCATTGGCCCAGTTGTGCCCGCCGCCCTGGTTGACCAGATTAGAATCGTGCGAAGGCGCGACGCAGGGTCCGCCGAGCGGATTAGGAACACAAACGCCGGGCGGAAGTCCCTCGGCACCTGGGTAAGTCCCAAAATAGTGATCGAAGCTGCGATTCTCCTGGATGATGAAAACGAAGTGCTGGATTTTTTCGATACCCGGCGGGGCAAAAGGCAGGGGCCCGGTTTGAGTATGCGCCCGGCTTCCCGTGAGCAGGACCGCTAGCAGCACCGGTGCAAGAACAAGGCATACGCGAATGAGCCGGCGCGGGGGCATCACCTTAATAAACCCCTAAGCGCTCCACGGTTGCAACTCGAAATTCAAGCTTCGTTTCGCACCGTTTGAATGATGGCCTGGATGTAGCCGATCTCAAATGCGAATGCGAGACCGGTTTTGTCCCCTTCGATTTGCGGCGCGTGGTCCGGCATCAGCATCCCCTCGTAGCCCACTTCCCGGTAGACTCGAGCGCATTCCAGAAAGTTGATATCGCCCTCGTCCGGATAGGTCTCGCGAAAATTGAGGCGATGCCCTTTGATGTTGCGGAAGTGAACGTTGAAGATCTTCTTGCGCGACCCGAAGTAGCGAATCACGTCGGGAATTTCTTTGGCCGGGTTGTCCAGCATCTCGCAAACCGTCCCTTGGCAGAAATTCAGTCCGTGATACGGATTGGCGGATATTTCCACGAACCGCTTCAGCCCTTCCACCGAACTAAGCACCGACGGAACGCCGCGAAATCCGCCTTTGGGCATCCCTGGATCGTTCGGATGGCACGCGATTTTTACCTTCGCCTCTTCAGCCACGGGCACCACGCGTTTCAGAAAATACGCGATCCTCTCCCACATGATGTCGTCATCCGCTTTCACCATTTCAAAAACCTGCGGATCTACTTTTGCGGTTTCATAGACGAAGGTGCTGCTCCGCGTATTGCCGCGGCCCGGCGTAAAACCAGAGCGAACAACCCCAAGGTAAGTGAGGTTGTATTTCATCGCGGGAATTCCGGCCTTCCCGGCATTGCGAATCATTGTGCTGATTTCTTCGATGTCTCGATCCCGCTCCGGCGTGCCAAGCAGGATGTTGGGGAAATTATTCTTATTGATGGTGACTGACGACATAGGCAGCGGGATCATGTCTAGACTCAGTCCGAACGACTCAACCTGCTCGCGAAAACGCGACAGACCGTCAACCGACCACTTGTCATTGAGTCGCGGCGAGATCTCTCCGCTGCAAATGTGTTTAACTCCGAACGCCCCCATGGCACGAAGCACGTCGGGCGAGTGGCCCTGCTGCGTGCCTGCGTAGAACAAAACAGACCGCCGCGCCTTCGTGGTCGCCGCTCGAGTCAGACGGTTTTCCGCAGCGGCAGCCCCCGCGGCCGCTGCTTGTAGAAAACTCCTGCGATTCATCCGGCGTTGTTAGAAATCAATCCGAACGCCGATTTGGCCCGTCCGGCCCGCGCCGAATTCAGAGTCACGCGCCCGCGTGATCTGGCCAAACGCGCCGCTGCCGATATTCAAATTGGGATCGGCCAGGTTCACGTGGTTAGGCACGTTCGTGAATGAGCCTTCGACTTTGATCGCGACGCGTTCCGTGATGGCGAAGGATTTGCCGAGGGCCGCGGACAAGTTGAAGCTCCCCGGACCTTCCAGAATGCCGATGCCCGAGTTGCCGAAACGGCCGATGGGAGCCAGATCGCTGGCTGGGTTGAGGCCGATGTGGCAGTTAAACTGACTCGCGCTGCCAACCGTCTGACCGGGACAAACGAAGGCGTTGCGGTCGAAAAATCGACTAGCCGTCGGGTTCGATACGGTTCCTTTGCCGACGCGGTCCGGACGCTGCGTCCGGTAGAACCCCGAGCCGGAGCCGGACGGATCGCCGCCGCTGAAAAACGGCGTTTCGTAAGGACCCGTCTGCAACATAAGTATGGAACTTAAGCGCCAACCACCGAAAATTCCGTTCACCAGACCGCTGGTGTGGTTCATGAAAGCGCGATTTTTGCCGAACGGCAACTCGTAAACCGCGGTGCCGATGAAGCGATGACGACGGGTGCCGTACATGTTGCCTCGTTCGCGGCTAAACGCGTTTTCAATGCGTCCGTTGCCAGTCTCGCCGCCAAACTCGCTGGGGTTCGGGCCGCCGATGTCAGTCAGATTTTTTGCTAGCGTGTACGCGCCGGTAAACGTCAAGCCATTCTGGTACCGGCGGTTCAGCTCGATTTGCAGGGAGTTATAAGAAGCGGACCCGCCGGACTCCCGGCTCTCTATGCGACCCCAGTAAGGGAAAGGCCGCTGAGTGAGGGGCTGGAGTGCAAAAAAAGTGGTGGAGTTGGCGGACTGATTTAAATTTCTCGCATAGCCAAGATGCGCCGAGTGGGATCCGATGTAGGACATCCGCAAACTGGTGTTGAACCCAATGTTGCGATCCACCGAGAGATTGTACTGATATAGACGCGGATTCTTGAAGTCAATCTGGTTTGCGGTGCCGAAGTAGGCGGTGCCGTACTGGTCGATGGAGACTCCGCTGCCGCCGGTATGGGTGTCGGGCCACGCGAATATGGGGCCGCCGGTGGAGCTGATGTTGTTGAAGGTGCGAACGTCAGTTCCCGATGTTCCCGTGAGCGAGTAGAAGACGGCGCCTAGCACTGGCGCCCAGTAGGTACCGAAGCCCCCACGGACCACCGTATCGCCATTGCCGAACGGGCGGTAAGCAAAGCCCAGCCGAGGCGCGAAATTTAGCTGATAGTCCTTACGCAAACCTTCGGGTAAACCGGCCTGTTTCGCGGTTTTGAAAGGTGTGCAGGGCACCCCCGGCAGCCCCGGCCCGGGACCCGGAAGATTCGGCGTGCCGGGGCAGGCGTTGACCGCGATCTCGAACTCAGGCGAAAGAATTCGGGCGGCTTCGGCGCTGGAAGGGTAGATCACCGCACCCGTCCTGGGAATGGTGCGGTCAAAGTTACCGATGTTGCCCGCCTTGTCGGCGAACGGCGGCTGCCAGTCCCAGCGGACGCCGTATTCAAGTGTCACCTTCTGACTGACCCGGTAACTATCTTGTATATAGGCGTGGTACTGCTTGGAGCGCCCGTCATTATCTTGATGCACGTCGCCGTAAGAAGTGTCGGAAGGCAGCCCCAGCAGGAAGTCGGCAAACTCGTTACCACTGAACGCGCCGGTAAAGTTGAAGTTACCAAAGTTATCCGCCCCGATGAAACCGAGTGCCGTCTTGGATCGCAAAAAGCGGATATCGAAACCCACCTTGATCGTATGCTGTCCTAAGTTAAAAGTTGTGTTGTTATTGAATTGGAAGGTGCGATAGATGTCGGCACCCTGAACACGTCCGACACCCAACCCGGTAAGGTTGTTGAACGAGATGTTGGGCAGGCCGTTAAACGGCGTGTTCGGCAAACCGATGAAGCCAAGCGATTTTTCGAAGGCCTTGCCGTCAAAAGCGAAGTTCGATCCGGGAGCATCCTGAGTGAACCCAAGCCGGAACTCGTTCAGAATGCGAGGCGTGATGGTGTAGTTATAAGATATCGCCAGCGAGCGGTCCTGCTGGGTGTTGCTTGTGGTGGGTTGAAGCAGGTCATTCGGACCGAGAGACGCGCCGTTTTTCCAGCTGAAGCGGGCAAAAAGAGCCTGGCTCCGAGTTAAGTAATGGTCCCCGCGAATATCAAACTGCCGTGACTGAATATCGGACTGCCGGTTCACAATGTAGTTGGCATTGTGCGAAACGGTAGTGTCTCCGGTGTTAGCGTTCGGAAAGAACTGCGTGAGAAGTTTTTGCGCGATCGGGCTGATCCGGCCCGATGGAATCATGTTATTGGCGAATGGTTGCCCCGTGGTTGGGTCAACGATGGTTCCGGGCTCATGCGAAAAATCGCCGGTGCGTTCTGAAGCTGTAGGCACCCAGTTCTGGATGGTCGAGGTGCGCGGATAACGCAGCTCTTCGTAATCGCCGAAGAAGAACGTCTTATCCTTCCCGTTATAGATTTTGGGAATCCAAAGCGGGCCGCCAAAAGATCCGGAAATGTTGTTCACTTGTTTTTCAGGACTCGAACTGGAGCCGAAAGGCTTCGAATCGAGCGCCGCGTTCTGGTAATACCACGCTGCCGAACCGTGAAAGGCGTTGGTTCCGCTTTTCGTGATCGTCGTAATATCGCCCGCCGAGCCGTACTCCGCGGTGTTGCCCACGCCTTGCACTTTCATCTCCTGGATGCCTTCGACGGAAGGAAAAATTTCAACCAACGGGCGATTGGACCGGACATTCTGCGAGGAGATTCCGTCGATCGACGACTCGGACTGGTTCGGAAGGCCGCCCTGAATGGACAGGTAGCTCTTCCCATAGTCGTGCCCGTTGTTATCCGACTGCACGCCGGGAAGCGTGGTTAAAAGATCGTATGGACTGGTGCTGGTCGACGCTCGAAAGTTGACCGGAAGACTAAGAATCTTTTCGGTCCCGTAACTGGACGCGATAGTCGCCGTTTCCGATGCAATGATGCCGGCCGTGCCCTCCACGGTAACCGTATCGGCGGTCGAGCCCACGGGAAGCGTAACGTCGACACGCATCGTTTGACGGGCGAGCAAGTGAAGGTCGTTCGTTGTCGAAGACTGAAATCCTGGGCTCGATACCGAAATCGAATAGTTGCCGGGCTTCAGGTTGAGCACTTCATAGCTGCCGTCGCTCCCGGTTTTGGCATCGCGCGATGTTTGCTCATCTACATTTGTGACTTTGACTGTTGCGCCGGAAACCATGGCTTGCGACGGATCCTTCACCGTCCCGACAATTTCGCCAAAGGTGGATTGAGCTCTTAGATGCAGTGTAAAGCTAAGAGTCAGCAGACACGAATAGCCAAGCAGTTTTCTCATAGGTCCTCCAGGTTGATACACGTTGAATTCAGCAGATTAGCACGTCGATCCGCGCTAGCAATTACAAATTGGTGAAAATACGGCGCCTTAGTGTACACCTCGACACGTCGCCCTAAACAGCTTCGTGACATTATAGCGAGATGTGCAAAGTGTTTCTGCTCGCCGTTTATTGCCTGTCGGCGCTGGCCGCCAACAACCTGCCTCCTCTTGCCGACCAGCAGTTAGCGCGAGAAATTTACAAACAGATGGTGGAAAGCCAGTCGGGTTTCACCACCGGCGCCACCACTCCCATAGCCGAAGCAGTTGCCGCACGCCTCAAAGCCGAGGGATTTCCAGCTTCCGACATCTTCGTCGGCGGAGCCATTCCACGCAAGGCTAATATCGTGGTGCGGTATCACGGCACCGGCGCGCACAAACCCATTTTGCTGCTGGCCCATATCGATGTGGTCGAAGCCAAGCGCGAGGACTGGAGCACCGATCCGTTCCAATTCATCGAAAAAGACGGATACTTCTACGGGCGAGGCACGTCGGACGATAAAGCCCAGGCGGCCGTCTGGGTTGCGAACCTGATCCGCTTTAAGCGCGAGGGATTTAAGCCGGATCGCGATCTGATTGTCGCGCTAACCGCGGATGAAGAGGGCGGCGGCCCGTACAACGGAGTCGAATGGCTACTGAAAAACAAGCGGAGTTTAATTCAGTCGGAATTTGCTTTGAACGAAGGCGCGCGCGGCGAGCTTGTGAACGGCAACCGCGTTTCACACGATATTGGGGTTGCCGAGAAGACCTATGCGGACTTCCGTTTCGAATCGCGCAACAAGGGAGGCCACAGTTCGCGCCCGATTTCGGATAATGCGATTTACCATCTGGCCGGTGCGCTTTACCGTTTGTCGAGCTATTCTTTTCCATTCCAATTGAACCAGGTGACGAAGGCTTATTTTCAGCAGACGGCGAAACTGGAAACTGGAGATGTGGCGGCGGATTACGCCAAAATCGCGGAGGGTTCGGAAGCCGCCATGCAGCGTGTAGCCAAGACCAATGCCGGGATGAACTCCATGATGCGAACCACCTGTGTAGCGACGCAGCTTGAAGGCGGACACGCGCCGAATGCGCTGCCCCAACTTGCCGCCGCGAATGTGAATTGCCGAATTCTTCCGGACGATTCGGTGGAGCACGTTCTGCAAGTGCTGAAACAGGTCGCTGCCGACGACCAAGTGGTTGTCACCATCAAACAAGAAGAGGGCAAAGCTCCCGCTTCTCCCATGCGCGAAGACATCATGAAGGCCTTCAACAAAGTGACCGACACCATGTGGCCGGGAGTGATTACGGTACCGGCGATGGCGACTGGTGCGTCCGATGGACGTTACCTGCGGGAGGCCGGCATCCCGACCTACGGGGTGCAGGGGTTCTTCAACGATCGCGATGACGTCCGCGCCCACGGCAGAGATGAACGGATGCTCGTGCTCTCCTTCTATGAGGGCCAGACTTTTCTGTACGAGTTCGTGAAGGTGCTTTCGACCCTGCCGTAGATTCAATAGATTCGATATCCGCTGATATTTCGCGTCCGCTGATATATGATTAATGGCCGTGAATCGCAGAACCTTTCTTACTTCTATTTCTCTCGCCGCTTCAACCCGGCTGACAGGCGCGAATACTTTTGAGCCAACGTGGGAATCTCTCCGCACGCACAAAGTTCCCGAATGGTATGACAACGCCAAACTCGGAATTTTCATCCACTGGGGACTCTATTCCGTGCCGGCATGGGCGCCGACGACGGGCGAACTCGGCAAGGTCGACTGGAGCAAGTGGTTTTATCAGAATGCGTATGCCGAGTGGTACCTCAACTCACTTCGGCTCAAGGACACACCAACCTACGAGCATCATGTGAAAACCTACGGCGCGAATTTCGACTACTACGATTTCGCGCGCACTTTCAATGCGGGGCTGGGACATTGGGACCCGGCGCAGTGGGCAACTCTTTTTCGGAGAGCCGGCGCCCGATACGCCGTGCTCACGACGAAACATCACGATGGCTTCACAATGTGGCCGAGTCAAGTGGTGAATCCGAAGAAGGCGAACAACTCCGTGAAGCGCGATCTGGTGGGCGATCTCGCGGGCGCGATTCGTAAAGAGGGCTTGAAAATGGGCCTCTACTATTCGGGCGGATTGGATTGGACCTTCAACTCAGCGCCGATCGCCAAGATGGAAGATTTGAAGGCGACCGCTCCGCAGTCTGAAGAGTATGCGCGCTACGCCGATGCGCACGTTCGCGAATTGATCGCGCGCTACAAGCCCTCAGTGCTCTGGAACGACATTAATTACCCCAAGCTCGGAAAGATTCCGCAGATCTTCGCGGAATACTACAATGCCGTCCCTGAAGGCGTCATTAACAATCGTTTCGGCGTGGATTTTTCAGACTTTACTACTCCCGAGTACGCCAAGTACGACAAGATCACGGAGAAGAAATGGGAGTCCTGCCGCGGTCTCGGATTTAGCTTCGGCTATAACCGGATGGAAGGGCCGGACCAGGTGATTGCATCCGATAAGCTCGTGGCGCTGCTGGCCGACATAGTCAGCAAGAACGGCAATCTGCTTCTGAATATCGGGCCGAAGGCCGATGGCTCGATTTCCGATATCCAGCTTGACCGTCTGCATGCTCTGGCGCGATGGATGGATATCAACGGCGAAGCGATCCACGACACGAAGCCGTGGACAAGAGCGGCGGCGAAATCGGGCGATGGCACCGAAATTCGATTTACGCGCAAGCCCGATGCCGCGTACTCGATCCTGCTCACTCGGCCGAACGCCGGCGCCTTTACAATTCCGGGGATCTCGGCACCCCCAAGCACACGCGTGACTGTTCTCGGTTTAAACGCGCCACTGAAGTGGTGGCAAGAGGGTGCGGACATTTCCGTGACGCTGCCCGAGCGGCTTCCCGGTGAGTACGCCGTCGCGCTCAAGATGTCCCCGGCCCCAACACAGACGCCATGAGCCTGATGCGATGGCGAGTGGCAGCCGCGCTCGCGCTAATGGTTTTCGCCGCGGGACATGCGCGTGCCGCCGAAGATTTCTTCATCCAGACGACCGATCCCCAATTCGGGATGTTCGCGAACGATGCCAACTTCACGCAGGAGACCGCAAATTTCGAATTTCTCATTGCGAACGCAAATCGGCTGCATCCGCGCTTCGTGATTGTCTGCGGCGACCTTACCAACAAAGCGGGCGACGCCGACCAGATCGCGGAATATCACCGCATTGCGCGGAAGCTGGACAAAGACATTTCGCTTTACAACGTGGCCGGCAATCATGACGTCGGGAACGATCCGACGCCCGAATCGCTGGCCGATTACCGGCGCAATTTCGGGCCGGATTTCTACACGTTCCAAGCGGGCGAGATCACCGGCATTGTGCTGAATTCGAGCTTGATCAAAGCCCCCGCCAAAGCCGAGCGGGAAGCCGACCGGCAGGAGCAATGGCTGCGCCAGCAACTGGCGAAGGCAAAGCGGAACGGCGTCAATAGGATCGTGATCTTTCAGCACCATCCTTATTTTCTAGAACGCGCGGACGAAGACGATCAATACTTCAACATTCCGAAAACGGCGCGCGCCCGCTATCTGAACTTGTTTCACGAATACGGCGTGCGCTTCATTTTCGCCGGGCACTATCATCGCAATGCGCTCGCTCGCGATGGCGATCTTGAGATGGTCACCACCGGCCCCGCTGGGATGCCGATTGGTTCAGACCCCTCGGGTTTTCGGATTGTGCGCATCGCGAAAGATTCGCTGGAGCACGAGTATGTGGGGTACGGTGCGATTCCAAATCGGATTGAGCGAAAAATCACGGCGCTGATTGTCGATGGCATAAACAATCACGACTGGCAGACCGGCACCAGCGAGCTAAAAAAAATCCTTCTCGCAACGGGGCGATTTACCGTTGACGTATCGACTACGCCACCCGCCGGCGCACCGCCTGAAGCGTGGAGCGCGTGGCACCCCGAGTTTGATAAGTACCAGGTGGTGATCGACAATTTCAACGGCGGGCACACCGACGCGGGTGTCCGTTGGCCCGCGGCGGTCGAGCAAGCGCTTGGCGATTATGTTCGCGGCGGAGGCGGACTGGTCGTGTATCACGCGGCTAACAACGCCTTTCTGCTCTGGGACGAGTACAACCAGATGATCGGGCTCGGGTGGCGTGACAAGAGTTTCGGACGCGGGTTGACCGTTGGCGACGACGGCGAGATTGAGACGGTGCCACAGGGGACTGGACTGAACCCGGGGCACGGGCCGCGGCACGATTTCGAAGTGCGTGTGCTCGATGCGAATCATCCGATTACGCGCGGCCTTCCGCGCGCGTGGATGCATCCCTCCGAGCAGTTGACGCATGGTCAGCACGGGCCAGCCCAGGGCCTGACCATTCTGACCTTCGCCAGGTCCGAAGTTTCCGGTAGGAACGAACCGATGGATTGGGTTCGCTCGTACGGAAAAGGGCGCGTTTATACAACGATGCTGGGACACACTTGGAAGGATGAACCCAATCCAAATCTCGCGGATCCGGAGTTCCGAAAGCTGTTCGCGCAAGGCGTTGCGTGGGCGGCGACGGGCAAATAGGCGTAATCAGCGATAGACTGTCGCCATGCAGAAAACTTCAATAGCCGCGGCGGCTGCGGTTCTGTTTGTGTGCGCGGCGCAGGCTGGACCCAAATCCGAAGCTATCCGACGACGGCTGACTGAGCAGATCGACAAGCACGAAATTCCCGGCGCTGTCGCACTGGTGGCAACGCGCGATTCCGTGGTAAGCCTGGACGCGGTGGGCAACGCGGACAACGCCGGCACGCGACACATGACCACGGACAGCATCTTCTGGATCGCGTCAATGACCAAGCCCACCACGGCGACGGCCGTGATGATGATGAATGAGCAAGGCAAGCTTTCCATTGAAGATCCCGTGAGTAAATATATTCCAGAGCTAGCAAACCTGAAGCTGGCCGATGGAACGCCCGGCCAAGTTACGTTGCGGCACATGCTGACGCACACATCGGGAATGGGAGAGCCGACCGACGACGAAGCGGCCGGGGCGAAAACCCTGGCGGAACTGATTCCCGCGATCGCCACGAAGCCACTGTTCTTCAAGCCAGGCGATCAATGGAAATACTGCCAATCGGGAATCAACACGCTGGCGCGCGTGGTGGAGATTGTGTCGGGCGAACCGTATCCGGAGTTCTTACAGAAGCATCTCTTGGGACCTTTGAAAATGAAGGATACGACCTTCTATCTAACCGAAGCGCAGATGCCGCGGCTGGTGACGCCGGTGAAGCGTGATGGTGAAACACTCGTGCCCGCCAGCATCGGGCTGCTGCATGGAATGCCGCCGACGTCGCATGATCGCTATCCCGCGGCGAATGGTGGGCTGTTCTCTACCGCGCCGGATTACGCGCGCTTCGCCAGGATGATCCTCAACGACGGCACGCTGGATGGCAAGCGATATTTGTCGGCCGCATCGGTTCGTTTGATGACCAGCGTGCAGACCGGCGATCTCAAAACCGGCTTCACGCCCGGCAACGGATGGGGGCTAGGCTGGTGCATCGTGCGCGAGCCGCGTGGCGTCACGGCAATGTTGTCGCCGGGTACTTTTGGGCATGGCGGCGCATACGGGACGCAGGCGTGGATTGACCGCCCGAAGGGCGTCGCGCTCATCCTGATGGTGCAGCGCGCCGACTTCAAAAATGCGGACGACACCGGTGCAAGGCTGGCATTCCAGCAGGCGGCGCTAGAAAAATGACCCCCACTTCAGACGCGATTATTCAACCCTTGCCGCAGTCTCAAAATACCAAAGAGATGAAAACGCGCATGGCGCGCAACGTTGCCGTGGATGCCTACCGCGGCTTTGTGATGTTGCTGATGATGGCCGAGGTGCTGCAACTGGCGCGCGTCGCACAGAGCTTTCCAGGAAATTGGGTGTGGAGCGTCCTGGCCTTCAATCAAAGCCACGTCGAGTGGGCCGGATGCTCGCTGCACGATCTGATTCAGCCCTCGTTTTCATTCCTGGTGGGAGTCGCGCTCCCGTACTCCATCGCCAGTCGTGTTGCCAAAGGCGGCACCTTCGGCAAACTTTTTGCGCATGCGATTTGGAGATCGTTTCTGCTGGTGGCGCTCGGAATTTTTCTGCGGTCCATGAACGGCACTCAAACCTACTTCACGTTTGAAGACACGTTGACGCAGATCGGGCTGGGGTATCCCATTTTGTTTTTGCTAGGGTTTCGGCCGCGGCGCTGGCAGTGGATCGCGCTCGGCGCGATTCTAATTTGCTATTGGGCGGCGTGGGCACTCTATCCAGCACCTGGCGCGAGCTTCGACTATCAGGCGGTCGGCGTAAAGCCGGATTGGCAGCAACATAACTTCACGGGTTTTGCCGCCCATTGGAACAAGAACGCCAATTTAGGGAATGCGTTCGATCAGTGGTTTTTGAATCTGTTCCCCCGCGCTAACCCGTTCGTCGCCAATGGCGGCGGGTACTTGACGCTTAGCTTTATTCCGACGCTGGGTACAATGATTCTGGGGTTAGCCGCCGGTCGCTGGCTGGTGGACGACGCGCCGCGCATTCCGCTGAAGCGGTTTTTGATCGCGGGTTTAGTGGGAATCGGCGCGGGCGCGCTGTTTCATTACACCGGCATTTGCCCCATCGTGAAACGCATCTGGACCCCTAGTTGGACTCTGTTTAGCGGCGGCGCCTGCTTCCTGCTTCTCGCGGCCTTCAGTTGGGTCGTCGACGTGAAGGGCTATCGCAAGTGGGCGTTTCCGCTGCTGGTAATTGGGATGAATTCCATTGCCGCCTATTTAGTCGCGCATTTGTTCGAGCGTTTCATCGCGAGCTCCTTCCGCATTCATTTAGGTCCCAGCGCCTTTCATATTTTCGGCGATGCGCTGGCGCCCCTCATGGAAGGTGCCGCAATCCTGCTTGCGTTTTGGCTGATTCTGTTCTGGATGTACAGGCGGAAAATTTTCCTGCGCATTTGAATGGGCTACAAATATATCCTGTCGCTCCCGGAACGAGCGGTTCGCTCCGGGGCGGCGTTATCGGGAGGGCTGCTGCGTGAAATCGGCGCGGTCGCGCTGCCCGCGAGCCTGCGGCGCACCATGCTGTATCGCACGATGGTCGATGTCACGCTCCGCTTTCTGATCGAAGAAGTCGGACAGATGGAAGGAGTGTACCCCCCCGAAGGCCGCATTGCGGAGCATTTTGTGGCACGGCGCGCAGCGAGTCACGGCATCGAACTGCTCGGCATCCTGGCATTTCACGCCTCGCCCGTCTGGGTGCTGGCCGCACTCGCGGATGTCACTGGAAGCGGCCAAAAACTGATTCACGAAATTTCGGAGGCCCTGAAGAAGGAAGGTCTGCTCGATAAAAGCGTGCGATTCGAATCGATGGATCAAGTTCTCGGCGGACTGGAAAAAACTAGCGGACATTTGGCCCAGACCCTGAATATGCCGCCCCTGGATGTGCGCGGATTGCGCCGTGAGTGGCACAAGCTCAAAGAAGAACTGGGCGGCATTCCGCCGCACCGCCGGCCGGTATTGGAACGGGTGGAGCGAACGTGGTCTGAATTGCGGGAAACAGCGAACTCGCAGGGGCGTTCGGTGTTACCGTATCGTCATTGATAGCTATCTCCGCCATCTCGCATGTGCCGCGGAACACTTTGTGGCTTTCGCGCGCGGCTCGCTCGGCCGCGCGGCGCACGAGTGAGGTGCTGGGCGATTCGCTCCTCAGGCATTACGCCGAAGCTCTTGAAGAGATCGCTCAAACTGGGTTTGTGGATTATTGGATGCGCGAGTTTCGGCCCTACTTGCGCGCGGCGGCTGAACTCTTCGCCCCCGCCACCCCGACTCTCACCGAGCGCCTCTTGAAGCGTCTGTAAAATAAATCATGATTCTCGTCGTGTTGTAATATTAGGAATCAAACCGTAATCGTTGGGCCTCGCTGTCCCACGGCATCTTCGTCGATCTCCCCCGTTTTTGCGGCACCCGACTCGCAATCTTCCCTGCTGGGATTGAAAAAGAGGAAAATTTGAAATTTCTGAACTCGCTCTCGCTCGTTTTCTTGATGTTCCTCACATCCACCTCTGCGTTTGCGCAGTCGCAAGCGACCACCGGGTCCATCGAAGGCGTGGTGACGGATCCCGCCGGTGCCGTAATCGCAGGAGCGGATGTTACCTTGCAGAACACGGAAACGAACTTCACGCGCAAATTGACGACCGATGCCGATGGGCGTTTCCGCGGAGTACTGCTGCCGCTGGGGCTGTATAAGGTCTGGGTAAAATCGCCGCAGTTCGCGATGCTTGTGCGCGAAGGCTTAAACCTCGGGGTTGGGCAGACCATCAACTTGGCGCTCACGCTTACCGTCACCGCAGTCCAAGAATCGGTGAACATCTCGGCCGAGGCTCCGGTCGTCGAAACTGGCGCCGTGGAAACGGCGACCGACATCAATCAGCAGTCGATTAAGAATCTCCCGAATAACGGGCGTAATTTTTTGGATTTTGTGAATCTCACGCCGGGTGTTTCGATTGTGCAGGGCCCGGACGGAAACGAGATTTCGATCAACGGTCAGCGCGGCATAAACAATAACGTTTCGATTGATGGCGCTGACGATAACAATCCGTTCTTTGGCGAAGAGCGCGGCGGTCAGCGGCCCCCGTTCACAGTGAACCTGGATGCCGTGAAGGAATTGACGGTGGTGGCGGATGGCGCACCGGCGGAATTTGGACGCAGCGCGGGCGGGTTCATCAATGTAGTCACGAAATCCGGCACAAATCAAACCCACGGGACGGCGCATGAGTTCCAGAAATGGACCGCGCTCACATCGCCGCAGTCCGATGGAACCAAGCTGGCGGGGTTCTCGCAAGAACAGTTCGGCGGCACTATCGGCGGCCCGATCAAGCGTGACAGACTTTTTTATTTCGGCGCGTACGATCAACAGATTTTCCGGCAAACCAAACAGAACAACCCCGCTCGCATCGACCCGGCTCTGGTGAATTTTTTCGCTACTCACTTTTCCGATCCCAATGAGAACGGGCCCATCAAGCGGACTAACGACGCTAATGCGGCTCTTGGCAAGATCGATTGGAATCCGAACCAGAATAATCTGCTGACGTTCAAGTACAACTATTCGCGTTCAAAGCAAGAGAACGGAACGTTCGACGTGGACCCTTATGGAAGAAGCGCCAACGGCATCGAGCGTGATTTCGCCAATGTCTTCAACGGCTCGCTCAACACCACGCTCACGCCGACAACCCTCAACGAATTTCGTTTCCAGTACTCGCGTGAAGACCGTCCGCGGCCTTATGCGGGCGCACAAATCCCGAGCGAAAACCGGCCATTTCCGGATACAGGTGTCAGCTTTGCCGGCTATCGCTTCGGGGAACCGTTTTTCCTTCCGGTCGCGGACCACGACACGCGCGTG
>JANYJA010000020.1 GCA_025358575.1 Terriglobia bacterium
CAAAGCCGAAGATGCTCCAGAGATCCAGGAGGCGATTTTCGATGGGAGTACCGGTGAGCGCCAGGCGGTGCTCAGCTTTCAAAGCGCGGGCCGCTTGCGCGGTTTGGGAATCCGGGTTCTTGATATATTGCGCTTCGTCCAGAATGGCCGCGAGCCAGGGCGGGCTGGCGATCTCGGGCGACAGAGAACGGAGTTGCGAGTAGTTGAGCACAATGAGTTGGGCGCGGTCGCGGGCGGCGGGAAGCTCGCTGGCGGGTTCGCCGCGCCACAAGAGGACGCGCAGGTCCGGATAAAACCGCTCCGCTTCGGCGCGCCAGTTGTCCATGACGGATTTAGGGCAGACGACCAGCGATGCGCCGGGAGGTGCGGATCGAGATTTGAGTGACGTCTCCCGAAGCCACGCCAGCCATGCCAGGGTCTGCAGCGTCTTGCCCAGGCCCATGTCGTCGGCCAGCACGCCGCCGAACCGGTTTGACGAGAGATACGCCAGGAAATGAAAACCTTCGGTTTGATACGGGCGCATCTCGGCTCGAATCATGCGCGGCAACGCAGGGGAAATACGGGTTTTCAATTCACTGACGCGCCGCCGGATCGTTTCGACGCGCTCGGGCGCGAGAAATCGTTTGGCCGCATCATCGGAAAGTTGCAGCGCGTGAAAGCGCTGCGGTTCGGCGGAAAAATCGCGGGCATTCAGGCCGAGCCGGGCCAGTTGTTCATCCTCTTCGGGCGAGAGATTGAATTGCAGCCTCCGCCAGCCCTTTTTTCCGAGCCGGACGTAACCGCCGCGGGCATTGAGCAGGAGCTTCAATTCCTCCGGCGTGAGGGTGGTGTCGCTCACATTGAGCGCTACCTTGAGATCAAACCAGTCGATGTCCGCCTCCGCGATATTCAGCGAGACTGTGCCGCTGATGGGTTCGTCGCGGAGCGTGGCTAGTTCGGGATCGAGTAGGACTTCGATTTCCGGCGGGAGGGATTTGAGCCAGGGCATGAACAAATCGGGCATCTTTTTCGTGAGCCGCAACCTCCAATCACCGGGGTAGCCGTCCCACTTCAGGCCGAGTGGTGTGAGCAGGCGTGGAAAATGTTTCTGCACCGCGCGATCGTGAAGGCTGATGAGACCGCGCTCGGATTTGAATTTCTTTTGAGCTTCGTAATTCGAAACCACCGCCCAACCCTGGGCCGTGAATTTCTCCTTGGCCATCCCGGGCGCCTTAGCCGTAACGTTGACAACAATGTCCTCGGTCGGGCTTCCCGGATAAATTAGTTTCAACCCGCACGAAATGGTTACGCTGACGGGCACGATGCGGACGCGTTCCTGGAGATGCTGCGGAAAGGGGATGCCGGTTGCGTGCAGAAAGCGCAGGCCGTCAGCGGTCTCCAGCGCGGCGGCAGGGATGATTTTGCGCATCTCGGTATTGAGGGCGGCGGCGGCAGGCCCGCCAAACAACCCGCCCTCGGTGAGATAAAGCGTTGGCCGCCCCTCAAGAGTGCAGAGAATACGCGGCGGCTCAGAACCATCGACGGTGGCAAGGGCCAGTTCGTAATTTCCGGCACCGCTTTGTGGTGGGCGCAAATTCAGGCGCAGCGGTTCGCTGGCACGCACCAGAGGTTGCCCATTGACGGTCACGACACGGTCCGGAGCGAGCGGCATTCGTAACAAGCGGCTCAGCGCCGGACGTGTGGTGGCGTTGTCATATTTGAGGGACCACCAGCATTCGTGATTCCACGGCTTGTAAGAGGCGCTCCACAGCGGGAGTGAGTTAGGGGCAATCGTGAGCGTGCCATTGTCGAATTCATCGGCAAGTTTTTTGGCCCACGCTTGCTTGAGGTCGGCGAATCCAATGTTTGGATCGGTGCGCCATTGAAGCCTCGCCTCGTCCGCCAGGACGGCCAGGCGCAATTCCAGAACTCCCGGTTCGAAAATCGCCGCCTGACCGTCGAATTCGCGAAACCAATTCTTCCAGTGAGCAATTTCTCTTTCGCGTTCCCACTGCACCATCCCGACTTCAATCAAAGTGAGGTCAGTGACGCCGTTCATGAAGGACGGCCAACGGATGTCACGACGGCGAAGTTCCCACGCGACGTAAAGCCAGAAATAAAAGTCGTCGCTCGGGAAGTCGGGCCAGAGGTCAATCTCCTTCCAATAATTGTGTGCGGGAGACGCATTGAGGCTTGTGGCCATTGTGCCCAGGTCCGATTCCGTCAAGCGGCGGAGGCGCGCGTTGCCATAAGAGCTTTGCACCTGGCGGACAAAATTAGCTTCGTCCGGGCGGAGTTGGCGGGCGAGATTTTCCGTCAGCTTGTCGCATAGAGCAGAACGCGGGGCGTGCGGAACGCCGGCCGATCGGATTTTCTGCCAATGCACCTTGGCGGCTTCCGCGACCCGTTGCCTGGCCGAGATCGGCAGTTTCCCTTTGTCCGCCGCGCCCTTTTTCAATTCGAGCAGCGCGGCCACAATATGTTTGCAGTCCACACCGACCGGACAGGAACAATCCGCCGCCCACTCACCTTCGGCGAATTCGAGGCCCACTTGATAATCTTCTCCGCCGCGCACGACCGCTGCGTAAAGGTAATCCGGCTGGACGCACTCCAAATCGAGCACTTTGCCCTGGGCGAAATAGCTGCGGCCCCGGTTAATCGTCTTAGGCGAAATCGATTCGAGAAACCGTTCGATCGCTTGAAGCAAATCCTTCCGTAACTTCATTCCTGGACAAGATGAAAGAGCAGACTCCACGCGGCAAGCATCCATTATAGCGTGGCAAGAGGCATTCAACGGATAAGGCAGCTGTCGCGAAAGTGCGGATCTATTGATCCATCCGGGTTCAGTCGGGCAACG
>JANYJA010000068.1 GCA_025358575.1 Terriglobia bacterium
GCTCGATCATGGCGGGCAGCACTGCCCTTATTGAGTGCATCACGCCGAGAATATTCGTGTTGATCACGTCCCCCCAGTTTTTCGGCTTAGCTTCTGCAAATGGGCCGATGGGTCCCTGCACACCCGCGGCAGCCACCAAAATGTGCACCCCCCCAAACGCGGCCTGCATGCGATCGACCGCGGCCGACACCTGTTCGAAATCGCGCACGTCAGCGCGAATTTTCAACGCCGTCCCGCCCGCGTCCTCAATTTCGAGTTTTGCCAGATCGAGTTCTGGCTGGCTGCGCGCGACCAGGCCCACGCGCGCGCCCGCCGCCGCGAAACCAATCGCCAGACGCTTGCCAATCCCGCGACCCGCGCCGGTGATCATCACGCCTTGTTCATTTAACTTGTGCAAATCGGTATTATCCCGAAAATGGAGACGCGCCGGGGCCTATGCCACAATGGTAGGTTCGGTTTAAACGTTTTTCGCTATGTCAGATTTTGAATTTCGCTTCAAAAGAAGCCTTACGGCAATGCACCGGCGTTCGCGTGAATGGATGATGCTCGCCAAGGGCGTGGCCTCTACCGACCATCCCGTTCTCGCGCACATAATTCCTACCCGGCGATGCAACTTGGCCTGCGAATACTGCAACGAATACGACGATTTCTCGAAGCCCGTGGCGACCGAGCTCATGTTCCAGCGCATCGATAAGCTTGCCGCCTTGCGCACCAACATCGTCAGCATGAGCGGCGGAGAACCGCTACTTCATCCGGAACTCGATGCGCTGATTGCGCGCGTGCGTCACCATGGAATGATCGCCGGAATGATCACCAACGGCTACCTGCTGACGGCCGATCGCATCCAAAAATTGAACCGGGCCGGGCTCGAGCACTTGCAGATTTCAATCGACAACATCATGCCCGATGAGGTGTCGAAAAAGAGTCTAAAGGTCCTCGACAAAAAGCTGGAATTGCTCGCGGAGCATGCCGTGTTCCACGTCAACATCAATTCGGTGGTTGGCGGCGGCATTCGCAATCCGCACGACGCGCTGAAAGTGGGTCGCAGAGCTGTGGATCTAGGATTTACTTCTACCGTTGGCATTATTCACGATGGTGATGGACAGTTGCGTCCGCTCAAGACCGAAGAGCAGGAAGTTTATCTGCAGATGAAAGAAATGGGCAAAAAGAGTTATGCCAAGCTCAATTTCTTTCAGGACAACATCGCTTACGGCCGCGAAAATAAATGGAAGTGCCGCGCGGGTGCGCGTTATCTTTACGTCTGTGAAGAAGGGCTGGTCCACTATTGCTCGCAGCAGCGCGGCTATCCCGGTATTCCGCTTGCGGACTATACGGTGGAGCATATCCGGCGTGAGTTCATCACGGCAAAGGGATGTGCGCCCCGGTGTACGGTCGCATGCGTGCACTATACCTCGTACATGGATTTCTGGCGTTCGCCGCAAACCATTCCCGCCGCGAAGGTGGAAGAACCCCAGACCCGCTTGGTTCAGATCCGCTAGGAGATAGGTGAGGGTGGCGCGGGATCTGGCCGCGGTCCTTCTGGCCCATGCACCGAGTTCGAGTACTGGAATTGGATCGGCACCGTGCCAGATCCGTCGGTAAGCGGCACCTCCTGGAACACCTGGGTCAGAGGGCGGGCCTCGAACACCGGGAAATCGCCACACTCTTCGCCCTGCGCCGATACCCATCCAAGAAAATTGGTCGCGCTGGGGTCGTTGCCGGCCTTGATGGCGTCTTCCACATCCGCATCCGTTCGCGCTTCGTTCAGTTCGTGATAAAACGTTGCGACCACATTCTTCCAGGGTTGATCGAATACTGGAATTCCATTTGCCGTGCCATCGGGCCGAATCTCCGAGAACACACCCACGGCGTAATAGATGGTGGGTTGCCCGTCTGTGCGCTGCGGATGAACCGAGCCGTGATAGCCGCCCAGACCATTCGTGGAATCTGAAGAGTCTTTCGGGACCAGTACCGCAAATCTCACCTGATTCGTTGTGATGTTCGAATCGGTATTCAAAACTGTCCCGCTGGGAAGCATGCAATTGAGCAGCGTGGAACTCAAGTCGAACGTATCCAGCGCGCCAGAATCCGAAAAACTAGTCACTAGCGCTTCCACATCGCCTTGCGAAAACACCGCGGGCGCGCCACCTGGAAGGACTTGTGAGCCGAGGAAAAACGATGAGATCATCCCTGAAGGAAAATACTGCACCATCACATTGTTGAGGTTCGTGTCGGACATCGCCGCCGCCAGCGCCGCGTCGATAGACTGCGTGTCTGACGGCTGCCAGGAATCTCCGCCCACATAAAAGTTCATGAAATTCAGATTGGCGATAGTCGTGCCGCCGCGGAAAATGAGATCGTGATCCGGCGTCGGGTCAATTCCGGGTGCAATCTCTGCCGCTTCAGCTTTCGCGGCTGGCGGCGCAAGAACGATGTTCAGTGGCCGGACTTCGAGTTTTTCCTGATTCATACAGTCTCCTTGAACAACATATTAGACGGTTTTACCCGGGCTCGATTGCAGTATTCGAGGTACAACGCCCCGTAGCTTTTCGTGATGTATTGCGATTCGGCAAACCCCAGTGTCCGCGCCGTCTTGTCAATCCAGCGCGGCGACCCTTCCAGCTCCAGAAAGAATCCGATTGGCGTCTCGTCCAGCGTGATCACGCCAGCGCTCGGCGGCTGTTGGTATTCGGTGCGATATTTTTCGTAGACGAAATCGGGCTTGAAGCCGGTGTTTTCGAGAATCGCCGCCATCGGGTTTTGGCGCGGCAGTTCGATTTCAAGCTCTTCCCGCGACTTGTGTTTCCCGGCAATTCCGGGACCCTTAAAAGTGAGCACCGAGCGAGTCCCGGCTTGGCGAATACGCAGCAGTTTGCCTTGCCCGCGGAGCGAATGCGTGGGAGTGTCAAACAGCTGATTACGCTCAAAGACGCGCCGCCGTGCGACGCAAAATCCATGGCGCGCGAGAAGCCGCTTAATATGGACGAGGTTCTCAACCGCGATCTTGACCTCAATTTCCCGATTCGATTTGCGCCGTCCCACTGATCGATATAATAGCCCTAGTGCGCCCGTAGCTCAGCCGGATAGAGCGTCTGGCTTCGAACCAGCAGGTCGGGAGTTCGAATCTCTCCGGGCGCACCACACAATAGAAACGAAGTCATGTTGGTAGTTCACTCCGGGCTGGACATGCTACGAGTGCAGCGATTGCAGGGGCATCAGAACGGTCGATTATCAACCAGACGGGGCACCGGAGTGTACAGATGCTGAGGTGGTATATCCGGGATGGAAGCTCGTTCCGGGAGAATAGCGCTGGAAAGTTGGGGCTGTGAAACGAAGTAACAGCGGCAGATTTGGACGTTGTTTTGGCGCGCCAAGCTGACACTTGCGGTTTTCAGTCTACGCGGAGTTTCGCCCAGCCACGCCGCGCCGATTCGCTGGCGTGGTGTGAGTTCAATGCGGGAGGCGCTTCTCCGCGTGATCTAGAATTCGCTGGCTGTTTAGTTCATGGGCAAGCAGAGGAAAGGTTATAATCCTTCACAACACGTCAGGCGAAGGAATGAGTTATGAATAAGTTTGTTACCGTGCCAGGGGAGCGCACGGTTAGATACATCGGTTCGGTCGTCTTCACCGCCGCGTGCCTTATCGGCGGCACAAGGAATATAGAGCTTCAAACTATTCCGTCTGGAGCACAGATAGAACTGAACGGTTCGGTCGTGTGTAGCGCCACGCCATGCTCGATAAAGGTGCCGGACTACTATTTTGGCCGAAAACACACCATCTTCAGCCCGCATGCGGACCAGCCCCTGCGAATACGCATTACGCGCGAAGGGTGTGTTCCTAAATCCACGGACCTGAGCGTTGGCCCTCTCCATTGGAAAAACCTCAATAACGCGAACCTCTATGATTACTATCTGCTGACTTCTGATAGTTTCAAATTTCAATTAGATTCGATTCAGCAGTTCATCCCTGAAACGCTTTCGCGTACCAGCATCTCAGCTCGACTCGCGACGACGCGGCTACTCTCAAACGAGGCAATCGTGCAGATGGCGCTGCCAGCGATGGTGGTAGTGTCCACCGCCGACGGGACTGGGACAGGCTTCTTCATTGCCCCCAACGGTCTACTCGCAACGAATCATCATGTCGTAGGAAATCACGCTTCAGTGTCGGTAACTTTAGCGTCGGGGAAGACGCTTGAGAGCACCGGAATTTTTACTGAAGAGGGGCGGGACCTAGCCGTTATCAAAATCCCAATCGAACGAAACGCGTTTCTCGTGTTGAGCTTGACACCGCCCTCTCCGGGATCTGAGGTAATAGCAATTGGCTCTCCGGGCTTGAGCACCGAACAAGGGTCTCGGCTGATCGGCAACCCAGAAGGTGGCCTATTGACCAATAGTGTGACGAAGGGAGTAGTGAGTGGTATTCGGAGCGGCACGAATGGAACATGGATACAGACCGACGTTGCAATAAACCATGGAAATTCTGGTGGGCCGTTACTTAACCAGATGGGCGAGGTGATTGGAATTAACACCCTTGGTTTTAGCCCCGCAGGTTTGAATGGAATCAACTTTTCGCTGGCTGCGTCGGAGCTTTCTCAAGTCCTGGCAAGCCGTTTCGGAGTAAATCCTTACGGCGCAACGGCTGAGACTACGTATATGCGAACGCAGTCAGAAGCGCCGCAGCCACAATCGAGGGCAGCCATGAGTAACACGGACGTGCTTACGCTTTATCGCGCCCACTTAAGCGATCAGGTCATTGTCGATGCGATCAATAGCGCCGCCAATGTTCGCTTCGAAGTCGATCCATCGCACCTGATTGAACTGAATCGAGCGGGCCTGTCCGACGCCGTAATCGGAGCAATGCTTCACCGCCACTAGCCGTTTGGCATTCGTTTCGGAGCGTCTGAGAGCGGCTACCTGGGATCGAAAACGTCGACAAGCTTCTGAAGCCCATCAGGTATGCCCCAATAGTGTACCCACCTCCCGAGTAAGTAGCAGTGTTCGCCGTGGTTAGCTCTCCCGCTGAACTGATTGAAAATGCAAGCCGGTGAGCACTCTTGGGCAACGCTGCAACTCTATGATCTACCGTGACGCTTTGGCTTCGAACCAGCAGGTCGGGAGTTCGAATCTCTCCGGGCGCACCAATTCTCACTTCACCAAGGCCGCGATCATATACGGCAGCGTCCAAGTCGCCCGCTCATAGGAGATACGGGCTTTCTGGTAGCCGACGTTCGCCGCCACCAATGAACTCTCAACCTGCGTTAACCGTGTCTGCGCGTCCAGCACCTCGAAGGCCGTGATTGTCCCCAACTCGTACTTTTGCTGCTCGGCATCTACATTCTTCCTCGCCAAGTCGCGCGCAATCACTGCCGCATTGACGGCTTCCTTGGCCAGTTCCAGTTCGTTCGTCGCCGTCTTCACCTCCAGAATCACCTGTTGCTGAATCTGGCGCACGGCATATTTGTCCCGCGTGCGGTTCACCATCGCGTCGGCCAAGTTCGCCTTGGCAGTGCTGCTGCGAATCGGGATTCCCACCGTGACGCCGAACCCGTAAGTAGGGCTACCAAACCCGAAAATCTGGCCCAGCGCGTCCCCCAGCCCTCGTGAGCCCACCTGCACCGGGACCGTCCCCAGCAGCCCGCTCGAAGCGAACTGCGTGCCCCCCAATCCGCTCGAGCCTCCTTGCACGCTCAGATCTAAGCGCGGCAGAAGAGAATTTTGCGCCACTCTCTCATTCAGGTCGTCAATCGAAATGCGTGTATTCGCGGCGGTCAGTTCGGGGCGGTCCCGCAGTGCTTTCGAGACACCATCTTCCATCGCCGCCAGTATGGATGTCTGCGATTGCAGCCCCGGGTCGTCCTCTAGCAGAATCTCCATAAAGCGCGTTTGCGGCCTAAGATCGGCCCCGATCAATCGCCGGATGCCGTCAAGCGATTCCTTGTAAGCGTATTGCGCCTGAATCAGCGATAGCTTCCGCTGCGCTACTTGTGATTCCGATTGGAAAATGTCCAGCCGGGAAAGCGCTCCCAGTTCCAGCGCCAGCTTATCGTGCTCGTAGGATTTCTGCGCCAGGTTAAGCGACTGCTGTTGCACGCCCACTGAATCACGCGCCCCCACCGCATCCCAGTATTGCCGCGTTGCCGCGGATATGAAATCGGCGATGCGCGCCTGGCTCAGAGCCGACGTAATCAGGAGCTGGGTTCGCGCAATCAGCAGCGGCGCGCGCAGTTGCAGGTTTCCGCGGCCGGCCAGCAGCGGCTGAGTCAGTTGGAAGTTCAGGTTGTCGAACAAACTCGGGTTGACGCTATTGAAAATGCTATTGCTGGACGAACGGATGGCCGAAAAATTCGATGTAAGCGTGGGGCCGGCGCCGAAAACCTGCGAATATAACGCCTGCGAATTTTGCACCAGACTGTTCAAAGTGTCCGCGCCCTTAATCTGGTTCGCCTGCGGTTCTTTAATCCGCACGTCGTTGAACGTCAATAGCAGCGCCGGGTCGAACGGGGCTTTGGCCGCCGTCACCGCGTCACGCGCCGTATAAATATCCAATTGGGTCAGCCGGATATCGGTCGAGTTCTTCAATAGCAAAGCCACAAAGTCATCCGCTCGCAGAACCAATTTGCCGTCCGAAATGTGGCTCTCAACTCCTTCCACATCCCGCTCGTGCGCAATGTCCGGATGAAATCGCTCTCTCAGATAACCCGCTACCGAGTACGAACCGGCTCTGCCGCTTGTCACCGCAAACATTTGGGCGATAAGCAGAAAGGTGACGATCCTCTTATTCATAGCGGAGAGCCTCAATCGGATCGATCCTCGATGCTTTCATGGCCGGATAAATCCCGAAAACCACCCCCACGACCACCGAGACGCCAAACGCAATCACGATCGATGAAGTGGTCACAATGGTCTTCCAGTCCGCCGCCGCCGCGATCAGCCAGCTCAAGAAGAAGCCGAACGCTATCCCCGCAACTCCTCCGCCCACCGAAATCAGGACCGATTCCATCAGGAACTGCCGCAGGATATCCGTGCGCCTGGCTCCGATCGCGCGCCGAATACCGATCTCTCTGGTGCGCTCCAAAACCGTCGCCAGAACGATATTCATGATCCCGATCCCTCCCACCAACAGCGAAATCGCCGCGATCGCCACCATGACATAGGTGAAAATGATCTGGCTGCGCTGCTGCTGCGCCAGTAGCTCGGCGGGAATTGTCACCGAAAAGTCCTGCGTGTTGTGATGCGTCGAGTTCAGGATTGCGGCTACCACTTTCGCGGCGGACACGCTGTCAGCTCCCAATTTCAATTGAATGTCAACGCCGTCAAGCTCGTCTTTCAGGTTGCCCCCCATATCCCAGAAACGGTACTGAAAGGTATTGATGGGGATATAGATCAAGTTGTTCACATCGCTCGCCGCCGCGGCCAGGTTCTGCGTGCCAGAAGTGAGTTGGCTTTGCAGCACCCCCGCCACGCGCAGCCAAGTGTCGTTGATCTTGATGAATTTCCCTGCGGCGAGGCCATAGCCTAGAATCCCCACTTTCGCCGTCTCCCCCAGAACGCAAACGGCGGCACTCCGCTTGTCATCTTCCTCGGTAAAGAAAGCTCCCTCGTCCAGCTTCCAATTGTGGATCTGCGCATAGGACACCCGAACACCATAGAGCTCAGGCAGCTCGCGCGCCGGCTTCGGCAAAACTTTGGCCGGATGAAGCCGGTTACGCGCCGAAATTAGATTCAGCGCATCCAGGTTGGCTTCGATAATCCGAATATCCCGCTCGTTCAGTCCCGGCGATGAGCGCCGCCTCTGTTGCAGTTCGCCGTCACTTGTCGCCGCGCGCGATTCAATCAGAATATTGCGAACGCCCAACTGCTCAATGAACCGGAGCGATTCATCCCGCGCGCCCGCTCCAATCGCAAGCATCCCGATCACCGCCCCCACCCCGAAAATGATTCCGAGGGCGGTGAGCACCGTGCGCGTCTTCTGGCTCAACAAATTCTGGACCGCGAGCGACAGGTCGGAAAGATAAGCTCTCACTTGGGGAGCGCCGGACCTCTCGCCCCGACTTCTTTTTTCTTGCTTTCCTGCTGCGGGTCTGAAAGAGCCACCACCTGGCCTTCAGCCAGATCGCCTACCACCACCTGGCTCTCGCTCCGACGCAGCAACTTCACATCGCGCGCCACAAATCCCGCGCCATTCGGCACATAAACATAAGTGCGGTTGCCGCTTTCGAATACGGCCTGCGCGGGCAGCCAGAGAGCTTTGGGAAGCGTGTCCGTCTTCACCACGATTCGAACGCTCATTCCGGGGCGGAGTTCCGGCGACGGATTGTCTAGATGGATTTTAGACTCGAAATGGCGGTTCCACGGCGGCCCGCTGGTGCCGCCCAAATCCGCAACCCGGCCCGTGAACTTCTTGTCCGGGGCCGCCATCACTTCAATCGCCACCACTTGACCCGGGGAGAGGTGACCGCGGTCCAGTTCCCCGAAATTTGCGGCAATCTCCCAATTGCTCAGGTCCGGAATTTCCGCAATCGCCATCCCGGCCCGAACCGTATCGCCGACCTGGTAATCCGGCAGAGTCATGCCTTCAAACATAAAATTACCCGATTGGTTCGATCGGACCGCCGCATACCCGTCATGCGCCGCCCGCACGGTGAGTGAATTGATATTCTTCTGCGCCGTTGCAAGTTCGATATCGGCCTTCGCCACTGCCGCCTTCTGCACCGCGATCGCCGCGGTATTCGTCGCCCCGCGGTTGTCTAGATCCCTGCGAAGTTGCGCCTCGCGATCTTTCGTCGCCTGCAGCGCAAGATCGTTCTGCTTCGCGGTGATCGCGGGCAGAATTGGATTCTTCCGGACATCGAACTGAGCCACCCTGAGGTCGGATTCAGCCTTCTGCAGCGCGTATCGCGCCTCCTCCGTATCTGCCGCGGATTGAGCTTCGGCCTGCTCCACCTTGAGCTTGTTCTCGGCCAAGTCCGCCTGAGCCTCTTTCAGCTTGTATTCCTGGTCGGTTGGGTCGAATTCCGCCACCACATCGCCTTTTTTCACCAGTTCACCGGTTTTGCGCAGATAAGTGAGGTGCATCTCTCCACCCCCTGTAAGGGGCGCGGTCAGCATCTCGGAATTCCCTCCACGCAACGATCCCCGTGCGACCACCGTCAGTGTCAGGTCGCTGCGCTTCACCCGCGTGGTGGGAACGGCGACGGAAGCGCTTGGCGCAACCGTTCTATACATGGAAACCGCGCCCCAGGTTGCAGCCGCTATCCCCAGACCGATCGCGCACACTAAGACAATCGCGTTGCGCATGCGTTTTCGGCCCGCCTGTGGCCGCCCCGGCACGGGCGCTGTCGGAGTTGACGCATTCAATCCTTGCACTTGGACTGCGGTGCTCATTTTTTTTGCCCTTCCTGCACGGGCTCGACCAGAGCCACCGCTGCCCCTTCCGCAATTCCTTTAATTGCGATATCGTCCGGATTGCGTGCCAGCACTTCCACCCTTCGAACTTCAAAACCCTTTTCGCCTTTTAAGTAAACAATCGGTTTGCCCTGTTCCGTAAAAAGAGCCTTGGAAGGAATGCTTACAGCATTTGGAATGCGCGCAATCACCACGTCCGCGCTTGCGTTCATGCCCGGCCGCAAACGTTTGTCGGGCTGATCCAGCGCCGCGTAGCTTTTGAAATTGCGCGTGGGCGGCCACTCCCAGTTCTGTTCGGTAAGCGGCGAGACGGACGTCAGCTTCGCGTTCCACGTCTTCTCCGGGAAAGCATCGATATGCACCAGCACGGCGTCATTCACCGTAATTCGGCCCCGATCCACCTCTTCCACCTTGCTCTCCATCTCAATGGTGGCTAGGTCCGGAATCTCGGCTAGTCCCGAGCCCGGCGGGGCATGGTCTCCCACCTTGTAGGCTTGCGCGTTCATCCAGCCTTGCGCGTAATTGTTGAGGTAAGTGATGATGCCCTTGCCCGGACTCTTCACTTCCATTTCGGCTAACTGGTGGTTGGTAATGTCTAGTTCCCGCGTCTCCTGGTCGCGCAACCGCATCAGCGAAGCGATCTTGGCTTCGTCTGACTTGAAATGCATATGGTTCGTCGCCTCCTGAACCTTCAGCTTGGTTTCAGCCAGCCCGGAATCGATCTTACTCTCTTCTCCCTGAATTGCGCTCACAATCGCCAGCTTGGAGGCCTCCAGTCGGGCCTTTTCCAGATCGTACTGGGCAGTCGCCAAGTCCAGCTTGTCCTTCTCGGCGGCGATGCGCCCCTGCGCCATCGCCTGATCCAGATTCGCCTGTGCCGCTCGCATCGCCGCGGTGTGCTCTCGGATTTGTTGTTTGGCCGCGCTCGGGTCGAAGCGAATCACCACCTGCCCCGGCAAAACGTCGCTTCCAGCCGGCGCGAGCCACACAATCTGCAAATCTGGAACATTCACCGGAGCGATAATCTGCACGGAGCGTCGCGCCGTCAGTTCCCCGCGAGAGCGCACCAAGACCAGGAATTCTCCCTTTCGTGCATTAGAGGTCGGCAAACTGGTAGACGCTTGCACACGGCGCATCCGGAACAGCGCCACTCCCGCCAACGCCACTAGACAGATAACAATCGGCACGACCCGCGATTTTTTCATCGATTTTCCAGCGCCACATCCGCCGCGACTGCCAGATCGGGAAGTAAATGCGGATCTTCCTGCTCCAGAATGAAGCGGGCCGTAAACGTCTTCACCGGGCTCCCCAATGCCGACGACGCCACCGGGCTGGCTGAATCGAAGTGCGCGGAAAAGATCAGCGTCGGGTAGGCGTCCAGGTGCACCACCGCCTTAGCCCCCGGCCGCAGGATGGCCCCGTCGGTTTCGCTCACCGAAAGCTGCAACACCATGCTGGAAGTGTCGAAGATGCGCAACAGCGGGCTGCCCGGCCAGAGCTGGTCGCCTTCCTGCGCGTGTCCCATGGAATTGTTTCGCCACACACTCTGGAGCGCGATCATTCCCGGTATCTCTGCGCGCAGCCTCAGCTTCTCGGCGTCCCCTTGCAAACGGGTTAGCGTGAGTTTCTGCCGTTGGGCTTGCAGCTTCATCACCTCCAATTCCGCCGACTCCGCCTTCTGATGCGCCAGGATAGAAAGCTTCAGACTGGCCGTATGAATCTCGGCATTCTTCAGATTTTCATCCGCCTTCAAATGCTCGATTTCGCTTAGCACGGGACCTTTGCGGATTTCCAGGCGCGCCTTCCCGAGGTCGGCCTCGGCCTGCGCGAAATCAGCCGCGCGTTTGGCCGCGTTGCTCTGGTGTTCGGCCGCTTTCTGTTCGACCTGATGCGAAAGATCGTCAAACTTCGCCGCCGCGTCGCGCGCCGCCTTTATCTGCGTGGTGTGGTCGAACTCGGCAATAATGTCGCCCCGATGCACCCTGGTGCCGTTAAGCGCAAGCTTCGTCAGCGTTAAGTTTCCTTGCTGCTGCGAGCTGATTCGGGGTACCTGAATCGTAAAGGAGTGCATTGCCTCCACGATCCCGGTCGTTCTCAGGACGCGACCGTGAATCGGTCCGGCCGCCGCCCCGGTCGGAATCTTCTCGATCTCCCGCTGAGCCGTAGCTCGCGAACACGACAAAGAGCCCAGTTGAAGGGCTAGCAGCAAGGCGGCGCTAATGGCTTTGCGGGACACGGTTTTGTAGGTTAGACGCCCGCGCGGGCCGTTTCGGTTAGGGGAATTTGAAATTTTCTTAGAAGCGCTAAAATAGTGAGCATTCATGCGCTATCCGAACCGCTCTCTGTCGGGTGCCGTTTCTTGCGTTGCAATTCTATGGCTCGCCGTTCCCCTCGCCGCACAAGATTCAAGTCCCGACACTCACATCCTGTTCGAAACCAAGATTCGGCCCGTGCTAGCCACCCACTGCTATGTCTGCCATAGCGCCAAAGCGGCGAAGGTGCAGGGCGGTCTGCTCCTCGATACCAAAGTCGGCTTGACGCATGGCGGTAACTCGGGCCCGGTGATTGCACCCGGCGAGCCGGATAAGAGTCTCCTCATACATGCGCTGCGTTATCGGGACAAAGATCTCCAGATGCCTCCTGGCAAGCCGCTGCCGCCCGCGGTGGTTGCGGACTTTGAAAATTGGATTCGCGCCGGTGCTGCCATTCCGGCTGATGAAATCTCAGTCAAGCCGCTCGATAAAAGAAGACAGTTTTGGTCATTTCAACCGCCCAAGGATCATGCTCCGCCCGAAGTGAAACAAAAAGACTGGGCCCGCAACGATGTGGATCGTTTCATCCTCGCCAAGTTGGAAGAGAAGGGCCTCACGCCTTCGCCGCCGGCCGGCAAGCGCACGCTCATCCGCCGGGCATATATCGATTTGTCGGGAATTCCACCCACGGCCGAAGACGCGGACGCATTCGCGGCCGACAACTCGCCCGATGCCTACGCGCGGTTGGTAGATCGTCTGCTGGCATCGCCCCGCTATGGCGAAAGATGGGGCCGGTTCTGGCTCGACGTGGCGCGATATTCCGATGCCCGTAACGTCGGAGAACGCTTCGCCTACTCGTATACCTATCGCGACTGGGTGATCCGCGCGTTCAACGAAGATTTACCCTATGACCAGTTCTTGACTCAGCAACTGGCGGCGGACCGCATTCACGGTAACGACCCAGGTAATCTCGCGGCGCTCGGGTATCTCAGTCTTGGGCGCGAATTCCCGAAAACGTTCCCCGAAACCGTGGACGATCGCATTGATGTTGTGGCCCGCGGAATGATGGGCCTGACAGTCGCGTGCGCCCGCTGTCACGATCACAAATACGATCCGATCCCCACCAAGGATTACTACTCGTTCTACTCCATCTTTTCGAACATACGCGAGCCGGGAGATCTCCCTTTGTTGAAGGTAAGCAGCGCCAGGACCTCGGTGGACAAGGTTTATGGCGACCGCATGGCTCGCATCCGAAAAACCGATGCGGATTATCGCGAAAATCGATCTGCGGTATTGAACGATTTCTTCAGGACCCAAATCGCCGATTATTTGCTGGCGGTTCGCGATTCCGCGAAAATGCGGGCCACTGAAGTCGAAGATCTTATTAAAGAGCGGCAGCTCAACCTTTACCTGCTAGATCGTTGGAAAAAATATCTGAGCGATGCGCGGGCAAGCGTGGAGCCGGTATTTGGTTTGTGGAACGCGGCTGCCGCAATTCCCGATGTGGAATTCGCGCCAAAGTGGCCGGGAATTTTGGCGGCTCAGTCCGGTGCGAATCCCCTCGTCCTGGCGGAATTCAAAACCGCGCCCGCTAGCATCAAGGAACTCGCCGCGCGCTACGCCACACTCCTGTTACGCTACGATTCTTCTTCCCAGCTTCCCGATACGCAGCAGGAAAATTTGCGCCAGGTACTGCGCGGCGACGGCGCGGCGGTCAATGTGCCTGTCGGCGATTTCGATCAGGTGATGACCGAAGGCGACCGGAACAACACCATCGGTTTCAAAAACCGCTACGACACCATGCGCGCCATGTATTCCTACGATGGCGGCGCTCCGCGTGCCATGGTGCTCGAGGATGTGCCCAATCCCCAAACGGCGCATGTGTTTGTGCGCGGCAATCCCAACAACCCTGGAATTGAAACTCCGGCGCATTTCCTGAGTTGCCTTTCTTCGGGCGACCCCGCGAACTTCAAAGATGGCAGCGGTCGCCTGGATCTTGCTCAGGCTATTGCCAGCAAGGATAATCCGCTAACGGCGCGCGTGATCGTCAACCGCGTCTGGATGCACCATTTCGGCGCTGGCATCGTGCGCACGCCAAGCGACTTCGGTCTCAGAGGAGACGCGCCAACTCATCCGGAGCTGCTCGACTTTCTGGCCGTGAAGTTTATGGAGTCCGGCTGGTCGCTCAAAAAATTACATCGCACCATCATGCTTTCGGCCGCTTACCGGCAGAGCAGCGTGAATAATCCGGAAGCGCGGAAGATAGATCCAGAAAATCAACTGTTATGGCGCATGAATCGGCAGCGCCTGGATATCGAGAGCCTCCGCGACTCTGTTCTCGCCGCTTCGGGTCAACTGGAGAACAAGATCGGTGGTGTGCCCTTCGCGCTGACCGCGATCCCGGCCGTCCCGCGCCGGACGGTCTATGGCTACATCGAACGCGGGCGAATTCCCGGAATGCTTGCCGCTTTCGATTTCGCCAGTCCAGACCAGCACGCTCCGTTGCGCTACACCACTACGGTCCCGCAGCAAGCGCTGTTCCTGTTGAACAGCCCGTTCATGGCTGAGCAGGCCGATCGACTGGCTAACCGGCCCGAGGTCACCGCCGAGAAGGACCCGGCCAAACGAGTGCAGCGGCTCTATCGGATCGCGCTGGGGCGCGACGCGACGCCCGGTGAGATCGCGGCCGGCATCAAATTCATCGATTCCGGCTCCGACTCCAGCACGGCTGCGGGTGACCTATCCACGTGGCAGTATGGCTTGGGCGAGTACGATCCCGCCGCCAGCCGGGTGAATTTGTTCGCGCCATTCCGTTTTTTCACCGGCGATTCCTGGCAGGGCGCTTCGATGCTTCCCGACCCCGACACGGGCAAGGCAAGGCTGGGTGCCGAGGGCGGTGAGCCTGGAGACGATCGGCGGCATGCCGTAATTCGTCGGTGGACCAGCCCTGTTGAAGGAAAGATTTCGATCGATGGCACTCTTCGTCACGACCAAAACAGCTTGGGTAATTTCGGCGATGGCGTTCGCGCTCGCATTGTTTCTAGCCGCGACGGTGAACTGGCTTCCTGGGTTGTAAACGGATCGGGCGCGGAAACAAAGCTGAACGGAATCAAGATCGAAAAGGGCGATACGCTGGATTTCGTCGTCGATGGTCGGGCGGACAGCGAGAATGACGGTTTCCGTTGGGCTCCAACCGTGAAGATTTCCGAATCCAAAGAAAGCGCCGTCAAAGGCAGCCCGGCAAAAGACAACTCCTGGAGCGCCCACGACGATTTTCGCGGTCCGACTCCGCGCCCCTTAACCGTGTGGGAGCGTTACGCCCACGTGCTTCTCCAAACCAATGAATTCGCGTTCGTGGATTAGTGTGGATTAACCAAGAAAAATCATGAAAATTTCAAATCAATTCTTCACCCGGCGCGAGTTGCTGCAACGCACCGGGATGGGTATGGGAGCGGTCGCCCTCGCCGGACTAATGGGAAACACGGGAACGCTTCAGGCTAGCGTGTCCGCCAACAGCGTGAATCCGCTCGCGCCGAAGGCCCCGCCATTCCCCGCCAAAGCGAAACGTGTGCTGCATTTGTTTATGAATGGCGGCCCGTCGCATGTCGATACTTTCGACCCCAAGCCGTCGCTGACGAAATTTTCCGGCAAGGCTATTCCGGTCACCCTCAAGACGGAACGCCGCACGGGAGCGGCTTTCGGATCGCCCTTCGAATTTAAAAAGTACGGCCAGTGCGGAACCGAGGTTAGCGAGATCTTCTCAAAAGTCGCCGAGCATGCGGATGACTTCTGTGTCATTCGCTCCATGTGCAGCGACATCCCCAATCATGAGCCGTCGCTGATGATGATGAATTGCGGCGAGACCCGGCAGGTGCGGCCGAGTTTCGGATCGTGGATCACTTACGGTCTCGGCTCGGAAAATCAGAATCTCCCCGGTTTTATCATCCTTTGTCCGGACGGTTTGCCCACGCAAGGAACGCAGAATTGGCGCTCGGCATTTCTTCCGGGTTCGTACCAGGGAACGCAGATCGATACACGCCAGACCCAGATCGACAAGCTCATCGAAAATATCAAAAACAATTATTCAACGAAGCAAGCGCAGCGCCGCGATCTGGATCTATTATCCGCGTTAAACCGCGATTACCAGGATCGCCGGCAGGAAGATGGTCTGCTGGAAGCGCGGGTTCAATCGTTCGAGCTTGCTTTCCGAATGCAAATGGAAGCCGACGAAGCCTTCGATATCTCGAAGGAGCCCGAGCATATTCATAAAATGTACGGCGAAGGATTGCAGGCTAGGCAGATGATGATTGCCCGGCGTTTACTGGAACGCGGCGTGCGTTTTGTGCAGGTGTGGCATGGCGCCGGACAGCCCTGGGACAGCCACGACGATATCAAGACCAACCACGCACGGCTCGCGCGCGAGTGCGACCAACCCATCGCGGCCCTTCTCCAGGATCTGAAGCAACGGGGAATGCTCGAAGACACGCTCGTGATTTGGGGCGGTGAGTTTGGGCGCACGCCGACCGTGGAACTGCCCGACGTAGGGGCCAACGGCGGAATGTCCAACGGCCGCGACCACAATCCCTACGGTTTCTCCATGTGGGTAGCGGGCGGCGGTATGAAGAAAGGCGCGGTTTATGGCGCGACGGACGAGTTCGGTTTCGCCGCTGCCGAAAACAAAGTCCATGTGCATGACCTCCACGCGACCCTGCTGCACCAGCTCGGATTCGATCACGAGAAATTTACGTACCGATATGCGGGACGGGATTTCCGATTGACCGACGTCGCCGGACGCGTGGTTAAGGATTTGCTGGCGTAACCGCTTTCGCTTTCGGCGGGTTGATCATGATGTGCGCGCCAGCTGTGCCGGGCGACATCAGCCAGGGCGCGCCGTCGCTCCCCTTCGTGGAAAGACCCGTGGATTCGGGCGTCGCATAGGGCGAGTAAATCACCCAGCGCAAGTAAGGATCGATGACCTTCCCCGCGGCAGCATCGTAACTGCTTCCAGTCAGAACGTACAAGGTCCGCGGCAATTTCGGCAGAGCGAGCTTTCCGTCCGCGACTTCCTTCCAGCGGATTTCGTTGCGCTTCGGCCCGGTGATATGCTGCGCCACAAGTTCGCGCCCGCGCGCCATGTACGGCTCCAGGTCCTTGTGATAGCAGGCTACGCTCAAGGCGGTTTTCGATGGGTCGCTGGCAAGACAAATCAGCTCGTTCTTGCCTTCCCGCAACGTGACCAATTCTCCTTTTGGGTTGTAGCCTAGGACGGCAGCACCCTCACGAAATTCAGCAGGCGCTGGAAGCACCGCTGACGCGATCTGCGCCTCAGCGCTCGGGATCTCACCTGCGGCGAGTGCGGAAACAAATAAGGAGAAGACAGCAAGGAATCGCATCGCCAACACAATATCACTAATCTGGCACCGCCACGAAGTCAAAAGCTTTTTCGATTACTGGGAGAGTGCCTTCAGTAATTTTGTATTGGCTCAACGCCGCCCGGTGAATCCACTCAACGCGGCTCACGTCGTCGGCCGCGTTGAGCGTGCCGCCTGTCACGCGGCAGATGTAATCGATCAGCACGTAATGGTACTCAGCGCGACCCTCCGCATCGAGCATGATGCGTTCGAAAATCTCCAGCACCGTCACCGGTTCGATAACGAGTCCAGTCTCCTCAAACACCTCGCGCTGAATGCCCGCAGCCAGCGTCTCACCGCATTCAAGCACCCCGCCGGGTAAGGACCACCAGCCTTTCAATGGCTCCTTGCCGCGCTCCACCAGCAGAATCCGGTCGCCGTCAAGAATGAGTGCCCCCACCCCCAGAATCGGGCGCTCTGGATATCTACGGCTCTCGTTAATACTGCACCGATCCCTTCACGTCAAGACGAATTCGATACAGCGATGTTTTCGCCGTGATGTATAGAGTCTGCAAATCTGGATCGCCGAAGGCGCAGTTCGACGGCGTCTCAGCCAGTTCGAGATTGAGCAGCAATTTCCCCGATGAAGTGTAAATCGCAAGCCCCTTCGCAGCCACGTAGAGATTACCTTTCTCATCTGTACGGATGCCTCCGGGAACGCCTTCGATGTCTGAAATTGCCACGCGCTCGTTCGAAGCCTCGCCGCTGCGATCAAGATCGTACGCGCGGATGTTGTGCTCGTCGGAATTGCCGACATATAAAGTGCGGCCGTTGGGGGAGAGAGCGATACCGTTGGGCCGCCCCGAGGCCTTTGCGACAAGACTCAATTGACCCTTTGGAGCAATGCGATAGACACCGTGGAAATCAAGTTCACGTGCGTCGGCCTGGCTTCCAAATGCCGGATCGGTAAAGTAGACATTCCCGTCATGGCGCACCACGATGTCGTTGGGTGCGTTGAACTTCTTACCTTCCCAGCGATCGGCGATCACTTCGATCTGGCCTTTTTTGTCGGTGCGAGTGACACGCCGCGACCGGCTTTCGCAGGTGTACAAACGTCCTTGCGCGTCATAGGCATCACCGCTGGCGCCTTCCGCGTTTTCTCGAAAAACTTCAGCCTTCTCGCCTGGCACCAGCTTCCATAGACGATTCGTGGGCACGTCCGCGAAAACCAGAAAACCTTCACGCGACCACGCCGGTCCTTCACTAAACCTCAGGCCTGAAACTATTTTCTCAATTTGAATTTTGGAAAAATCCTGCGCGCTGGCGGTTGCCTGAAGCAGCCCGATTGCTAGCAAAAACGCGCGAGCACCGCGGCGCATTAGCGGTGTACGACTTGCAGCTCGTTGACCACGCTGTTCACACCGTTCATTTTCCTGGTGATGTGCTCCGCTTTGGATTTCTGCTTTTCGGTTTCCACTTTACCCCGCAGCGTCACCACGCCCTGTTTGACTTCCACATCAAAAGCGGCGCCCTTCACCACCTGATCCGCCGCGAGCTTTCGGATCACTGTATCGTGAATCGCGTCATCCGACAAAACCTTGTTCGATCGCGCGGAAGCGCCGAAAGAAAAGAAGGCCGCCAACAACAGCAACGAGAAAACGCGCTTAAGATTCGTCATTTCCGGTCATTGTACGCCAGTCTAGCGTATTCAGGAACATCGCCTTTTCCCGCCAGTTCGGCTGCACCTTCACATGAAGCTCCAGATAAATGCGCAAGCCGAATAGCCTCTCCATCTCCTGACGCGCCAAGGTTCCAATCTGTTTTAACATACCGCCCCGAACCCCAATCAGAATGCCCTTTTGTCCTTCGCGTTCCACGTAAATTGTGGCGTAAATCTTGGTGAGAGTTTCGCCCTGTTCCCACTTATCGATCGCGACCGTGACCGAATGCGGAACTTCCTGTCGCGTCTCATGCAGGATTCGCTCACGAATCAGTTCGGAAGCGATGAAGCGCTCCGGCTGGTCGGTAATGTGATCTTCTGGAAAGTAAGCGGGGCCTTCCGGAAGACGCGATTGAATCGCCTCGAAAAGCGTCTCTAAACCCTCTCCCGTCTCGGCCGAAACCGGCAAGTAGTCGGCAAATTCGTGCACGGCGCGGTATTGCTCAATCAAAGGAAGCAGCGCGCCTTTATCCTTATGGAGCAAATCGGTCTTATTCAAAACCAGAATGACTGGCGTTTCGGCTTTGCGGACCATATCGATAGCCTGTCGGTCTTTCTCGCCAAACCCCAGCGTTACGTCGGCCAAATAAAGCAGCAGATCGCGCTCGCTGAGCGCATCGCGGACGCTGTTCATCATACGCTTCTGCATGGGTGAATCGGCACGCAGAATTCCTGGTGTGTCGAGGAAAACAACCTGGCACTCGGGCGTGGTCAGCACGCCTTGAATGGCCGTGCGCGTGGTTTGCGGCTTATCCGCGACAATAGCCACTTTCGATCCCACAAACGCATTCAACAGTGTCGACTTCCCCGCATTCGGGCGTCCCAAGATCGAGACGAAGCCTGACAAAAATTTACTCACGTTGTCACAACCTCGGATTTCTTCACACGCACCTGCTCTACTCGCAACTGATCGCTCGCCAGCACTTCAATGCGGACGCCTTCCCGCTCCACCGCCTCGCCCCGTTGCGGCACCCGGCCCAGCCACTCTGTTACCAGACCGCCCACGGTGGTCGACTCCACATCTTCCTGAGCGCGAAATGCAATCAGGTCTTCGAGCCGGCTCACATCGAAACTGCCCGACACCACAAATCCGCCTTCGCCATCTTCTTTAACGTCCGATTCCGGCTCATGCTCATCGCGAATCTCGCCGAGAATCACCTCCACCAGATCTTCCATGGTGACGAGGCCGGCGGTGTTCCCGTATTCGTCGACGACAATCACCATGTGCGACCCTTCCTGCTGCATCTCACGCATCAGGTCGTTCACCGGCTTGGTCTCGGGCACGAAACGAATGGGCCGCATTAGCTCGCGAATTTTGCGCACCGCCCGTTCGTCTTCTTCCAGCTCAAACATGTCGCGCACATGCATGAATCCCACAATCTGGTCGACGGAAGTCTCGTAAACCGGAATGCGCGAATACTGCTCGTGAATCACCAACTGGCGCAGTTGTTCAAAGGAATCGTCGGCGCTAACGCCCACCATGTTAGGCCGGGGAGTCATCACCTCGCGCACAACTTTGTCTCCGAATTCCACCACCGACTGGATGAGCTGGCGATCGTCTTCCTCGATTAGTCCCTCTTCCGTTCCCGCCGAAATTAACGCCTCGATATTCTCGGCGGAGCTGGGCGGCTCTTCCTGCCCTGGCTGTTCATGTGCCAGATCGATCAGCGAATTTAGCGCGTTCAGCAATCCGACCATCGGCATGGCTAGCACTGCGAGAACTCGAAACAGCGGCACTAGCGGCAGCAGCCAGTGTCCGCTGGTCCGGCGATAGAGAATTTGCGGCACCACATAAGCGATCAAGATCATTCCCAGCCACGCGATAAGAATAGCTTCCGCGAACAGTGCGCCGGTGATGCCGCCTGAATCCACCACACCCGCAAAGAGCATGATTCCAAGCAGGACCAAAATCGAATGCTTCAGCAAAGAGTAGGTAAGGGCGCCATCGTCGTCCTTCATCGCCAGACGGTCTTCCAGCGTGTCCTTGAAAAACTGCAGCGAAGGAAGGTCGCGCGTGCGCAGGCGCAGGCTTTCCAAATAGAGCGTCTGCACGAAAGTGGTGAGCGCCAGCAGAAACGCGAGCGGGATACTAGCCAGCAGGAGCGCCATCGTCATGTGCCGACCCGCTCAATCAAACCGCACGGCAAATCTAATTTCAATCGCCATTCGCGTTCCAGTCGCGACATCTTGCCGCGGTCCCGTTCGTGGTCAAAGCCGAGCAGATGCAGGACGCCATGCAGCATCAGAATCTGAATTTCCTCGGCCAATGAATGACCGAAATCACGCGCCTGTTCCCCGGCGCGCTGCCGTGAGATGGCGAGGTCGCCCAGATACTCGCCTTCGCCCGGAAACGAAAGAACGTCTGAAGCCGAGTCCTTACCGCGAAATTGCAGATTCAAGCGGCGCAATTCCAGGTCGCCAGTAATGCGGCAGTGAAACTCCCGGCCGCCCGCAAGCTTTTCACAAAGGACGCTGGCAAACCGTTCCATCGTTTTCTTCTCGCCGTCTGAAAAAGCGGAGGGCCGAGAGAAAGTTAAATAAGGGTCGGAGGAGGAGGACATGCTGACGCCCTTAGGCGTTGACAGGCAATTCAATCGCCAGCGGCCCTGCTGAAACCGGGGGTTCGGCTTTGGCCGCAAGATCGAGCGGGCTCTCGGAAAGTTTCAGGCTGAGTTGACGCCCTTCGCCCATGCTCTCGTTATACCTCTCGTAGGCCCTCACAATGCGCTGCACCAGCGGATGCCGCACCACATCGCGATCGTCGAATTTCACGAAGCTGATGCCTTCGACGCCAGCCAGGACCTCAATCGCATCCAGCAACCCGCTGCGTTTCCCGATAGGGAGATCCATCTGGGTGATGTCGCCGTTCACCACCATTTTGGAGTTGCAGCCCTGGCGCGTCAGCACCATCTTCATCTGCTCGGGCGTGCAATTCTGCGCTTCATCCAGAATGATGAAACTGTCGTTCAAAGTCCGGCCGCGCATGAATGCGATCGGCGCAACTTCAATAGTCAATTTTTCCAGCAACCGCTCCACCTTTTCACTTTCAAGCATGTCGTGGAGCGCGTCGTAAAGAGGCCGCAAATATGGATCGACTTTCTCCTGCAACGTTCCAGGCAGAAAGCCCAGGCGTTCGCCCGCTTCGACAGCCGGGCGGGTCAAAATAATGCGGCTGACTCGCTTGCTGAGCAGCGCCGAAATCGCCATCGCGACCGCGAGATAAGTTTTACCAGTACCCGCTGGACCGACCCCGAACACCAGATCGTTGCGTTCGATGGCTTCCATGTATCGCCGCTGATTGACCGTTTTTGGCGCCAGAATCTTCTTCCCAAAATTGCGCTGTCGCCCGCTGGTTACCAGCGCCCGAAGAGTAACCTCGGAATCCTCGGTGACCACTCGCAAATAGCTGTTCAGGTCACCGTTCGTGAAAACAATTCCCTCGCGCACCAGCGCCGCGTAATCTTCCAAAATTCCAGCCGCGCGCGCCACCGACCCCGCGTCGCCCTCCAATTCAAGCGAGTTCTCCACCAAATGGCTGCGAACGTTTAAGCCCGTCTCGATCAATCGGATGTTTTCGTCTCGGGTACCGAAGAGGCTCTCAATGCCTCGGCTAATTTGAACACTGGCTTTCATTTAGAATTTTGAGCGGGAAACTGCAAGGAAAAATAAGTGAGGGAGGAAGCCGACAATCGGCGGATGGCCATCCGTTGTAATTATATCAAAAACCCGCCCGATACAATCCGCCAATTTTAGCGTGACGCTGAGTGTTTGAACGCACAGCCTTCACACTTTCGTCCAGGTCCCGCAAGCGGTAACATCTGTCTCTAGTGAGACGTCTCAAAATAATCGCGGTCTACCTCCCGTCCAAATCGGACTTTGGTAGGCCGTCTGCCCGCCATTTTGCAAAACATGCTTGAATCTAAGGAACTTCATACGCCCGCCGCTCCTCCCACGACGATTGGAAAACCGGTCAAGCATCGAAGTCTCTGGTGGCTGTGGCTGCTAATAGTCGGCGGCCTCGGGTATGGTGGATATCGATATTACCAAAACTCCCAGCAGAAGGAAAAGGACGCGGCTGCAGTCCAAACTGCGCGAGCGGGAGCGCGTTCAGTCCCGGTTGTAACCACGGCCGCGCGGCGTGGGGACATGCCGGTCTATCTGCGCGGCCTCGGTTCCGTAACGCCGTTCAACAGCGTCTCGGTGAAGAGCCGGGTGGATGGACAACTGATCCGGATCGCCTTCAACGAAGGGCAGTTTGTAAAAAAGGGCGATTTGTTGGCGGAAATTGACCCTCGCCCATTCCAGGTTCAACTGGAGCAGGCGCAGGGGCAACTGGCCGGGCATACGGCGCAGTTAAACGATGCCCAGGCAAACCTGGCAAGATACCAGGCGCTTTGGAACGAAAAAGTGATTGCCAAGCAGCAGCTGGATACCCAGGCCGCCTCGGTTGGGCAGTTTCAGGGCGCGCTTGAAACAGACCGCGCAAACATTAGCAACGCGCGGCTGCAACTGAGTTATTCGCGAATCACGGCGCCATTAAGCGGGCGCATTGGGCTGCGGCTGGTGGACGTGGGAAACATGGTTCATGCCTCGGACCCGAATGGACTGGCGGTGATTGCACAGCTCGAACCAATAGCCGTGCTGTTCAATATTCCGGCGGATAATCTTCCGCCAGTGCTTCGCAAGCTGCGATCCGGATCGCGTCTGCTGGTGGACGCGTATGACCGTGACGATCGCAATCGAATCGCCAGCGGCTACCTCGAAACGGTGGACAACCAGATTGATGCGACCACCGGGACCTCGCGGCTTAAGGCCGTTTTTCCGAATACTGACAGCGCGCTCTTTCCGAATCAGTTCGTGAACTGCCGGCTGCAAATGGATGCCAAGCGCGGCGTAGTGATCATTCCCGTGCAGGCTTTGCAGCGCGGGCCGCAAGGAAGTTTCGTATACGTGGTGACGGATAATCGCGCGACCGTTCGTGTCGTTACGGTGGGGATCACCGAAGGGAATCTGGTGGAGATCAGCCAGGGCCTGCAAGCTGGCGATCTCATCGTAACCGACGGCCAGGACAAGCTGCTAGAGGGCGCGAAAGTGGATACGCGGGCCGGGCAAGGTGGGGGCACGGGATCGCCCGGCGGCGGACGTCCTGGTCCAGGTAAAAAACGCGGCGCTGGCCGGAGACCGGCCGCATGAACCCGTCGCGGCCGTTTATTGTCCGACCGGTCGCCACGTCGCTGCTGATGGCTGGCATTTTGCTGGCGGGCTTCGTGGCGTACAAGCAGTTGCCGGTTTCCGCGCTTCCACAGGTGGATTACCCGACCATTCAGGTGCTCACGTTTTATCCAGGCGCGAGTCCGGAAGTGATGGCGTCCTCCGTCACAGCTCCCCTGGAGCGGCAGTTTGGGCAGGTCCCGGGCTTAAAGCAGATGACGTCTACCAGCTCTTTCGGAAGCTCCATTCTCACGCTTCAATTTTCGCTGGATTTGAATATCGACGTCGCCGAACAGCAGGTCCAGGCTTCCATAAATGCGGCCGGAACATTTCTTCCGCGTGACCTGCCCAACCCGCCGATCTACAGCAAAACTAATCCGGCGGATTCGCCGATTCTCACGCTCGCCCTGACTTCGAAGACGCTGCCGCTCTCCAAAGTAGAAGATTTTGCCGACACCACGCTGGGTCAGAAGATCTCGCAGCTTCCGGGAGTGGGACTAGTGAGCATCAGCGGTGGCCAGCGTCCGGCAGTCCGTATTCAGGCCAATCCGACGGCGCTCGCGGCATACGGACTGAGTCTCGAAGACATTCGCTTGGCCATGTCGCAGGCGAATGTTAATCAGGCCAAGGGCAACATCGAGAGTGCGCGTCAATCTTTCACCATCAGTGCCAACGACCAGTTGATGTCGAGCGCGGATTACAAGCCCGTTATCGTTGCTTATCGGAATGGCGCGCCCGTGCGCCTGATGGATGTTGCGACGGTAATTGACGATGCCGAGAACGTGCGCCAAGCCGCGTGGATGAACACCACGCCCGCTGTGATCCTCAATATTCAGCGGCAGCCGGGAGCGAACATCATCGCTGTGGTGGACCGCATCACGCAGTTGCTTCCGCAACTGAAAGCATCAATTCCCAAAGCCGTTGACGTGCAGATCCTGACGGACCGCACCACCACCATTCGCGCGTCGGTGGAGGACGTTAAGTTCGAGCTGATCCTGACCGTTTGCCTGGTGGTCATGGTCATCTTTTTGTTTCTGAGAAACTTCGCGGCCACCGTTATTCCCAGCGTTGCGGTGCCGCTTTCGATTGTCGGCACGTTCGGCGTGATGTACCTGCTCGGTTATAGCTTGAACAACCTTTCGCTAATGGCGCTCACCATTTCGACGGGCTTCGTGGTCGACGACGCCATCGTCATGATCGAGAACGTGATGCGCTACATCGAAGAGGGCGAATCGCCATTGCGGGCGGCGCTGAAAGGGTCGGAACAGATCGGCTTCACGATTCTCTCTCTCACGGTCTCGTTGATTGCCGTTCTGATCCCGCTGCTCTTCATGGGCGACATCGTGGGCCGGTTGTTTCGTGAGTTTGCCATCACCCTGGCAGTGACCATTCTAGTGTCGGCATTCGTCTCGCTGACGCTCACGCCCATGATGTGTGCGCTGCTGTTGCGTCACAAACCGGCATCCCAACAAGGCCGGTTATTTCAGTACTCGGAGAACTTTTACGAGTGGGTGATCGCGCGATATGCCACCAGCTTGCGCTTTGTGTTGCGGCATCAGCCCCTTACGTTGCTGGTGACGATTGGAACCCTGGTGGCAACGCTTTTTCTTTACGCAATTGTGCCCAAGGGTTTTTTCCCGGTGCAGGATACGGGCGTGATCTTGGGTATCTCGGAATCACGCCAGACTATTTCGTTTACGGCCATGGCGGAACGCCAGCAGGCTTTAGCCAAGAGCATCCTGCGGGACCCGGCCGTAGCGAGTCTGTCATCTTTCATTGGCGTCGACGGGACCAATTCGACCATCAACAACGGAAGGATTCAGATCAACCTTAAGCCGCTTGCGGATCGCGGCATCGGTGCTGGCGATGTGATCCGCCGCCTGCAGGGAAGGCTCGCCGGCGTGGAAGGCATCACGCTATACATGCAGCCTGTCCAGGATTTGACCGTCGAAGATCGCGTGTCGCGTACCCAATACCAGTACACCATGGAGGATGCCGACGCGAGTGAGCTCAACACATGGGCGCCGCGCTTGCTGGCGCGTCTGCAATCGATTACGCAGTTGCGCGATGTGGCCAGCGACCAACAGACAGGCGGTCTGGAAGCGTCGCTGGTGATTGACCGCGATACCGCGTCGCGGCTCGGCATTACGCCCCAAATGGTGGACGATACTCTTTATGACGCGTTCGGGCAGCGGCAAGTCTCAACCATTTTCACGCAGCTAAATCAGTACCACGTCATTCTGGAAGTCGAGCCCAAGTTCCAGCGCAATCCGGATTCGCTAAAAGAAATTTATGTTCGGTCGAGCACGGGTGCCGAAGTGCCGCTAAGTTCATTCACGCATACCGAGCCTTCGAACACGGCCCTGGCGGTGAACCATCAGGGACAGTTCCCGGTGATCGCGCTATCGTTCAATCTGGCTCCGAATGTTTCGCTAGGGGAAGCCGTGAAAGTGTTCCGCAATGCTGAGCGCGACATCGGCTTTCCGCCCAGCATCCAAGCTGAATTCCAAGGAACGGCGCAGGCATTTCAGAACTCGCTGTCGAACGAGCCCATCCTGATTTTGGCCGCGCTGGTGACCGTGTACATCGTTCTTGGCGTCCTGTATGAAAGCTACATTCACCCCATTACGATTCTCTCGACGCTGCCATCCGCGGGCGTGGGCGCAATTCTGGCGCTGCTCGTCACCGGTAACGACCTCAGCGTCATTGCGCTCATCGGAATTATTCTTCTGATCGGCATCGTGAAAAAGAACGCCATCATGATGATCGACTTCGCGTTAGATGCTGAGCGCAATCAGGGTAGGTCTCCGGACGAATCGATCTACCAAGCGTGTCTTCTGCGCTTCCGCCCGATTATGATGACGACGATGGCGGCGTTATTCGGCGGCGTCCCGTTGGCCCTGGGCACGGGTACTGGGTCGGAATTGCGGCGGCCTCTCGGCATCACGATTGTCGGCGGGCTGATCTTGAGCCAAGTGCTGACGTTATATACCACGCCCGTGGTGTATCTCTACTTTGATCGTCTAGGCCGAAGATTGGGCGTGCGAACCGGTAGTCGGTCAGAGGCGGGATTACCCACCGAGGAGCCGGCATGAGCGTTTCTACACCGTTTATCCGGCGGCCGGTAGCGACCACCCTGCTTACAGCGGGCCTCGCGCTGGCAGGTGCTATTGCGTTCAATCTGCTGCCGGTCTCGCCATTGCCGCAAGTCGAATTTCCAACGCTTCAAGTGAGTGCGGCACTTCCGGGTGCGAGCCCGGAAACGATGGCCTCCGCCGTTGCAACGCCACTTGAACGGCAGTTCGGAAAGATCGCGGGCGTCACGGAGATGACTTCTTCAAGCCAGCTTGGCTCCACGTCGATCACGCTGCAATTCGATCTATCCCGCAACATCGATGCGGCGGCGCGTGACGTTCAAGCAGCCATCAACGCGGCCCGCGGCCAACTTCCGGCGAACCTTCCCGGAAATCCGAGCTACCGCAAGGTGAATCCCGCGGATGCGCCGATACTGATTATTGCGCTGACTTCGGAGACCATCGAAGCCCGGAAGATGTATGACGAGGCAGATTCAATTCTGGCGCAAAAACTCGCCCAGGTGGCAGGCATCGGGCAGGTAATGGTTGGCGGCGGAGCCAAGCCGGCGGTGCGCGTGCAGTACAACCCTACCGCGCTGAACAGCTATGGCATTGGGACGGGCGATATTCGCGCGGCACTGGGCGCGGCCAACGCGAATCGTCCCAAGGGATCTCTTTCGGACGAACACCAAGCCTGGCAAGTGACTGCCACCGATCAACTGATGCTAGCCGACCAGTACCGGCCCTTGATTGTGGCCTACCGGAACGGTGCCGCGGTGCGGCTTTCCGATGTAGCCGACGTCCAGGATTCCGTGGAAGACCGCCGCAACGCAGGCCTCTCGAATGGAAAACGGGCAGTGCTAATTATCATGTTCCGGCAGCCCGCCGCCAACATGATCGAAACCGTGGACCGGGTAAAGGCGCTTCTGCCGCAGTTACAGGCGTCGATCTCTTCCAGCATCAAAATGGATATCGCGATGGACCGAACAACCACGATTCGTGCATCCATCTCCGATGTTGAATTCACGCTGGTAGCCTCAATCGCACTGGTAATCATGGTGGTATTTCTATTTCTGCGAAACGGATGGGCCACCGTGATTCCCAGCGTCGCGGTTCCCTTGTCGCTTCTCGGAACATTTGGCGTGATGTACCTGTTGGGATACAGCCTGGATAATTTGTCGCTCATGGCGCTCACGATTTCGACCGGCTTCGTCGTCGACGATGCCATCGTGGTGATCGAAAACATCGCCCGCTATCTGGAGCTGGGAATGTCCCCGATGCAGGCCACGCTGAGGGGCTCGCGCGAAATCGGTTTTACGGTGCTCTCCATGAGCACGTCGCTGGTTGCGGTCTTTATTCCAATCATCTTGATGGGCGGCATTGTGGGCCGGCTCTTTCGCGAATTTGCGATTACGCTGACCGTGGCGATTGCGGTGTCGCTAGTGGTTTCTCTCACGACCACGCCGATGATGTGCGCCAGGTTCTTGAAGTCGCAGCGCAATCGCGCGCATGGTCGCTTCTACATGGCCGGCGAACGGGCTTTCGACTTTCTTCTTCACGAGTACGACATTATGCTGCGCTGGGTGCTGCGGCATCCGCTGCCCATGATCATGGTGACGCTGGGCACCGTGGTTCTCAGCGTTTATCTCTACGTGAAAGTTCCCAAGGGATTTTTCCCGCAGCAGGATAGCGGGCGTCTGATGGGCGCGATTCAGGCAGCGCAGGATGTTTCGTTCCCGGCCATGCAGGAGAAGTTGGCGCAGTTCAGCCAGATTGTGATGCAGGACCCTGCGATCGACAATATCGTTGGATTCACCGGCGGGGGTACCACCAACACGGCGCGCTCATTCATTGCGCTAAAACCCCTGAAGGAGCGCAAGATCGGCGCCGATGAAGTGATCACCCGGTTGCGCGGAAAGCTTTCCCGCGTCCCTGGCGCGACCCTATTCCTGCAATCCGCCCAGGATGTTCGCGTGGGCGGGCGCCCGACCAATTCGCAATACCAGTTCACGTTGCGTGCTGACAGCTTAAACGACTTGAACGAATGGTCTCAGCGGCTTTTGTCCGAGCTGAAGTCGGTCTCTGAGATTCGCGATGCCAATACGGATCAGCAAATTCGGGGCTTGCAGTCGACGCTTGTGATCGATCGTGACACTGCATCGCGGCTCGGAATTACACCGCAGTCGATCGACGACACGCTGTACGATTCCTTCGGGCAGCGGCAGGTTTCGACAATCTACAAGCCGCTGAATCAGTATCACGTGGTGATGGAGCTTGCACCACAATTTCAGCAAAACTCGGACGCTCTGAAGGATGTCTATGTTCGATCGTCAAATGGAGTGCAGGTTCCACTCAGCTCGTTTACGCATTATCGACAGACGTACACAACTCTTGCGGTGAATCATCAAGGGCAATTCCCGGCCATTACGCTGTCATTCAATTTGGCGCCGGGGGCGGCGTTGAGCGATGCGGTCCGCGGGATTAACGATGCGGAACGCAAGATTGGAATGCCCGCCAGCGTGCAGGGCACATTCGCAGGCACGGCGCAGGCGTTTCAGGCGTCGCTTGCCAACGAGCCGGTGCTGATCCTGGCGGCGCTGATCACCGTCTATATCGTGCTTGGGATTCTCTATGAAAGCTTCATTCACCCGATCACGATCTTGTCGACATTACCATCGGCTGGCGTGGGCGCGCTTCTGGCGCTGCTGATCACGCGCACCGAACTGAGTGTGATTGCGATGATCGGGATCGTGCTCTTGATCGGCATTGTGAAGAAGAACGCGATCATGCAAATC
>JANYJA010000143.1 GCA_025358575.1 Terriglobia bacterium
GGGGATTGGATGCTTCATTGCCATCTCCCCCACCACATGATGAATCAGATGGCTTCCAATGTCGGCCCCATGACCAGGCTCGGCAACGGTATGCAAGCGGGAGCCAGCATGGAGGACGGCATGGGCATGCTGCGCGATGGCCATGCGACTTCCGCGAATCATGCACCCAGTTTGGGCCGGGGCCTTGGCGTTGGGTCTTCGACAGACATGCTGCGCTCGAATGGTCCCATGGCCGACATGCCCGGCATGCATATGACCCAGGTGCCCAAAGACGCGAACACCGTTCCGCTCTTCCCTCAAGACGCGTTTATGGAAGGTTCGATGATGGCCATGGACAAGGACGTAGACAAGCCGGAAAATTACGGACTGCCTCCCGGGTGGAGCGGATTCGTCGGAGGCATGATGACGCTAGTCCGTGTCTTGCCGCCGGATCAATTCGAAAATATTATGGCGCTTAAAGCGCGACAGGGGAGCGGCGCTCGATGACAATCCAACGCAAACTGATCCTCCTGACGGCCGTGTGGCTGATAATCCCCCTTGCCCCGGCACAGCAAAGCACAAAAAAAGTTGCCACTTTGCGGGGAACGGTCGAGCGGGTCGACCTGGAAGGGAAGAGCCTGACCGTTACAAACGAACCCATTCCGGGGGGCATGGGTGCCATGTCGATGAGATACGGCGTCGATCGGGCCGAGGTGCTCACTCGCGTCAAGGTGGGAGATCGTATTACGGCGAAAACGCACGAGGGCAATTCTACTCTGTACGACGTGGAAGTCATGTCTGCACCGAATACGCCTTCCCGCGGTATGCCGTTCGAAGAGTTGGAAAGCATGGCTTTGGCGAATAATCCGACAATCGCGCAGGCGGAGGCAAATTTGCGCGTGGCATCCGGTCTGGCGCGGCAGTCGGGCTTGCTTCCGAATCCTACAGTCGGGTATTACGGTGATGAAATTCGGGGCGGCTACTTCAACGGCGGAAAGCAGGGCGGATTCATCAGCCAGACAATTGTCACCGGGGGAAAACTGCGCGCGGCTCGTCGTGTAGCGGAATCGCTGGCGAACGAGTCGAAGACCACGGGTGAATTGCAGCGGCTGCGAATCGTGAATAACGTTCGCATGTTGTTTTACGAAGTGCTCGCGGCGCAGCGACTCGTCGAAGTCAGGCAAAATCTCGCGAAGCTAGCGGCGGATGCAACCCAAACTTCTTATCAGCTTGCCAATATTGGGCAGTCCGATCGCCCCGATGTCCTGCAAGCCGAAGTGGAGCAGCAGCAGGCGAATGTCAACCTGCGGATCGCCGGGCAGAACCTTCAGGCTTCGTGGAGAACGCTGGCCGCCGTGGCGGGAAAACCCGACATGCCTGTCGCGCCCCTGGCAGGAGACCTGGACGCATTACCGGATTTGAATTACGAAGAGTCTTTGGCCGCGGCGCTTCTGGCGAGTCCTGAAATCAAGCTCGCGCAGCAGGGGATCGAACGTTCGGAGGCCTCGCTGGAGCAAGCGAAAAAAGCGCCGATTCCCGATCTGCAGCTTTACGGAAATTTGGCTCAAAATTTCGAACCGCTGGAGGGTACTCGCCGGGCGGTAGGGCTCAACGGCGGAGTGCAGATAGGCGTTCAATTGCCGATTTTCAATCGAAACCAAGGCAACATCGCCGCGGCAAAAGGACAGATCGAAAGCGCCAAGCTGGAGCTGGCGCGGCTTAAGCTCCAGACGGCTCGCGAATTCGCAAGTCTGTTCCAGGAATACGATTCCGCGCGAGCCACGGCGCGGCAATATAAGATCGAAATGCTGCCTCGCGCCGAGCAGGCTTACCAGATGTATGCCGCGAATTATCAAAAGATGGCGGCAGCTTATCCCCAAGCGCTTATTTCACAGCGGACTCTCTTTCAGCTCGAGGTCGATTACGTGCAAGCGCTCGAAAGCGCGTGGCGGAGTTCGGTGGGTATCCGAGGATTCGGCTTAGTTGATGGGCTGTCGATGCCGGGGAATGCGCGATAAGTAAGATGCGGAGCCTAGTCTTGATCCTCGCGGGCGCGTTTTCCGTGATCGCAATCGCCGCTATTGCGGGTGTAATCTTTCTGAAATGGGGTGCCTCCGGATTCAGCGCGCGCGCCGACCCTTCCACCATGGAGGTTTTTGCCGCCCAAACAGCACGAAGTCTTGCGCTTCCGCCAGGCGCGAAGGCCGCTAGAAATCCGGTCGGCAATTCAAAGCAAATTCTCGAAGATGCCATGGCTCACTGGGCGGACCACTGTGCTGTTTGCCATGGCAACGACGGAAGCGGCCAAGTGGACATGGGGCGGCAAATGTACCCGCACGCGCCGGACATGCGCCAAGCGGCGACGCAAAAACTTACCGATGGCGAGCTCTTCTACATCATCGAAAACGGCATACGATTAAGCGGGATGCCTGCCTGGGGTGGAACGGCGGTAGGGGAGAAGGATTCCTGGAAACTCGTCTCGTTCATTCGCCACTTGCCTGAACTCTCTACCAGCGAGATGGAGCGGATGGAAAAACTAAATCCTAAGGGCCCTGAAGATCGCGAGCAAGAACAACAGGAAGAGCAGTTTCTAAATGGACCTGCACACAAGGAGACTCAACCATGAATCGTAGACGACATACTCAAATATTCATCTCAGTAATCGCTCTGATGATGGGCTCCGTTATTGCATTCGCCCACAACGGCATCGAACACGTGCTCGGCACGGTGAAATCGGTTACCGAGACTTCCATAACGGTTGAGACCGTGAAGCATGTCACAGTGACCGTTATGGTCGACGCAACGACGGCCTTCACCCATAAGGCCGCAAAGGCTTCGATGAAAGACTTGAAGGCAGGTGAACGCGTCGCCATTAACGCGAAAGAAAACGGCGACAAGAAGTTAGTCGCTTTGACGGTCAAATGGGGTTCCGCGGCGGCATCGGCCGCGACGCACGGCCACAAGATGTAATTTGCCCGCCGTCGCGGACTAATTCCGCGCCATAATCTATCTATGCTCGGCATTGAACCCCGCGCGGCGCGCTTCACCTGGTCGGCGGCGCTCGTACTGCTGCTTCTTCTAACCGTTTTTATTATCCGGCAGACATTGGTCGTCTTCACCATCGCCCTCTTATTTGCCTATCTGCTGTATCCGCTGGTAGACGTGCTCAATCGATTCCTGCCTTCGCGTTCGCGCACTCCGGCGCTTGCGATCGTGTACTTGACCCTCGTTGCGGCGATCATTCTGCTGGGTATTCAAATCGGCACCCGCGCGACTCAAGAGGCAACCAGCCTCGCCCAGAAAGCGCCTGATTTCGTTAAAAAAATGAAGGAAGAGCCTACACAGCCGCAGAACGGATCTTTCAAGAACACCGTATTTAATGCTGTCCAAGGGCAAATTCGCCAACACTACGATCAGATGGCAAGCTTCGTCCCGAAGGTCGGCCTGGAAGTGCTTTCCGCGTCGCGAAATCTCATCTTCCTGGTCATTGTGCCCATCCTGAGTTTCTTCATTTTGAAGGATGGCCGCTTAATTCGCGACGATCTGCTCGGGCTGATCGATTCCGGCCCTCGGCGGGATCTGGTGCAGGATATTCTGGCCGATGTGCACCTGCTGCTGTTGCAGTATATGCGCGCCCTTTTCTTTTTGTGCTTGGCCACATTCGTCGTGTTCTCACTGATCTTCACGACGCTGGGCGTCCCCTACGCGATTCTGCTTGCCTCCATCGCGTTCCCGCTGGAATTTATTCCGTTGGTAGGCCCTTTGTGCGCGGCGGCGATTATCATCACCGTCACGGCTTTCAGCGGCTATCCTCACGTTGCATGGATCATCGCATTCCTGGGCGGCTTCCGCGTATTCCAGGATTACGTGCTTTCACCGCGTCTGATGAGTTCCGGCGTGGAACTGCATCCACTACTGGTCATTTTCGGGGTGTTCGCGGGCGGTGAAATCGGCGGTGTTGCCGGCACCTTTCTTTCCGTGCCCGTATTAGCACTGTTGCGGGTACTTTACTTCCGCATTCGAAAATCGCACATCAGCACCGCACCGTCTGTTTTGGCCGCATGAACGCAGCATGAAATTCGCGCTGGTGCTGCTGCTCGCCTTGGTGCTAAAGAGCGCGCCCGCCTCCGCTCACATGATGAGCATGAGCACGGGTGACGCGGTAGTTACCGGAAATCATCTCGAATACACGCTCCGCCTACCGCTATACGAGATCCCGCAGGTTCCCGATCCGACGCGTGCCATCTTCGATCACATTCTGTTTTCAAGCGGCGGCCAACCAGGACGCGCGATCAATCGGGAGTGCCATGTCGATCAGCCCTCCGCCTCATTCATTTGTGCGGCGTACTATGAATTTCCGGTGCCGGTTGAACAACTTGACGTCAATTGCACCTTGCATTCCGTTACGGTGCCGAATCACGTTCACCTGCTGCGTGCCGAAAAATCCGGCAAGAACGACCAGGCCATTTTCGATTATTCGTTCTCGCATGCTTCGCTGCGTTTCCGCCCCCCTACGGCGCTTGATATTGCGGCCGCGCAGATCGGCGGGGGTGTCATGCGAGCGCTCAGCGGGTGGGTGGAACTCTTGTTCTTGCTGGCGCTGGCGTTAGCGGCTCGCAGCCGCCGCGAGTGGCTTCTCATTGTCGCGATGTTTCTGGCGGGTCAGACCGCAACCGCACTTCTTGTTCCGGGAACGGGCTGGCAGTTCAACGCGCGTTTCGTGGAAGCCGCGGCGGCACTCACCGTGGCCTACCTCGCCGTCGAAATTCTCTTCCTGCCCGCCGCCGGTCTCCGTTGGCTCATCGCTGCCGTGCTGGGTGCATTCCACGGGCTCTATTTCCACTTGTTTCTGCTCGAAAGCGGCTTTCGCCCCGGTTACGTGCTTGCCGGAGCTGCGCTCGCCGAGATCCTCGTCACACTTCTTTTCGCCCTCGCATTTACCGCCTTGCGGCGCCACGCGCCAGCGCTGCGAACCACGCCCGTCGCGGCCACGGTACTCTTAGCGGTCGGGATGGGCTGGTTTTTTCTGCGCCTTCGCAACTAGCTCGACTACTTCTCGCCGGGCATTTTGCCGGATGCTTTCAGACGCATGAATTCGCGCCGCTCGCGGGCTGCATCGGCGTTGCGGCCCACTTTTACGTAGGCCGACGCCAATGCAATCCGAGGCTGGGGGCTTTCCGGGGAAAGTCGCTCGGCATTTTCCAGTTCCGCAATACCGTGTTCGGTCTCGCCCTGTTCCACCAGAACGCGACCTAAAACCGTGTGAGCCGCAAATGACTCAGGCATTGCCCGAACAGCATCCAGGGCAAACGGGCGCGCTTTGGAAGATTCGCCCCGGCGGAGATGTTCCACCGCTATCGCGACCATTGCGGGAACGTGCCTCGGCGAAAGACTCAGCTCCTTTTCCATCTCGGCCAAACCGCGGTCGGGATCATTCGCGAGCAGAAACGATCCGTAGAAATAATGAACGTTGGGCACGCCGGGATATTTGGTGACTAACGCCTCGAATTCTTTCTCGGCTTGGGTAACGTGGGCTCCGCTTACGTCCCAGAAAGCTTTGCCAGCCAGGTAAACCAGCTCGCGATCGCTGGCAGGCAGTTGGTCTGGCAGCATCGGCTTACGCAGTGCCGCCGTTCCCGCCGCTTCGATGGTGGCTCCGTCGTCGTCTCCCGCGTGCGCGAGCGAATAAAACATCGCCAGAGCGTCTTCGTAGGCTTCACCTCGGGTTAACAACATGCCCAGGTGATACTTAGCAACCCGATCGATCTTGTCATTAGCCCCCAGTCCGAGGGCTTGGCCGCGACGGAGGTGCTGCAAAGCTTCGTCGTATTGCTTCACCCCGAAATCGCAAAGGCCGAGAATGGTCCAGCCGGGCGCGCCGTCCGGCTCCAGCCGAATAAGATGGCTCATGGATTCGCGGCAGCCTGGGTACTGATCTTGCGTGTAGTACAACGTCCCCAGCGACCACCAACCTTCTTTCCAAGTGGGCTTCAGCTTCAGCGCGCGCTTATAAAGGTCTTCGGCGTCCGAGGCGTGTCCCGCCACGCGTGCCTCCTCGGCTTGCCTTTGTAAGGAGCCTAATGACGCGGCCTGCGGCGGGGGCTGATCCTTGTCAAAGGCCAACAGCAGCAACATCGCGGTAAGCGACGACCCGATCATTTATTATCCGGTCCAGCGGGCGCGACTCCGGGCTGCTTGGCCTGCGTCGCCGCGTTCAATCTCCGAATCACTTCGCGCTCCCGGTCCCCATCTTCTTTTCGCTGAAGCCGGTAATAAGCCGTGGCCAAAGTCACGTGAGCCTGCACAAAATTTGGCACCTCTTTCGTGAGCTTTTCCAGCTCCGTTTGTGCCTCTGCCACGTGGTCCTCTTCCAGATTCATAGCCGCAAGCTGGTAGCGCACGCCGAAGTCGTCGGGGCGCATCGCCAGTGCTTGCCGCAGTAGAACCCTTGCCTCTTCATACCGCTGGTCCTGACGCAGAAGGCCCCCGAGTTGTAAATTCGCCTCGAAATTATGAGGGTCGTTTTCCAGCTCTTCACGAAACGCTTGTTCCGCGCCCCCGATATCGCCGGTGCGCAGCAGCGTTAATCCGAGGTAAGAGTGCGCCTCAGAAAGCTTGGGGTTCAATTGAATTGAATGTGCCAAGTCGTCGCGCGCGCCTTTATAGTCGCTGGCCATCATCTTGGCGGTGCCCAGAAGGAGGCGGGCCTCGGCCGAATCGCCGTTCTTAAGAATCCGGTTGATATAGAACTGGCCGCGATCAATCCGATTGTCGCGGATCAAGGCGGTGCCCAATAGATAGGCGACCGCTAGTTCGTTAACGGCGGCCACTCCAGGCCGGTCCAACAGCTCAATCGTCTTCTTGTAATCGCCGATGCGAAGATCGCATTCGGCAAGCAGGAGGGTGACCTGCTGATTTTCGGGCTCGGCTTGATGAACGGTTTCGAACTCCTCGGCGGCCTTCCGGATACGTCCGATCTTGTACTCGGCCAGTGCCAGATTCAGTCGCGCCTTCGAATTCCGCGGCTCGGAAGCGAGCGCCAGATCGTATTCGCGGATGGCTTCCTCGAAACGGCCCTCGTGAGCCAGTGCCGCTCCCAGATTGGAGCGAACGCCGGATGCTTCGGGATGAGCTTTCAGGAAGCTTTGGTAGGTCTTGATCGCACCTTTGAAATCACCGGCTTGGTGCATCGCGACAGCGCGGCGCAGATCGTCAGGTTCCTCTTGCGGAGCGGCGAATAGGGGGGTGAAGACGAGGCAGGCCAGCAGAAGGCGACACATGAGGAAGGAAATGCTAATACCAATATAGCCGGAAAGAGGATCTCAAATAAAAAAGGGGAGACAATGTTGTCTCCCCGGTTGGTAACGCGAGCGGATGTGCGATCTAGAAGTAGAACTTAATCGCTAACTGGATGATGCGGTGGCCGATCTTGTAGTCGGCGTAACCGAATCGTTTATTGCTGACCTTGCCGGAGGAATCGAAGCTCAGGTTGAGGTTCGGGTCCCCGCCGATGTACGACGCAAGCGGGTGGTTCAAGAAGTTGTAAGCCGAGAAGCGAAGCTGCAGCTTCTTGTTCTCACTGAAGTTGAAATTCTTGAACGCCGAAAGATCGTTATTAAAATATGCCGGTCCTTTGAGATACGGCATGATGAACGCACCATTGTGGCCGGGCGTCGGCAGCGCGAAGCAATTTGGATTGATGAACTGGTTGGTCGCCAAACCATTTCTGGGATCGCAGGTCAGTACGGGCTGAACTGAGATATCTGGCGTCCCGTTGATCAGCTTCGGACTAATTCCAACGTCCTTGGTTGTCACGGTTCCATCCGGAAGCACCGAACCTGCCGGCAGAGTCCCGCCCAGGCTGAAGTTACTGCTGGAAACTCCCTGTAGGTTGGATCCGCTCTGGAACTGCGATATGCCCGAGATCTGCCAACCGTTCACAACCGCCTTCGCGAAAACGTTATTATGCGCCGCATCGGGAACGTTAATGACGTAGGCGAAGTTGACGATGTGCGTACGGTCATTGGGCAGCACGCCGTAATTGTTCTTCAAAGTGAGAGGGTCGCCCGTGGGGGCGCCGCCTTCACCGCGGATGCCAAGAGCCTTGCTGAACGTGTAGTTCAACAGGTAATTGACATGTCCAGACTGTTTGTTCCAACTAGCTTGCAAACTGTTGTAGTTGGAATACATCTGATGCTGGATTTCCTTAATAGTTTGATAGTTCTGGTACTTTCTGAGCTTCGATGGATCGGGATCGTAGTTTCCGTTAGCAAAAAATCCGCCCGAGAACAGCGCGCCATAGCCGATATCATTCAGTTGACCGAAGTTGTTGTTCCAGTTGCTCAGATAGTCCGATTTGTTGCCCACGTAGGAAACTTCGAAAAGAGAAGCCAGCGGGGCTTTCTGGGAAATAGTGAAACTGTAGCTCTGCGTTCTAGGCTGTTGCGTATCGTTCCGCTGCACCACATTAATACCGCCGGGTGCGACAAAACTGGCTTGAATTGCCGCGATCTGGTCAAAAGTAACTGAGCCAGGAGGCGAGTAGCTGTATGACCCGTGCCCGATGTTCAGCGCCGAAGCCTGGACGTTCTGTTCGTCGTGGAAGCGATACAGCCCGTAGCCGCCACGTACAACAGTTTTTCCGCTGCCGAAGATGTCATATGCGAATCCGCCGCGAGGCGAAAAATAAAACAGTCGTCCCTTTGAGCCAGCGACTGAAACTGATTTGTCGATCGCATGCCAAAGAACTCCAGTCAACTTATTTACATCGGCAGGATCATTACTGTACTTGGTGGGATCGAAAATCGCGAGCCCCTTATTGTCCAAGTCGATCCATGGACCCAGGTGGTCGAAGCGTGTCCCGAAATCAAGGGTTAAACGCCGTGTGGCCTTCCACGAATCCTGAATGTAGAACTCAGCCGAACGATACTGCATCTTGTTGAAAACGTCTTTGTTCGTTTCCGAATACTGCGCGATGTGGCCGGTCAGCATATCGGCATATGCATTGCCCGTGCTGTTCCCGCCCCAGTTTGCAAATGCTATTTGGCCATTGGCATTGTTGCTGGAGGGCTGATCGTTGTTGGTGAGTTCGAAGTATGCGCCCACCTTCAAAATGTGAGTTCCCCAGACCTTGGAGAGGTTGTCCGCAAGGGTCGGAAGAGTCTTTTTGGCGTAGAGGGATCCCGTGAGCTGATAGCCGCTGGGCTGGATGATATTCGCGATACCATCCCCCCAGCCTGTAATAGATGGGAGTTCCTTAATACCACTCTTAAAAATCGTCTGATAGTTAATACCCAGCGCAGCCGGATCTACTTTCTTGGGATCGTGGAACGAGTTGGGCAGATTGAGATACGTGTAGGTTCCCACGAACTCGTTGGTCAAGGTCGGGTTGAAGACGTGGGTCAGGTTAACCGAAACCGAATCCGACTCATTGAGCGAATCAATAGCCGAGGGGTACGGAACGGTCGGATCTGGTCTCCACCAAAGCGTATCCGTGTAGTGCGCCGTATCGCGCTGGCGATTGTAACTCACGTATAGCTTGGTATTGTCGCTGATACTCCAATCGATTCGGGGGTGCAACTGGTAAGAGTCCTGCTGCTTCGTCGAGGTGGTGAGATAGTTGAAGCCACCGTTTGTCTTGGGGTCCGCGTTGGGCTGAGGATACAGATTCATCAACGCGAGGCCGCGCGGGTCGATCGCGCTCGCTGGGACGATGCCGCCCGGAAACTTCGGGGCGTCCTGGATCGCGTAGCCGATGTAGCTGCTTCCCCGGTAGGCATCGAGGTATGACTGCGAGAAATTCCCGGCCCTCATTTCATTAGTGGGAACAAACGAGCGATAGAACCCGTTGTCGATCTGCTGCTTGTACAACTCGTACCCTACGAAAAAGAACAGCTTGTCCCGATTCTTATTGAAATTAGTGAACGGCAGTAGCACCGGGCCGCCGATGTTGCCCCCGGGATAGTAATAGGAGGTGAGCGGCTTGGCCTGCCCAGCCTTGTTATTCTGCCAGTCGTTCGCATTCAACGAGTTGTGGCGCGCGTACAGATATGCTTCCCCGTGGAAATCCTTGCCACCCGCTTTGCCGATCGATGAAATAACAATGGGACCCTTCTGGTTTTCGGCGCCGAAGTTGGAGGTCATAACCTTCATCTCCTGCGTCATGTCCGCATTGGCATTCACCGCCTGGCCGCAGTTGCAGCCTGGGTCGATTACGTGCGCGCCGTCTACCGTCATATCCAAAGCGCCCGTGCGCTGGCCATTCGCGGAGAAACTGCCGATCGGACCGGAGTTGGTCCCCTGCGTCTCACCGCTGAACGCGGTATTCGAGAGACCGCCGGTGATCGCAAAACCAGGAAGAATCTTGATGAATTCGGCGGCGTTGCGGCCAACGATCGATACGTTTTGTAGCTGCTTCTGACCGATGACCGACGCTTTCTCTCCCGAGTCCACGGGGGTGACTTCGTCGGCGGAACCGGCGACCGTCACCGTTTCAGTCGCGGAGCCCACGGTCAAAGCGATGTCCGAAAGATTGCGCTTGTCACCCGGATCGAACGACAAACCGGTTTGCTGCCACTTCTGAAAACCTTTCGCGTCTATAACCGCTGTGTATTTCCCAGGCGGTACCGCGGTGATGGTAAAAAAACCTTCGGCGTTGCTGATGGTGCGCCGGACGTCGCCACTTGCTTCGCTTTTCAGCTCCACATTGGCCCCCCGGATTACGGCTCCCGATGCATCGGCAACGGTGCCAGTTAAAGTTGCGGTCGTCTGCGCGGATCCGCGCGAAACGGCGACCACTTGAATCAGACCCACCATGAAAAGTGGCAGCAAAGCCGACTTCAGGGTGGGGCTTAGAAATCGAGACATGGACTTCCCCCTTGTGCGTGTACAAAAACTACTTCGACGCTAGTATATACGCACTATTCGAGGATTTGTAATTCTTATGCAATATTTGCCAAACTTTTTTTCAGAGCATTTCCGGCCTATGGAATTTGGAAACTTGCTAGTTTGTAAGCCTAGATTTATCATCAGTATACGGGGATTCATAATCGCAGCAACGATACTCCTAGATTCAGTAAGAAAGTTCGTGCCGGCAAAATTCGCCTGAACCGCTAAACTGGCACTTGACGGGTGTCCAGGTAATCGCTGTGCTCAGCACATTTATTCCTTTCGCGGGAATGGCCTCGCCGCAGGCCTCCAACTCTTGCGCCTCGTGTCATCCGGCGCAAGCCAAAACGCAATCGGCAACCGGGATGGCACATGCGCTGGAGTTAGTGGAGGCGTGCGAAATATTGAAGACCCATCCCGTGCTCGTTTTCCAGGAAGCTGCCTTCCATTTTCAGATTACGAGGCAAGGGGACAAAAGCATTTATACGGTGACTGACGGAAAGCGTACCTTTCGCGCGCCCTTGCGCTGGGCGTTCGGGCTGGGCTCGGCGGGCCAGACTTACGTGTATGAAATCAACGGCGATTTATTTGAAAGCCGGGTAAGTTTTTATTCGTCCCCGGGCGGTCTCGATTTTACGATGGGGGACGAGAAAATCAAGCCTCAGAACGTGGAGGAGGCCGCTGGCAGGCCGATGTTCGATCGCGAAGCCCGTCAGTGCTTCGGTTGCCACTCAACGGCGTCGGTGGCGCGGGAAACGCTCCGGCTGGATTCGATGATCCCCGGACTGCAATGTTTCCGATGTCACAGCGACTCAGAGCGTCACGCGCTGGCATTAACCTCGGGCGACTTAAAGGGTGCGGAGGTGCGGAAATTGACCAAGATGTCCACGGAGCAAACTTCCGATTTCTGCGGGCAATGCCATCGCACCTGGCAGCAGGTTTCTTTAAGTGGTACGTTAGGCGTGAATAATGTGCGGTTCCAGCCCTACCGGCTTACCAACAGCAAGTGCTATGACGGCGCGGACCGGCGCATTGGTTGTGTGGCGTGTCACGACCCGCATCAAGAGGTGGTGCACCAGGTTTCCTGGTACGACTCCAAATGCACGGCGTGCCATGCCGCGGCCGCTCACCCCGCGGCGCAAGTATGCAAAGTGTCGAAAAAGGATTGCGTTACATGCCACATGCCACGCATCGATCTGCCGGGTGCGCACAAGAAATTTACCGATCATCAAATTCGAATTGTGAGGAACAGTGACCCCTATCCAAATTAAATCGTCCCGCGCTGCACGATTCGCCCTGACCGCCATTGCGATTGCGGCGAGCGGCATTGCCGTTCTGGCTCAAAACAGCGTGCTTGTTCCGCCTTCGGATACGCCCACGATCAAAGGTTCCGCTGAAGAAGTGCTCCTCGACTTGATTGTGCGAGACAAGAAAGGCAAGCCGGTGAGGGATCTCGCGGCTTCGGACATTTCCGTCACGGACAACGGGAAACCGGTAGAGATCAAATCGTTTCGGCTGGTTGAGGGCAAAGAAGCCATCGACGCCGGTGGAAAATCGAGGGCCAAGGTGCCGCTCGATGCCATGCGACAAATACGCTTGGTCACGCTGGTTTTCGAAAGACTGGGCGACGAAGGTCGCCGGCTTTCCCGGCAGGCCGGTTTAGATCTGTTGAAGAACGACCTCGGGCCCAACGTTTTCTATTCAGTTTTCGCAATCGACCGGCAACTCAGCGCGTTGCAGGCGTTCACGAATGATCGCGATCTTCTTAGGCAGGCCGTAGAGCGCGCAACATCCGGTGCGTATAACCAATTTGCGGCCGATTCGCTGCGAATTCGCACCCAACTTGAAACCATGGTCGGGGACCATGCCGGACGGAGCGTCGAAGAAAAGATCGGCGAGATGTCTCAGGATTCAAGCGGCGCGCGCGGCGCGCCCGGCGGCGGCTCAATTGCGGCGATGCAGGCTCGTCTTATGCTGACCATGCTGCAGTCCGACGAAAAAATCGCGGTGGAACAGGCCGGGCGCTCCAGCATCTATTCGCTGCTCTCGCTGGTGCGAGGGCAAATTCTGCTGCCCGGCCGCAAGACGGTCGTCTACTTAACCGAAGGCTTGAATGTGCCGGTCAGCCTGGAGGAGCAGTTCCACGCGGTTATTAGCGCCGCCAATCGCGCCAATGTCAGCGTCTATCCGATTGACGCGCGCGGTTTAATTTCGGGTCGCCAGAACCAGGGGTCGACCGATTCCCTCGCCAGCGCGGCAGCCGCCACGCGAAGTCAAAATAATCGCGTTGGGGGCGCCGTGACGCCAGAGGAGTCGCGCGCGCTCGATCGGGCCGAGGATAGCATTCGGGGTAACGTTCGCGGCAGACTTTTGGAACTTGCGGATAGCACCGGCGGATTCCTGATCGCCGATACTAATGACCTGCGACTTCCGCTCCACAAGATCAATGAGGAGATCAACAGCTACTACGAGCTGACCTACAATCCACACATTGAGAACTATGACGGCCGGTTCCGAAAAATCGCCGTACGAACCGAACGCGCCGACCTGAAGGTACAGACGCGAAGCGGTTATTTTGCGCTTCCCGAGTCGGCCGGCAACGTCACCATGCTTCCCTATGAAGTGCCGCTCCTCAAAGCTCTGGAGTCGAAGCCCGCGCCGCGAAGCTTCGAATTCCACGCCGCGGGAATTCGCGTGCATCCCGTTGGAGAAAGTGTGGAGTGTGCCCTCATTGTGGAAGTTCCCATGAAAAGCGTAACTTTCACCGAAGACAAACCGGCCAACATTAACCGCGCACGAATCTCTCTAGTCGCACTCGTTAAAGACGGTGCCGGCACGGTGGTGCAAAAGGTAACCAAAGATCAGCCAGTTACCGTGCCTCCTGAGAAATTGAATGGTATTAAAATGGGCAATTTCACTTACCTGGAGCACTTTCTCCTCCCTCCGGGCCGTTTTACAGTTGAGACCGCGGTCTATGACGGCGAGGCCAGCCGGGCCAGCGTCCGCAAGTCAGTATTGCTGATCCCGAAGCCCACCGCCGGGGTCAACATAAGTAACATTTCCATTGTCAGGCGTTTCGAACCTGGGGGTAAGGATGCCGACTTGAAAAGCCCGTTCTTCTACAACGACGGCACCATAACACCAACCCTGAACGACACCATCGAGAGAAACAAGGGCGCATCGATTTCATTGTTTTTCGCAATTTATCCGGATCCGAAGATGACCGATCCGGCTCGTCTCGTCCTTGAGTATTTGCAGGACGGCAAAGTGTTGGCACGCCTAGACCCAGCCCTCCCGGCGCCAGATGCAACCGGCAGAATTTCCTATGTGGCATCGTCATCAGCCGAAGCCATGCCCCCAGGTATCTATGAAGTGCGGGCATTCGTCACCCAGGGGCCAAGCAAGGCCATGGAAGCCACCACGTTTACGGTGGAACCGCCTGTTTTGCAGTAGCTCTTTACATGTAGAAACGCTAATCTGCCCTTTTCGCAACACCGAGCCTGTACTAGCGTTTAATAGACGTAGGTCAGAGCCGTTATGCAGCGCAAAGTCCTCGCGGTTGTCGTACTCTTTTTTAGTATTTCTGGGTTTTCAGCGTTGGCGCGGAAGCACAAACTTGAAAACGCGCCTAAACCCGCGGTCGCCCAGATGTCTTCCGATCAGAAGGCGCTCCACGCTCTGAATCGTCTGACTTTTGGTCCCCGCCCTGGCGATCTCGAAGTAATTAATCAGACCGGTGTTGACCGCTGGATTGAGTTTCAGCTTCATCCCGAATCTATTTCGGAGAACCCGCTGCTTGAAACCAAACTTCAGCCGCTCGATACGCTGCGCATGAGTCCCGCTGAAATGGTGGCCGCTTATCCGCCGCCACAGCAAATAAAGGCTATGTCGGAGGGCCGCATGGTATATCCATCCGATCCCGAGACGCGTTTCATGCTGCAAAAGCTGGTGGCCCGCTACAAACAAAAGCTGATGGAAAAGGGCGATGCGCAGCCTGCCGCTGACAAGATGGCAGACAGCTCCGAACTTCTTAACGCGGATCAACTTCGTACTTTTCAAACCGGATCGAATTCGGAGAAGGCGGGGCTTTTTGGGACGCTGCCGGTGATGACGCAACTTACTCTGCTTGACGCAATGCCGCAGCCCAAGCGCCAGCAGCTTTTCGCAGTCGCGTCGCCCGAGCTCCGACGCCGCATTCAGCGCTTTGCCGGTCCGCTCCAAGTTGTGAATCAGGACTTATCCGACAGTAAACTTCTCCGGGCGGTATACAGCAATCGCCAGTTAGAAGAGGTGCTAACCGATTTCTGGTACAACCATTTCAACGTCTATCTTGACAAGGGTGCCGATAGATATCTGGTCACGACTTATGAGCGTGACGTCATCCGTCCTCACGTGCTTGGTAACTTCAAGGATCTTCTACTCGCCACGGCCCAAAGCCCGGCGATGCTCTTCTATCTAGACAACTTTCAATCTGTTGGCCCGGAGACACCTAACCCAAACGCAAACCCCAATGCCAAGCGCGCCAAGCGCGGGCTCAATGAGAATTACGGTCGCGAGTTGATGGAACTCCACACTCTTGGAGTGGATGGCGGATACACCCAGCAGGACGTCACCGAAGTCGCTCGCTGCTTCACCGGATGGACCATTCGCCAGCCCCGGAGGGGAGGCGGATTCGAGTTCAACGAACGCCAGCACGATAAAGGTGAGAAGCACGTGCTCGGGGTCACCATCGCGGCTGGCGGCGGCATGGAGGATGGCCTGAAGGTCATAGACATCCTGGCGCGCAGCCCCGCCACGGCGCGATTTATTTCTAAAAGCCTGGCCGTCCGCTTCGTGGCCGACAATCCGCCGCAAGAGCTGGTCGAACTTATGGCCGCGACTTTCACGCGCACGCAAGGCGATCTTCGGGGAGTCATGAAGACGATGCTCGCTTCGCCAGAATTCTGGACGCCGAGTGCGTTCCGCGCGAAGCTGAAGACGCCGCTCGAGATGGTCGCGAGCGCGATTCGCGCCATGAATGCCGACGTCGATTACGGGTTCGCGCTCAATCGCGAGCTTACGCAGTTGGGTGAACCTCTCTATCGCAAACAGGAGCCAACCGGCTACTCCAACAAGAGTCAGGACTGGGTCAACTCCGCGGCGCTGCTCGCGCGAATGAACTTCGCCATGAATTTGACCGGCAACAAAGTCCCGGGCGTCAAAGTCGATCTGCAGCGTTTCGTGAATGCGCAGAACGATCCGATGACGATCGCTCACGACATTTTGATGACCGACCTCACCACCGAAGCCCGGCAAGTAATTTCACAGGGCCTCGCCGACAATAATATTGCGAACAACAAATCCGCGCCCATCGCGCTGGTCGCGGGACTCACGCTCGGCTCCCCGGATTTTCAAAGAAGGTAATCATATGGCATCCACACGTCGAATTTTTCTTCGCAACGCCGGCCTGGCCATGGTGGGGATTGGCTCGGCTCCTATCTGGCTGCAGCGCGCGCTCAACGCCGCCGACGCTCCCGCGCAACGCAAGAAAATTCTGGTGGCGATCTTCCAGCGCGGCGCGGCCGACGGCTTGAATATCGTGGTCCCGCACGGCGAGTCCCGCTATTACGAGATGCGCCCCACCATCGCCATTCCGCGGCCATCGGCGAACATTGCGAAGGAAGACGCCGCCATCGATCTGGATGGAATGTTTGGACTGCATCCCTCGCTCGCACCCCTGAAACCCATTTTCGATGCGCGCCAGCTTGCCATCGTCCACGCGGTTGGATCGCCCGACCCGACGCGTTCGCACTTCGATGCGCAGGACTACATGGAATCGGGAACTCCCGGTCTCAAAGCCACCGCCGATGGATGGCTCAATCGCGCGCTCCCGCTTGAGACCGGCCACATTTCGCCGGTTCGCGCCATCTCCATGGGTGCCACGCTGCCTCGCTCCATGCGCGGCGGTAACAACGCCATCGCGGTGGAAAATATCAATAACTTCCAGGTAAAAGACAACGGCGCGGCCAAGATTCTGCAGTCGCTCTACAGCGGCAGCACGGACCAAGTGCTCAACGGCACCGGCCGGGAGACATTCGACGCCGTGGCCCTTTTGCAGTCCATCCAAAAGACTCCGTACCAACCTACGACTGGCGCGAACTATCCGCGCGGCCGCTTTGGCGACAGCATGCGGCAGATCGCGCAGCTGATCAAATCCAACGTGGGCGTTGAAGTCGCCTTCGCCGATATCGGCAGTTGGGATCACCACGTCAATGAAGTCGGCCAGAAAGCATCGCAAGGCCCGCTGGCCAACATTCTGTCGGAGTTCGGCGGCGGCCTTGCCGCGTTCTACGCCGATCTCGGCGATCGCATGAGCGATGTGGTGGTGGTCACCATGTCGGAATTCGGGCGCACGGCGCGCGAGAACGGCAATCGCGGCACCGACCACGGTCACGCTAACGTCATGTTCGTGATGGGCGGCGACATCAAGGGCGGCAAGGTGTATGGTGACTGGCCGGGACTCGCGCAGGAGAAGCTCTACGAAGAGCGCGACCTGAATCTCACCACCGATTTCCGCGATGTTCTCGGCGAGCTCGTGGTCGGCCAACTCGGCAATCGCAGCCTACGCACCGTGTTCCCCGGATACCAAACGCAGAAATTCCGCGGCGTGCTGAGGAGCTCGTAATTACAGCGATCGCAGACGGAACCCGCCGTCGACGTCGATCACCTGGCCGGTTGAGTAATCGAGCGCCCCAGTGGCTATGGCGCGGACGGCGCGGGCCACATCTTCCGGCTCGCCCATGCGACCTTGCGGCAGCAGTCCAGAGGCGATGCGTTCCTCGTAGATCTGTTCCACACCCGCGATCATATCGGTCCGGATCACGCCCGGTCGAATTTCGAATACGCCGATCCCGCTGCCGGCCAACCGCTGCGCGTAAAGGCCGGCCGACATACTGAGGGCCGCCTTCGACATGCAATATTCCGCGCGGTTTACCGAAAGCGCGTAGGCCGAAATGGATGTTATGAACACGATGCGGCCGGAGCCGTGCTCCATCATCCATTGCGCCGCAAGCTGGGTCAGAAAGTGCGGACCTTTGGCGTTGACCGCAAGCACTTCATCAAAGCTCTCTTCCGTGGCTTGCAGAATGTCGCTCCTTTCGCGGGGCGCCATGCCGGCATTGTTCACCAGCAAATCGAGCTGCCCGAAGCGCTCGCGCGCGAAAGCGATCAGCGCGTGCCGGTGCCCGCGCGACGAAATATCGCACTGAAAAATAGAGCAGCCAGTCTGCTTTTGCAGAGATTCGGCGGCGTCCGCGCGCTCCCGATAGGTCGCGATTACCCGATGATCGCGCGCCAGATCTTGCGCGATGGCGCGCCCAATGCCGCGGCTGGCTCCGGTGACAATGGCCGTTGGCAAGCTACCGCGCCAGGGCCTCGTCAATCGCTTTGGAAAGCTCTTGGAACGAAAAATGCTCGATAAAGGGCTTGCCGTTCACGAAGACGGTGGGAGTTTTGGCCACACCGCGGGCGACGCCGTCCTGCACATCTTTCTCCACCAGATCGGCAAGTCGCGCATCGGACAGCGCGGCGACCGCGGCCTCTGGATCCGCGCCGTTCCGCCGCGCGAATGCGGTCAGGTGTTCTTGAAAATTGGCTGGCGTGGTCGCAGCGATTGCCGCCATGGTCTCGCGCCGGTACGCGAGCCCAAGCGCGGGTTTGATCCCGGCAAAATAACGCGCGGAAATCGCCGCCTGCCGCGACCAAAGATGCTTGGCCAGCGGAAAATCCCGATGCAGGAATGCGACAGTGCCAGCATACTTCGGCAGCACCTTTTGATCCATCATCAAGCGGAAGTCGGCGCAATCCGAGCACTGCAAATCTTCATAGATCAGCACTTGAACCGTGCTGTCGGCCTTGCCCTCGGTGAGCGACATCTCCGCTTTCATAATTCCCGCCATAAGCATGAACCCCGCCAGTATCGCCGTTTTCATATGCGCATTCGCGGGCGGTCTACGCGTTCAATAAACCTTTGACATTATTCTCGATTCCCGTGCGCAGTTTGGCTTCGGGAATCATGTTGGTCAGGAAAGCCGGAAGGTCTACGTTGACGATGACGTCGTGGTCCGTCACTTCCGCGGTGCCGCTGATCGGCACCTTGAAGAACGCCATTTTCGCGACGAACGAGAAATCCAGCGTCGAACCGTTCCAGCTTTTCTTTTGGTCGGCGATTTGAAGTGCGCCTCCAGGCAGGCCGCCGAAAAAATCCATAAAGGATTTATCGACAATCTGCATCGCCTGCTCTTTGGTTTTATTGTGCGAGATGCTTACGCGCATGAGACTCCATTATCGCCTCAAAACGCTTTCGCCCCCGCCTGCGCGACGGCGTGATCCTGGTCGCCCGATCCGCCGCTGACGCCGATGGCCCCAACCACGTGACCATCCTTCTTCAGAGGAATCCCGCCCGCGAAGATCATGATCTTTCCGTGATTCGACGCGTGAATGCCGAAGAACTGGCCGCCCGATTGCGAATGCGCCGCCAGATCTTTGGTCTCGATATCGAACGCCCGGGCAGTGAACGCCTTGTTAATCGAAATGTCGATGCTGCCGAGCCAGGCGTTGTCCATGCGAACATGCGCCACCAGATTGCCTCCGGCGTCGGCCACCGCGATATTCATCGGCTGTCCAATCTCTACGGCCTTCTTTTCCGCCGCCGCAATCACGCGGCGCGCATCTTCCAGTTTCACCATATGTTTTTCTTCCTCCGGGAAGATCACATCAGAAACTCGGGGTCCAGGTCAATATCGCGCGGCACCGCGCCGACCAAAATCGGCACTAGTCGAGGCACACAAAAGAGTATCCCGGCCAGCAGCATCCACATTTTGTACCGCAATAATTTCCAACTCGCGATCCGCGAGAGCCAAGGGTAATTTTTCGATGGTTGCGATATCTCCGTTTCCACCGCGTCCCAGGAAACGGGCGCCACCAAGAAAGGCTCCCTCACACCAGCCACGGGGTTGAGCCCGGTCATCGCCGAGCAAGCAGGCAAGTCCCACAAACCCCACTCGGCACCTTCTGGAAAAATCGCCGCCAGCTTCGCCACCGTCTGCGACGGATTGCGCGGTTCGCGGTATTGGGGGGCCGCGCTCCGGTCATATTCCGAAACTCTTCTCCAAATGAACGCCGGGCCAGCGGCCGCCACCCCGCAACTCAACAACACGCCCGCCGTTAAACATCGCCACCGCATGAGAAGGTAGGGCAATTTGCAGGGAAAGATCTCCAGAGAAAATTCTCGCGGCCAGAATATTCACGCGGAACGAGACGCTCACGCGGCTTTGGGAAGCAGTTTTGGGTGTGCCAAGGCGGAGTTTATAAGGAATTGACGCTGGATGTGCGTATCGACTTTTTCGATTGTCAGAACGGACCCGAATTCCGACGGGATGAATGGTTTATTCATTGTCTTGCTGTACTTGCGCACGGCGGCGGCGATCTCGAGATTCTGGAATTCGCGGGCGCGGCGGTCCCTTTGCATGGCGGCGAGATGCTCCATGGCGCTTTTGAGGGTGCGGTCGAGACGGCTGGTGGCGCGGGAGACGGCTTCGAGGGAGGGGACGTTGTTTCGCAGAACGCGCGGCGCGGTGACGGCGGCGTGGAGCAAGGGATCGCCCATGAGAATGTTCCCGTCGCCGGTGATGTGGCCAACGGAAAAGACGTTTTCGCTGAGGGCGAAGCAGCGGCCAAGGCGCCAAGCGGTGTCGGCGATCTGCTGGACGACGGTTTCTTCGGCAAAGTCGGCGGGGCGATAATGCACGCGGTATTTCTGACAGAGCTCTTTGTAAGCAAGGGCGTCCTCGTTCGGGAGGAGAACGGTCTGGGCGCTGAGCCCGTGCTTGACTGCGTTTAGTTTGGAGCGGGACTTACCATTCTTGGTGTTCGGTCCAGTCGATTTCTGCGCGTTCATGAAGTTCGCCGCTAACTGCGAGATAGTCGCCATAGTTACTAGATCCTCTGGCTCAGTTTGTAACATGACGGGGGCGGCGGGGAAAGGGGAATTGGGCGTAAGTGGTTGAGGGCGTTGGGGGGATTTGTGGGGGAAGAGACGTGAACGGCGACGCCGGGAGTGTAAACAAAGCTGAGGAGCGGGGGCTGGATGACTGGTAGGGGGCGTTTCCCGGGACTGATCTCAATCGGGTGCCGGGAAATGTAGAATAGGCATAGTGCAGCAATTCGACCGAATCACGTGGGACCCTAGTGTAGTGCGGCGAGCAGATTAACCATTATCAAGCACCGTGCGGGCTCGCTTGACCTTTTCAAGGATGTCAGCGGCCTTGGCCGTCCAAACGAAGGGTTTGGGCTTTTCGTTGTGCTTGTCGATGTAATCGCCTATGGCCATGATTAGTTCCTCGACGTCCCGAAAGATACCGCGGCGGAGCCGTTGCTCGGTGAGATCGCGGAAGAAGCGTTCAACCATATTGAGCCAGGAACTGCTCGTTGGCGTGAAGTGCATGTGAAAGCGTGGATGGCGTTTCAGCCACCTCTGCACCTTCTGATGCTTATGAGTCGCGTAATTATCGGCGATGAGGTAAAGGTCCTTGCTTTTCGGTGTCACGTCGTCAATCACACGCAGAAACTTCAGCCACTCCTGATGACGGTGACGGTCGTCGCACATACTGATCACCGATCCGTCCAGAGTGCTCATGGCCGCGAATAGGGTGGCGGTTCCGTTGCGCTTATAGTCGTGGGTCAGGGTTCCGCAGCGACCCTTCTTCAGCGGGAGTCCAGGTTGCGTGCGGTCCAGCGCCTGGATCTGGCTCTTCTCATCGACGCAGAGCACAACGGCGTGTTCCGGCGGGTTCAGATAAAGCCCAACGATGGCTTCCAGTTTCGCGGCGAACTGGGGATCGTTGCTGACTTTGAACGTCCGCGACAGGTGGGGTTTCAAACCATGCTTGCGCCAGATGCGCCGTACACTCTTCTCACTAAGCCCCGCCGCTTCCGCCATCGTGCGGGTGCTCCAATGGGTCGCATTACCGGGCTTCTCCAGCGTGGTCTTGCGGACCACTTCCCGCACCTTCTCCCCAGTGATCGTCGGCTTCCGGCCGGGCCGGGGCGCGTCCTTCTCCAAACCTGCCAAACCGAGCTTTAAGAATCGTTTCCGCCAGCGGGCAGCCTTCTGGTTGCTGATGCCAATCTCCGCTGCGATCTCCAGATCCCGCTTGCCGTCCGCTGCCAACAATACAACCCGCGCGCGCTCAACCTGCCTTGCAGGCAGCGATCGACCCCGCGACCACCGTTGCAACATTTGTCTCTGTTCGTCGGTCAATTCAACAGGGGGTGCAACACGCATCCAGTCGTCTCCTGATTATAGAGACGTGGGTGCACTTATATTAGTTACTATTTACGCCGCACTACACTAGCCAGATGAACGGCCAGCCGTGCATACGCGGGATGCGATTGACAGTGCGACGTGTTGTGGAGGCCGTAGCGCTGTATCCGGAACGTGCCGACATCTACAGGAATTATCCGGAACTGGACCCGGAGGACCTTCGGCAGGCGCTCGCATTTGCTGCCGCCAATCTTGAAGACACGGCGGTAGAAACCACTGCCGCGTGAGCAGGACTCCGACTCCCCTTCTGATTTTGGATCAGGGGGTTCCACGTGACGCGGCAACGCTGCGGCGTGAACGCGGGCGCGAATGTACGCACGTCGGCGAGATGGGAATGTCGAAAGCGTCGGACGAGGAGATCCTGGCCCGGTGCCTAGAGCAGAAGGCCGTCTTAGTCACTCTTGACGCGGACTTTCACGCGATCCTTGCCGTCTCTGGGGCTTCCGGCCCCTCAGTCATTCGAATTCGAAGGCAGGGTTTGAACGCACGTGCAGTTGTTGCCATCGTTGATAATGTGCTCGCCGATTTTGAGTTCGACACAGCACGGGGATTACTCGTCACCGTTAAGATGAACAAAACGACCTGCCACAAACTGCCGATTGGCGGCTGTGAGTAAGGACTGAAGGGCGTTTATCGTTCCTAATCGACCCACCAGACATACGGCCCGTTATCAGAAAGCGGTGGTATTCAGCAGGGCTAAAAGTCAGGTTCAGGCTGGCTTCAAACGATCGAACGCTTCAGTCTCTGATGCCAAAGTGGTGTGGATTACAACTTGAATCGTCAGGGCCACATCGGTGGGCTTTTCGCCTTCCGCCAAAGGCTCAAGCAAGCGCTCTGTATTGACGGAAAAACCGGTTACGAGAATGTCGTCCTGCAGTAGGCAGAAGAAAGGGGTTTCGTCTTCTGCTGGCCTCATATTCTTGACCTGCGTTTCCTCCGGAACCCGCAGCGCATCAAACAACGTTTTGACCCGATTATCAATATCCCCGCCCTGTAGAATAAGGGCTCCGGCAGGTTCTCTTCTAAAGAACTGAATTTCGAGCCTACAGGTAAGCGCCAACTCGTTTGTGACCAGCGGTGCAAAGTAGAAGCTACCTCTCTTGTGATTTCTTGCTATCCATTCCACTCGTGTCCCCTTCACCATCCGGTCGCGAAGGTTTTCAGCACAAACTTCGTTTGAACCCAAAAATCCGAGGAGAGGGATCACAGATGCTCCTTTCAGGACTGGGTGCTCATTCCAAAGACAACACAGCTGCGGATGAAACGCGCGACGAATGGCATGCTTCTCTCGCGGGCCGCTGTTGGCTGGCAGCGGCCCCTTGTATCGAAGGCTGAAGACCATGAACCCACTATTATTGCTCTCCTAGCGGAGCGCTGTGCTCGCGCCGTCGATTCCCGATCCGGCATTCGACAGCATCTCCTCTATCTCGCGACGGCTTGAGCGCGATAGCTGATCAACGAAATCCTTCCTTAGAGGAGCGGATATGGTGTCGTGACCATCGGTTATCCCAGCCTCAGCCAAATAACTTGCAAAAACTTTATAACGTTTCTGTGGTGTCCTGCCACCAATCGCACGCCATCTCGCTTCTGAGGTTTTAAAGAGCGCCGCCAGTTCAATCATGGCAATCTGTTCGACCCCCTCGGGCGTGCTCGCCTCGCGACGGATCAGGGCCTGGTCAATCGATCTGGCTAGATTCTGACAGACTGCGATCATCGTTGTAGCCTCTTTCAACGTAGGCCACCCTCCAGCGACGAAACTGTTCAGCGCGCGAGTCACATCAATGCCCGCGTATCGGTTGGCAAAACTATCCCTGTTTCTAAGAAGACGCGCCTCAGCGACCTCCGGCAGAGAACGCCTCGCCCGCCCGGCATGCACTAACGCATTTCTCCAGCTGACCATCAAATCGAGAACCGCGAGCGCATCGCCGGCTTCAAAGTGAAGATGATCGACCAGCGCTTCCGTTCTCTCCCGGATCGAATAGCTCTCGTTGTCCTCCTTCGTCTTTGCCCTCATCAGAATGTCGCGGACACCCTGATCTGCGTTGATCCAACGTAGGGCAGCATAGTCCCGAAGGAGGACCTCGAACGCGTCTACAACATGAGTGAGAACAGCAAGCAGAACGAATCTTCTCGCTTGCCTAGCAGCGCTTTTGGGATCCTTGGGAGAATTCCACGTGATATCGAGGTGGTTAGGCTTTTGGCCCCCCAGCGCCACCAGTTCAAGTCCGACAACCACCGTATTAATATGGAAAGTTGAAATGCCCGCAGTTTTCTGAAACCGCTGAAACGGTCGGGTTCGTAAGATTGACAACATGAGATTGGTGGCGCGAGAGGAATCGAACCTCTGTCCCGAGAATGAAAGGCTGGCCAGCCAGATCAAGGCTTTGACCAGCGTAATAAAACTCGGTGCCCAACCGCTAGACCACGGGCCGTCTTAATTAGAGCACGGTCCAATGCGGAAGTTTAGAGCATGACAACGCCCTATCGGTGTTATGACCGGCAACGGTGACCAGAAGTCGGCAGACCGCTTCTTCATCAACCGGGTTCGATACCGATCTGATCATTGACGGCATTCCGGAATCGCTGTTTGCAGCCCAGATAGCGCTCCGTCGTCTCGACGCTGACGTGACCGAGCAAGAACTGAATCTGTTCCAACTCGCCGCCAGCCTCATGACACAGCCGCGCGCAGGAGCGCCGGAGGTCGTGTGGCGCGCCGGGCATGCCACATTTCAAACAAGCGTCCTTTACGACACCCCAGATTACCTTTGGGCTGAACCCGTGCGACGCGTATCGCCCAGCCGTGTTTATTGCCCGAAACACAGTTCCAGAACCGAGGTTCGCCGCCGATATCCACGCCTGTATACCTGCTCCGACCCAAGCCGGTATCGGTATCGTTCGGATGTGACCTCCCTCGCCGACCATATCAGCGAAAACCCAATGTTCCTCTCGTTGTTGCAAATGGTCGAGCGTTACAGTCGCGAGTTCCGCGCGGCGTAGTCCGCATCCGAGGAGGACAGCAATCATGGCGTAGTCGCGCTTACCTCGGACCGTGCCGCGATCGAAGACGGCGAGGAGCCGCTTGCCCTGTTCGTTTGTCAACAAGCTACCGAGGCGCGCGCAAATGCTTCTTGGTCCCCTTCACCCGGCGGATCCCGGCGGCCAGATCCGGACTCAGCAATCCGGAATCAGCGGCCTCATACGCCAGCCTGCGAACAGCGGCGAGGCGAAGATTGATGGTCGAGGCAGCGTAATGCGCCTGGTCCAAATTGATGCGATATCGGGTCACGACGGTTTTGTTGAATGCGAGCCGCGGTTCCAAGCAATACCAGTCGATGAAATCGCGAATGGCGTGGTCGTACGCGCGTTGCGAGCTTGGAGATGTGAGGCTGTTGAGGACTGCGGATCTGGACTGTTCGAGGTCTGGAAGCCTGAGAACTGTTTTGGGGGTGCGCTTACGTCTGGTTTTGGACATGCCGGCATTGTGTGCCGAACGTGTCATGCATGATCTTGGAACTGGAAACGCATTTGTATCCGCGAACGGCTGCTTTGTCCGAATGGTCGGCGATCCGGAAGTTAAGCCAGATTAGTCTTCGAAAAGTCGGCTTGCGGCCGTCACGGGGCCGAAAGACGCGTTACGCGCGGAAGTCAACCCAGGCTGGTCGTCCCGAAACTTAAACGGCTGTTCGAGCCCCCTGACGCAGGCTTGGTTTGAATCCGCCGCTCCAAACTTTGAAATCGCGCGGGGGCCGTTGAGATAAGATCGACAAACAGGAGTTCCGCATGGTTCGTATTCTTAACGCCGCGTTATTGATCTGTCTCACTATGGGCTTGCATTCGGCCATGGGCCAGGCTCCGCCGACGCGCGATCCCCATACACCCGGATATGTCGAGGCGAAAGAACTGCCCGACGGGGCCAACGCTCCGGCTAAGGAGGACGGAAACTTTATCCTCGGGCCCACGCACAAACCCGCACCCGAGATGACCGTGCACGAAGCCGTGCCACAGGGAAAGGTCTACACCTTCACCATGGAATCGGCCGATAGCAAGATCTATCCGGGCATCGCGCGCGAAGCCAACACGTTCGGGACGGCAGACCCCGCCAACCCAGCCAAACTGATCGTCACCACCAGCCACCCCGCGACCTACACTCGCCACGTGGCTGTTTATGTCCCTCAACAATATGTTCCCGGCACGTCCGCGCCGTTCATCGTCGGGGCGGATGGACCCGACAAGGCGTTGTTCACCGCGCTGGACAATTTGATCTTCGAGCACCGGGTGCCGGTGATGATTGCCATCTCGATCAGCAACGGCTCCGGCGACGCCCAGGGAAGCCAGCGCGGCTTGGAATACGACACTATGTCCGGCCTGTATGCGGAGTTCGTCGAGAAAGAAGTGCTGCCGCTGGTGGAGAAGCAATACCACGTGAAACTGACCAAAGATCCCGAGGGCCGGGCGACAATGGGTGGCAGCTCGGGCGGGTCGGCCGCATTCATCATGGCGTGGTATCACCCGGAGCTCTACCACCGCGTTCTCACTTACTCAGGAACCTACGTCAACCAGCAGTGGCCCTGGAACCCCGCGACACCCGGCGGCGCGTGGGAGTTCCATAAGCACCTCATCCCCAACAGCCCGGCCAAGCCATTGCGCATCTGGATGGAGGTCGGGGACCGGGACCTTTTCAATCCAAATTCGATGCGCGACAACATGCACGACTGGGTCGTCGCCAATGAGAATATGGCCAAAGTGCTGGCTGCCAAGGGCTACCATTATCAATTTGTATTTGCGCGCAACACCGGACACACCGACCACGCCGTGAAACAGCAGACGCTGCCGGAGGCCATGGAATATGTGTGGCAGGGTTATCCC
>JANYJA010000152.1 GCA_025358575.1 Terriglobia bacterium
TTCAACGCGGAACCAACGGCAGTCGGAAGGCATGGAGGAAGCGCTCCGGCGTTTGTCGGAAGCCACTCGGGATATGAGCAGCGCATCTTCGGCGCAGCAGCCGGGGCAAAAGGCGGGACAGCAGCAAAGTGCCCAAGGGCAAGGCGAAACGCAGGCGAGGCGGGCTGCCGAACGATTGCAGGAAGCGAGGCAGTTGCTGGAATCGATGCGCAAACAGGAGACGGGAAACCAAGTATCCGACCTAGCTCACAAGGCACAGCAACTTGCCGCGCAGCAACAAGATTTCGACAACCGCATGCGGCGGAATTTTTCCGGTGTGGACCCGGGTGCGCGTACGGCGGAACAGAGCAAGCAGCTTTCCGAACAGATGGCGCAAGAGAAACAGCAGATGCTGAACGAACTCTCAGCGCTGGAGAAGCAGTTGCAGCAGGCGACGCGGGATTTGGCATTGACGCAGCGGGAAGCGTCGACGAAACTGCGCGAGGGCATTGGGCAATTGCAACAGAATGAACTGCAATCGCGAATGAAGTGGACGGTGGATTTCCTGAAGCGAGGGCTAGGTTCTTATGCAGTGATGCGTGAGGCACCGGTGACCCAAGGATTGCGGGACTTGAGCGACCGTTTGCACGATGCGCAGAGTGCGATGAGCAAAGGAAGCGCCGGACAAGACGGCGGGCAACAGGCGCTGGCGCAGGCTGAGAAGCTCCGCCAGCAGGTAGAACAAATGGGGCGCGGCGCGGGCCAGCAAAGGGGACAACAGGCTGGACAACAGGCTGGCGGACAAAAACCGGGCGGGCAACAGCAGGCCGGCCAGCAGCCGGGCGATCGATCATCGGGTCAAGGCGGCCAATCTCCGAACGGAAGTCAGCCAGGCCAGCAATCCGGTCAAAGCGGGCAACCGGGAGGCTCGCTTGGAACTACAGCTATTGGAGGACGCTACGGCGGGGCGGGCAACGGCGGCTGGGACGCGCGCACTATGGGCGACTGGCAGTCACCCGACCCGGCTACGGCGGTGCGGAACTATAACGATCTGGTTCGGGATCTAGGGCGGCTGCAGCAGTCGGTTCACAACGATCCCGAAACGACGAAAGAAATTCAGGACTTGATGCGCGAGTTGCAGCGGGTGGATCCGCGGAAGTTTACGGAGAATCCGCGGCTGATTGAAGATTTGCAGACGCGCGTTCTCGCTCAGGTGGAGCAGATTGAATTAATGCTGCGCCGCAAAGTGGACGGCCAGGAAGCCAGCGTTCGCAGTGCAACGCCGCAAGCCGTGCCGCCGGGATACAGCAACGCCGTCGCGGAATATTTTCGGAAACTGAGCAAAGCGCGCTAGTTGCCGCGGCGCAAAAGACCTAAGCCCGGTCCGCTAGGCAGAATCAGTTTGCCTTTGAGCACGGTCACTCCGGTCCAGGGGTCATTCGAGATGAGAAGGTTGCCATCGAGATCGGCGTAATCAACCAGCGGGGATAGCTGCGCGGCGGCGGTTACCGTGACCGAACTGGAAATCATGCAACCGAGCATGGTCTTCATGCCCAGCGATTTCGCAATTTGAATCATCCGGTAGGCTTCGAGCATACCGCCGCTCTTGTCCAGCTTGATATTGACGCCGTCGAATGCGTTGGCGAGTCTGGGGATGTCGGACGCATGAAGGCAGGCTTCATCCGCGATGATCGGCATGTGCACGCGGCTGCGCACCCAGCGTGTCTCTTCGATCATTGCGGCGGGCATGGGCTGCTCGATGAACTCGACACCCTGCGTTTCGAGCCAGTTGATCTTGCGAACGGCTTCTTCTTTGTTCGTCCACCCTTCGTTGGCGTCGACGCGCAGCGGTTTCTTGGTAACGGCACGGACGGCTTCGATGGAGGCTTCATCGCTATCCAGGCCGACTTTGATCTTGAGCACTGGGAACTGCGAGGCCTCTTCGACTTTGGCGCGGGTAGAGGACGGATTATCGATGCCGATGGAGAAGGTGGTAACGGGCGCATCGGCGGCGTCCAGGCCGAAATAGCGGTAGAGGGGGACGCCGAGATTTTGGCCCGTCCAATCCATGAGCGCAATGTCCAGAGCCGCTTTGGCGGCGTACTGACCGGGTACGCGACGGAAGACTTCAGCCAGGATTTTGGAAAATTGGCGCGGGTCAGCTGAGTTGAGATAAGGCTTGAGACCCTCAAGTGTTTCCCGCGCGGATTGAGCGCTTTCTTTGTAGCGGCTGATTGGGGCACCTTCGCCGTGGCCAGTGAAATTGTCGGCGGTATAGCGGAGATGGAGCGTGTCGCGGAAATCGCTGGAAGACATGACTGTCGTCCAGGTATGCTTCAGCTTGAGGCGGACGATTTCGGTTTCGACCTGAGACTGAGGGTCGGATGCGGAAGCCAAATTCAGAGCCGCTGAAGCAGCTAGAGGGAGTTTGAGGGCGTCTCGTCTTCGCATGTTGTGACCGATATGACGATTATAGTGGTGAGTTCGGGAGGGCTCGCATCATTACTCGCAAGATCCACGTGCGCCGATTCGTAGGCGCGGCAAGTCCTCCATGAGAAGCCGAGTCGCCTCTTCCATTCGCCGTTACCTTTCTTTCAGCTTTAGCCGGGCCCGATTCTCTTCGATAAAAACCTTGATCTCATCAGCCATCGCGAGCAGCTTTAGCCATTGCTCTTGATAGAGAGTCACCGGGAATCGGCCTAGCCCGTAAACGGATACGGCACCTTTCTCGCTCACCTTCATCGAGACTGGGCTACCGCTTTTCTTTTTCAGAACCTCGTTCTCGGCTTTGAGCCGGGCGAGTTCAGCGTGGATATCTTCGTCTGCCATAATGTGCTCCTTAAGTGTCACTCAGTCGTCAGCGGCCAGGTCAGAGCGCCGCCTTCATCTGGGATTATGTTTTTAAAGCCGTGAACGCCACGCCCACCAATGAGTCCGCGCAGCCGTAATAGAGGAACCAGTGCTTTTGGAAGTAGACCAAGCCTTCGACGAACGTGGTTCCGGCGGCGTATTGGCCAGAACGCTCGAAGGGCAATTCAGGTTGGAAGAATGGTGAGTCCGAGCGCGCGATTAAGCGCGTTGGATCATTGGCCGAGAACAGGGCTTGCCCTGCACTGTAGGTGCTCGGCACCAATTTCATATCCCGATCGACATCGGCGTTCTTGCCGTTATAGATCATGACAATACCGCGCTGGGTGAGGACGGGCGGCGGGCCGACCTCGGGAAGAAAGCTGTCGAATCGGCCGGGACGCTTTTCTAGAAGGGCGACGGGCTCATTGCGGCTGTCTTCGACTGGTTGCCAGTCGGTTAAGTTTTTCGACGTGGCCAAACTAATCCGACCTTCGCCCCAATACATCCAGTATTTTCCAAGAATCCGGGCGGCGATCAGGTGTCCGCCGGAGAGCTTAGTCACAATAGCGGCCGACTTGTATTTCAGGTTGGAGTACTTGCCGCCATACGCTCTTGCGAGAGCCGGGCCATGTTTAGTCCAGTGGTGAAGATCACGCGAAGTAGCCACACCGACATCGTAGGTAGAACGGTTCCATTGGGTGTACGTAAGCACGTAAGTTCCGTCCTCCGACTCCACGATCCGAGGATCTTCGCAGCCGCCTTCCCATTCGCGGGCCTTCTGAGCGTCATCCGCCGGATAGAGAACAGGCTGCGCTTCGGCCCGGAAATTCACGCCGTCATCGCTCACTGCCAGACCCAGCCGCGAGGTATGGCCACCGATGGACATCGCACCGCTGCTATCCTCGGCGCGATAGAGAACATAAACTTTGCCGTCGCGTACGATCGCCGCGGGATTGAAGGTGTGCAGGGCCTCCCACCGCACGGGGGCATTTCGCAGCGGGTCCTGGAAGACCGATGCTGCGTTGGGCTTGATCACCGGCTTGGCGTCAACCGGCCGTTGAAACGGGCCGAGGGTCCAATCCCCATTCTTGCCGCCATACGCAAGAGCGCCTACAATGCAAAGCATCGGGACCATCCACTTGCGCTTCATTACGATTCACCTTTTCTATCGCAGCTTTATCATACCTACTTGCTTTCGGGTTCTCGATATATAGTCCGGGCCCCATGAGGAGAAGATCGGATCCCTCCCGGGTGACAATTTGAACAGGGAGGGAACCGCGCTGAATCTCACAGTAGTTCCGTTGCGGTTCCGTTTCATCGCGGTTGAGGTGCTATTTTTTCCGAGAGGCCGGGCGGCTAATTTATTCCGCGGCGCTCTCGGGAGCGCGTTTCACGCCATCTCCGCGGAGGTCTACGCGCGGTACTTCGAACCTGTCTCAGACACCGGTCCTAGTGGATTCGCCAACCCTCCGCGACCCTTCGTGCTGCGCGTTGACCACCTGGACAATTGCGAAATTCCCGAAGGACATATCTTCACTTTCGAGGTCAACTTGTTCGACGCGAGGCCGGAAGCAGTGCAGCATTTCGTGCACGCCGCCGGACTGATGTTCAACGTCGGACGCATCCCCGCGCGCCTCGACTCCCCAATAGAAGCAAATCCGATACGGCTGAACTTGACTGCTCCCACACTTGAAGTCGGTCGCGTGCGTTTGCATTTCCTGACGCCCACCGTTCTCGATTCCCTTGAGTTCGGAGTGCTTTTCTCACGCCTTCGCGACCGTATCAGCAACCTGCGTCGCTTCTACGGAGATGGCGCATTGCCTCTGGACTTCCGCGAGATGGGCCAGCGGGCTGAAGTCGTCAAGCTGATTGCGAGCGATGTGCGGCGTGTCCGCGCCCAGCGCACCAGTCGCGCGACGGGCCAGACACATCCGCTCGGTGGATTCGTCGGCACAGCCGACTACGCTGGCGATCTCACCGAATTCCTGCCCTTCCTAGAAGCGGGATATTGGACCGGCGTCGGCAGTCAAACCGTTTGGGGCAATGGCCAGATCGCAACTGAAGTCATTTCTCTGGCGAATCCTCACCCCGCGCCAGTCGCTTGAGGCACGTATACACCAGCGACACCGGCAGCCCGACCACATTGCTATAGGACCCGTCAATGCGCTCGATAAACTTCGATGCCAGCCCCTGGATCGCGTAGGCGCCTGCTTTGTCGAGCGGCTCGCCGGAGTTAATGTATTCTCCGATTTCCACGTCGCTCAACTGCTGGAACCATACAAGCGTGGTAGCCCAATCCGTGACGACATGCTCGCCCAGCTTGAGACAAACGCCAGTGAGCACCTCGTGCTTGCGGCCGGATAGAAGCCGGAGCATGCGCTCGGCGTCGGCAGCGTTGACCGGCTTGCCGAAAATCTCGCCATTCATCACGACGATGGTGTCCGCGCCCAGCACCGTCTCGTCCGCGGAGGCTGTTGCGGCGGTAGCTTTTTGCTGCGCTAGCCGCTTCACATGCTCCTCTGGATTTTCATCCGGGAAAGGCGTTTCATCCACATTCACCGGCCGAACTTCGAACTCGAGACCGGCACTCCGCAACAGTTCGCTGCGCCGCGGCGATCGAGAGGCAAGCACCAACATTTGTCCAGTATGACCCAATCGACCGCATGCTAAAATTCAAGCTCGAAACGTTGAGTGGATACGATGGAACGAGCAAGTCTGCTGATCGGCAATCTGCGCACGCCGCAATCCGCGATCAGCGGTGAACAACTCGCGTGTACCGCCTGGGCGCGGGCTGTCGGCAAGAAGATTGCCATGCACACGCGCGCCGCGAAACTGGTCCGAACCAAACTGGTGGTTGAGGTGGAAGACGTGCTGTGGCAGCGCAATCTATTCGGCATGAGCCGCCATATTTTGGGAAATCTCGAACGCACCATCGGCCCCGGCGTTGTGGATGAGGTCGAATTTCGTATTGTGCCTCCCCGCCGCGAGCCGCAGCGCGCCGCGCAGAGTTTGCCCGGCCGTCTTTTCGACGAGGCGGACGAGATTCACGATCCCGTCCTTCGCAACATCTACAAAGCGGCACGAAAGCGAGAATCGGCTTGAGTTTGACAGAAAAAGAAGTCCGCTATGTCGCGGATCTAGCAAATTTGAAATTGAACCCCGACGAATTAGAGAGAATGGTTGCCGACTTGGGCGAAATTCTCGGCCACATGGATCGCCTGGGGGAAATCAATACAGACGATGTCGCTCCAATGGCGCAGGTGCTCTATGAAGCGGATATTTCATCTACTCTCCGCGCCGACGTCCCCCGCGAAACGCTCGGCAATCAGGCTGCTCTGGCCAACGCGCCTCTTTCCGGCTCGGGCTATTTCAAAGTGCCGCTCGTGATCGAAAGATCCTAACTAATACGCGAATGAACGCGAACACCATCTCCACTCTGACCGTTGACGGAATCCGCGCGGGTTTGCGCGGCCGCGAATTTTCCGCGCGTGAACTTGCCGAAGCCGCGCTGGCGCACGCGGAAGCGCAGAATCCCAAGACGAACGCGTATATCTTGCTCTCGCCGGAGCGCGCTTTACACGCGGCGGACCGCGTCGATGCGGCGCTCTCCCACGGCGAAGAACTTGGGCCTTTGGCCGGGGTCCCAGTCGCCGTGAAAGACGTCATTGTCACTAAAGGCCTGCGCACCACCTGCGGTTCTAAGATTCTCGCGGACTACATTCCTCCGTATGATGCCACTGCGGTAATTCGTCTCGAAGCAGCCGGCGGCATGATCATCGGCAAGACCAACTGCGACGAGTTCGCCATGGGCTCGTCTAACGAGAACAGCGCGTTCGGGCCGGTGCGAAATCCCGTAGCGCTTGATCGCGTTCCCGGAGGTTCCAGTGGTGGCTCGGCTGCCGTTGTGGCGCAAGGCACGGCTGTATTGTCTCTTGGCTCAGATACGGGCGGCTCTATCCGGCAACCGGCTTCGTTCTGCGGAATTATCGGCGTGACGCCCACTTACGGTCGCGTCTCTCGCTACGGGCTGGTAGCCTTCGCCAGCTCACTCGATCACATCGGCCCGTTTGCGCGAAACGTGCGCGACGCAGCCACACTTCTCGAAGTGATCGCCGGTCACGACCTGCTGGATTCCACTTCAGCGCCCGCGCCCGTCGAGCCATATTCTGCTGCGCTGACCGGCGACATCCGCGGGCTCAAGCTCGGCGTGCCACGTGAATACCTGAAAGATGCAACCGGCGAAACCGCCGCGCTTATCGCCCAGGCCATCGACCGTCTGAAATCGCTCGGCGCCGACGTTCGCGAGATCAGTCTGCCTGCCACCGATTACGCCATCGCGTGTTACTACATCATCGCCACCGCCGAAGCCAGCTCGAATCTCGCGCGCTACGACGGCGTTCGCTACACTTTCCGGTCTGGCAGTTCCGACACTCTCACCGACATGTTCCAGAACACGCGCGGCGAAGGTTTTGGCGCAGAGGTCAAGCGACGCATCATGCTCGGCACTTATGTGCTGAGCCACGGCTACTACGACGCGTATTACCTGAAAGCTCAAAAGGTGCGCGCGCTCATCGCCGCCGACTTCAAGAAAGCGTTCGCCGAAGTAGACGCCATTGTCGCGCCGGTCTCCCCGTTTCCCGCTTTCAAGCTAGGCGAAAAGACCAGCGATCCTATGGAAATGTATCTCTCCGATATCTACACCATCACCGGCAGTCTCGCGGGAATTCCCTGTATGAGCGTACCCTGCGGAAAGACGCAGGACGGGTTGCCGGTAGGTTTGCAGATTCTCTGCAACCATTTCGACGAAGCGCGCATGTTCCGCATCGCCGATGCATTCGAAAGAATGTAGGATAGGACTGTATTCAAAGGATAAGACTATGGCTTTCACACTCCCACCGCTCCCCTACGCAACTGACGCGCTTGAGCCGCACATCGATAAGACGACCATGGAAATTCATCATGGGAAGCACCACAACGCGTATGTCACGAATTTGAATAAGGCTCTGGAATCCGCGCCCGATCTGTCGAACAAGTCCATCGAGGAATTGCTCGCCAACAACTGCGCCATTGTGCCGGAGAGTATCCGTACCGCAGTGCGTAACAACGGCGGCGGCCATGTGAACCACTCCATGTTTTGGCTGATCATGGGCCCGGGTGGCGGCGGAAAACCCACTGGCGCCTTGTCCGATGCCATCGATAGCACCTTCGGCGGCTTCGATGCCCTCAAAGAAAAGTTCAATGCTGCCGGTGCTACGCGCTTCGGTTCTGGCTGGGCCTGGCTCGTCAAGAGCGCAGGCAAGCTGGAGGTGATCTCGACGCCTAATCAGGACAGCCCAATCATGGAAGGCAAAACGCCGGTCATGGGCATGGACGTTTGGGAGCATGCCTACTACTTGAAGTATCAGAATCGCCGCCCCGACTATATGGCCGCGTGGTGGAACACCATCAACTGGGCCGAAGTCGCCAAGAGGTTCGGTTCGTAAAACGGGCCCCGGAAAGGGCAAGGTTTTTGTGCACGGAAGCGCTGCAAATTCGTAAGCGACTCGGGGATAGATCGGGCGAAGCCTGGTCGATTCATCTTCTGGGTGCCATCTACCAGCAAGCCCGTGAATTTCAAGACGCTTTAGCACTTTGTCTTACCAGCTTAGAAATCTTCGGCAGATTCACGATGAGCTCGGAATTGCGGGCACGCTTAACCGGTTGGGAATGATCGAGCAGGATCGCGGAAACCTGAGCCAAGCGGAAGCCAGGTATCGCGAGGCGGTCCAAGTGTTTACTAAAATTGGAGAACCCTCCGGCGTCGCCTTTAGTCAGTACCAACTGGGCGCAATTTTGGAAGATCAAGGCAACTTCGCCGAGGCGGCACGCCTGTTCGATCAAAGCCCGCAAACCAGGACAGCGATTGGCGACAGGCGCGGAAAATTCCTAAGTTTGACTCAACTCGGACGGCTTCAGCAACTGCAAGGGAATTTTCGCGAGGCGCTTGAACTATATACCGCGGCAAATCGGGAGATGGCCGGGCTACTTTATCTGCTGCAAGTCCCCCAGACACCGCGCGATCAGCGCCGTCCATCCCGTCTGGTGACTAGCCCCGCAGCCCCGGCCGGTGTCCGCGTGGAAGTATTCAAAAAACCACACCAGCCCTTGCCAATGAGAATTCCGCGCGAATAACTGAGTTTCCCCTTGCCACGGAGTTACGCCCTTCTCATCCGGCAAAAATAGCCGCGCCAGCCGCGCATTCAACTCTCGCGCTACTTCCTTCAGGTTCATCTTGTTTCCCGACCCAACTGGACATTCCACCCGCAATTCGTCTCCATAGAAATGGTGATAACGTTCCAATGACTCAATCAGGAGATAGTTCAGCGGAAACCAGATCGGTCCGCGCCAGTTTGAGTTCCCTCCGAACAAGCCGCTGCGCGATTCGCCGGGCTCGTAATCCACCTGCTGCTCCTCGCCGTCGACATGGAGCACAAAGGGATGCTCTTCATGAATTTTCGAGACCGACCGGATTCCGAATGGTGAGAGGAATTCATTTTCGTCCAGCATCCGCACCAGCACGCGTTCCAGCCTTTCGCGGGACGGTATGGCCAGAAGGCTATGGCCGTGAGTAATCTCGCCAGTGGTGGCCATCCAGGCAATCTGGCGACCGAGGTCCTTGCGATTTTCAAGAAACCAGTTCATGCGGTTGCGGAAGCCCGGCAGTTTCTCGATCAGGTCCTGCTCTAAAACTTCAACCGCGAAAAGCGGAATCAGTCCGACCATGGATCGGACACGCAGCGGAATGGTCATCCCATCGGCTTGCAACTGGTCATAATAAAAACCATCCACCTCGTCCCAAAGACCGGTGCCGCCCAGCGTATTCATGGCGTCCGCGATGGCGACGAAGTGCTCGAAATATTTAGATGCCATATCTTCGTAGGCCGGATCCCCATCGGCAAGTTCCAGCGCCATGGAGAGCATGGTTGAGCAGAAGAAAGCCATCCACGCGGTGCCGTCGGCCTGTTCGAGCGCGTCGCCTGTTGGAAGGGGCTTGGAACGATCGAACACTCCGATATTGTCGAGGCCCAGAAAGCCCCCGGAGAACACCTGGTTGCCGGCGACATCCTTGCGATTCACCCACCACGTAAAATTCAGCGAAAGTTTTTGAAAAACACGCGCCAGGAAAGCGCGATCCCGCTTCCCCGGCGGGGCACTTATTTTATAAACGCGCCAGCAGGCCCACGCGTGAACTGGCGGATTCACGTCCGAGAAAGCAAATTCATATGCCGGAATCTGCCCGTTCGGATTCATGTACCATTCGCGCAGCAAGAGCACCAGTTGATCTTTCGCCGCGAAAGAATCCACATCCGCATACACAATCATGTGGAATGCCAGATCCCACGATGCGTACCACGGATACTCCCAAGTGTCGGGCATCGAAATCACGTCGCGGTTGAAAAGGTGCAGCCAATCGTGATTGCGCCCTTTCCAGCGGCTCGCGGGCGCTGGAGGCTGCCCGGGGTCGCCCTGCAACCAATCGGCCACGCTGTAGTGATAGAACTGGCGCGACCACAACAGCCCCGCGTAAGCCTGCCGGGCTATGGCATTTTCCGGATCGGCTTTAGGCAGAATATTTTGATAAAATTCGTCAGCTTCTCTAATGCGCCGCTCGAAGATTTCATCGAAAGCGGCTCCAAACTCGGCCTTATTGTCCTCACAATTCAGCCGAAACCGCAGTTGCGCGGAACCGCCGGACGGTATCTTCAACCGCGCGTGGGCCGCGACCTTGGTTCCGACGCCGCTTGGGTTTACGGCATCAGCCTCGTTGTGCACCACGTATGCATTGAATGCGTCCTTCACGTACTTGGATGGGTTCGGGCTTCCAAAAATACGCTCCGCATTGGTCTCGTTTTCCGTGAACAGAAATTCGGCTTCAGTTTCCGCGGACAAGCGGAAGTTCCCCAGCGACGCATGCTCCGCCATCACGCTCGATGAACTTTCACGCCAGATCTTCCCTTTCGGCCAGTAACCTTCGCCCGTGCGATTCCACGACCACGTGTTACGAAACCAAAGTGTGGGAAGCGCATGCAAAACCCATTCCTCCGGCCCGCGATTTTCAAACGTCAGGCGAATCAGCAGGTCGTCGGGACCGGCTTTGGCATACTCTGCGGTTACATCGAAATAGCGGTCATCGTCGAAGATACCGGTGTCCAACAGTTCGAACTCGCGATCTTGTTTGCCGCGGCGCCCGTTCTCTTCGCGCAGCGAGTCATAGGGAAATACGCGCTGCGGATACTTGTACAGCCCTTTCAAATATGACGCTGTGGGAGTAGCGTCCAGATAAAAATAAACTTCTTTTACATCCTCGCCGTGATTGCCCTCTGGACCGGTGAGCCCAAAGAGGCGCTCTTTGAGGATGGGGTCCTGCCCGTTCCAAAGCGTAACTGAAAAGCACATCCGCCCCTCTCGGTCGCAGATACCCAGCAGGCCGTCCTCGCCCCAGCGATAGACGCGGCTGCGAGCATGATCGTGCGGGAAGTAATCCCAAACCTCGCCGGTTTCCGAATAATCTTCGCGGACCGTGCCCCATTGGCGCTCAGCCAAATAGGGACCCCAGCGTTTCCAATTTTTTTCGCGCCGTGCGGATTCTTCCAACCGATCGCACTCGGCGCCCTTGGCCCTCACGCCGCGATCTCGATCACGTTCTTGATTCCGTCATGGCTCGCGATCGGCGTCTCGAATTGATCCAGCGGGAAATGCCCCGTGATCAGAGAACGAACCGCGTCGGGCCATTTCCGGTTAAAGCTCGCGAGGTCTCGGATGGCTGCCTCAAAAGCGTCGCGTCCGGCATTCACCGACCCTAGCAAACCCTGATTCTTCAAAACCATGTTGCGCATAATGAGACTGGTATCAATCGAGACGGGAGCATTGTGACCCGGTACTCCGGTAAATACGAATAGCCCGTTCACCCCAAGTCCGCGCAACACGTCAAAGGCAAACTGCGAGGCTCCGACTGCCTCATATACAAGGTCGATATTGCCCACTTCCGCCGCTAATCGGTCGACTGACTTGTCCTGCGATGAAATGTATTTCGCGCCAATGCTTGTGACGACGCTCGCGCCGGCACTCGGCTCGCGATCGCGTGAATACACCCACGTTTGGAACCCGGCATTCACCAGAGTCATCGCGCCGAGCAAGCCGACCGGCCCAGCTCCCAACACCACGGCTTTATGGCAATATTGGGTGCTTTGTCCCGGTGTCGGGCAGCCCCATGGCAGTCGCTGCTGAATCTGCAGCACCTCAATCAGCGCCTTCTCCGCAATGGTCAGGGGCTCAGTCAGGATCGCGATGTCGCGCAATTCCGAAGGAACATGGTTCATATATTGTCGTTCGTCCACCACCAACTCGGTCATGAAGCCATACCGCTGCTTAATACCGCGTTCCGTGAAATCGCCGGTGTAGCAAAAGTCCTGCCTGCCGGAGCGGCATGCCAAGCACTCTGGATGTGCGCACGGACGCCGCACCATCGGCACAACCAAGTCTCCCGGCTTCAGGTCGCTGACGTCCGGTCCCACCTCCACAACTTCGCCTAGCGATTCATGACCTAACACCAGAAACTCCGATCCATCCGGCGGGGTTCCATATTCAAACGAGCAAATCTCGCGGTCGGTGCCACAGACGCCAACGCGCAAAATACGAATCTTCACATCGTTAGCCAAGACTATTTTCGGCTCGTCCACGTCGACTAGGCCGATCGTACGTTTCCCCGGGTATACGGCTGCTGCTTTCATGGTTTCTCCTGGCGTAAAATGGCTCTGGTCGATACGCCTTCAATCTTAATCGCCCAATTCATTTGCTCCAATGGGACGTGCCCTTGGCCGCTGGCAGTTTGAGTCCGAGAGCATCCGCCAGAGTCGGCGCAACATCCAGCATCGAAATCTCCCCCAAGCGCGTTCCAGCCTTTACTCCGTCTCCCCAGAGCACGAAACTGGCGCGGTAGCCCGGCCGCGTGGGCCACAAGTCGTTCACTCCTTTATGAGTCCCGAGGCCCACCGGAGCGCCCTTTTCTTCTTCGCTCGCGACGTAATTCGGCAAGGTGTCGAAGGCCGCGACCCATGTTGTCAGTTCGGGAGCGAACGCGCGCACCTCGCTAAGCGGCACCTCACGCGCGATTCCACTTTTCTTTCCGATTTCCTTGCGCAAGGCAGCCGCGACGCTGGGGTCGGTTGTGCCGATGAGGCCATGCCGCACCTCCGCGCTCCCGCGCGCCTTGGCTTGCTTCAACATCACTCTGGGCCGAACGACGTGGTCGGCTGTTTCAAAGCCGTGGTCGGAGACAATCGCTACCACGGCGTGCGGAGGAAGCACCTTCAGCGCGTTGCCGATCAGTTCGTCCTCGTTTTCAAGAAGGTCGCGCGAATAAAGGCTGAGCGCGCCCGTCTCGTGCTCCTCGACATCCAGATCGGTAATGTGAACCATCGTGAGATCGGGCTGTTCGAACCGCTCGAGATAAGTGGCAGCCTGCATACCGGTGCTATCGGTCCAAAGGGATTTGGTGAACGATGGATAGACGCTGGCAATGCGTTCTACTAGACCGCTGGTGCATTTGTCGGCGATCGGTGCGAACAGAACCTCCGAGCTGGCATGCGATTCCCAGAATTCCGGGCAGTCGAAATCGACGCGTGCCCCCACGGTTGCGGGCCAGAAGAGCAGCGCCGTCGTCAAATGTCGAGCGGCCGCAGCCTGCCACAGCGTCTGACTGTTCACCGAGTCGGCTGAAAACCAGGCTGGCCGCTGCTTGTCGGCGGGTTCGTTGCTGGTGACTCCGTGAACCTTCGGAGGAACGCCCGTGACCAGAGTCGTGAGCGAGGGCCAGGAGAGTGCTGGCGTGACGCCGATGACGCCATCGGCCATGGCGCCCTGGGCGATCATCCGCCGAAGGGTCGGGATCTTCAGTCGCATCCGGTCCGCGTCCTTAAGGAAGCGTGCGTCGAGTCCATCAATCGAAATCACGAGAAGTTTTCGCGAAACTTGCTCCGGAGCTTTCGCCGATATCCTGGCTTTGGGCCTGCGATGAACCGTTTGGCCGTTGGCAAGCGTCATGGCAACTAAGAGGATTGCAGTTGCGCAAAACTTCACGAAACGCCCGCCAGTCCTAGTGTGGCGGCTCTTTCTCGCATCGCGGCAATGCAGAATTCGATGTGTTCATCGAGACCCAATTTAAGCTCCACCGCTCCATTCACGATGTCGTCTCGGTTCACCGAACGCGCGAACGCTTTGTCTTTCATCTTTTTTCGGATGGACCGCGCGTCCACTTCCGCTACGCTTTTCGATGGCTTCACCAGCGCAACGGCGGAAATGAATCCGGAAAGCTCGTCACACGCGAATAAAGTTCTTTCAAGGAGCGACTCGCGGGTGACGCCGCTGTAATTCGCATGGGATAAAATCGCACGGCGGATTTCCGCCGATACACCGCGCGCTTCGAGGATGGGTTCACCCTTCATGGGATGATCCGGAGCGTCGGGATGCATCTCATAATCGAAGTCATGCAATAAGGCAGTGGCGGACCATTCCGTTTCATCCGCGCCAAATTTGCGTGCATACGCGGCCACGCAGGCTTCTACCTGCAAGGCGTGTCTGCGAAGGCTTTCGGACTGTGTGAATTCGTGCAAAATGGCGAGCGCCTGGTCCCGATCCATATGGAAAAAGTCTAGCAAACCGATGTGGCGCTGCTTGTCCAATTAAAGCGGTGCGAAATCAAAATCGTCGTCACCGATCGGCTGGCCCGGCGGCTGCGGAGCCGGACGCGACATGCCCGTCTCTTTCGGATTGGCCTCAAAACGCTTGATCTGCGCCGCCGCCAACGCGTAGAACGCCGACAAATCAGCCTAGGCTGGCGTCGCGGAAGAGAGCCATTTCCGCACCTCGGAAAGTTGGGTGGACGCGGTGGCCCTCACCTGCGACGACGCCTTTTCATCAGCCGCCATTGAATTAGATGAAACAACACTACGGCATTGACCGTCCACCTGCCCGGCTAGCCCGGGGACCGGTGGCGCTTCCCACGTGGAGCGTAGCAGCTTGTAAATCACGTCATCCAGGCTGGGCGCGCTCGCATCTACAGCATGATATTGCACCAGCCGCGCCGCGCGCTGCGAATTCAGAATCAGGCCCTCCGTCAAATCCGCGGCGGATTCCGTGGCTGCAACTGGATCGAATGTCAGCCCCGTATGTCCATCGAAATTCTCGCGCGACGCGGAAATCCAAGCGTACTCGGCGGAATCAAATTGAGAATGCTCTCCGGCAGCGTCAGCGTCGACGGACTGATCGTTCGCAGCAGGGCGTCTTGGGCTCGCCGCTGCTCGTCACCCGGAATGTGCTCCGCCACGCGCTGCCCGTCGCCGCGATAGTTGGTAAGGAAGTTTAAGCGTGTGCGGCGATTACCTAAAGAACGATACAGAAGGCGCACTTCATGTGCCCGCTATAATCGCCTAGCCATCCACGAACCTTTTCATTGTGGAACAAAGGGCGCGACGACCGTTCCGAAGAGAAGCCATGCAAAAGTGCCGATTGGGAAAGAGCAATTTGGAAGTTTCAGCGCTCGGATTGGTCTGCATCGGAATGAGCTTCTCCTACGGTCCTCCCGAACAAGCAGGAGATGACCACCCTACTCCGGGCAGCCGTGGAACGGGGCATCACATTCTTCGACACTGCCGAGGTCTACGGCCCGTTTCTGAACGAAGAACTCGTCGGTGAAGCTCTCGCTCCAGCGGCTTAAGGTTCGTGTCATCGACTTGCTCTACCAGCACCGGGTTGACCCGAACGTGCCCATCGAAGACGTAGCGGGAGCCGTGAAGGATCTGATTCAGGAGGGCAAGGTAAAACACTTCGACCTTGCCGAAGCGGGCGCGCAAACTATCCGGCGTACTCACGCCGTCCAGCCTGTAACCGCGCTCCAAAGCGAATACTCGCTGTGGACCAAAACTCCTGAAAAGGAAGTGATACCAGTCTTGGAGGAACAGCCCCTGGGCATGGGCTTTCTCACCGGCAAGATCGACGAAAACGCGAAGTTCGATAGTTCCGATTTTCGCAGCAGCCTGCCCCGCTTCACGCCGGAGGCTCTCAAAGCAAATCAGGACCTCGTAAGTTTGCTAAGCAGCATTGCGGAACGGAAGAAAGCCAAGCCCGCCCAGATCGCCCTTGGGGGGCTGTTGGCCCAGAAGCCGTGGATTGTTCCAATCCCCGGCACCACGAAGCTGCATCGTTTGGACGAGCACATCGGGGCTGTCTCAGCGGAATTGACGCAAGAGGATCTGCGAAACATTGAGGCCGCCGCCGCCAATATCACCGTGCAAGGTGCTCGGTATCCCGAAAAGCTGGACCAAATGACCGGTCGCTAAACCAAGCTTCGCAGATTAATTCGGTTCGCGCCCCTGGTGATTCGCCATGAAGTGCTCATCAATTTCCTTGCGCCCCGCAAAACCTTCGTGGACTGAATGCCAGAACTGGATATCCGTCTCACCCATGCGCCAGCACAGATAGACTTCTTCACCCGACAGCAGCGTCGGAAAATCAACCAGCCCAGCGTCCAGATCCTTGATGATGCAGCCGATCTCCTGAATCTCTTCCAAGGCTGACTTCAATCGCTCGCCGCTCTTTTCACGCAAAGTTTTGTTGCGCTCCACAAGTTCCACGTCCACCAGGATTCCGCCCATGACCATGATCCTCTGCGCAAGCGCCTGCTGAAAATGTTCCGTTTTCTCGTAAAGACCCTTCGATGCGACGGCTTCGGCGATCGTTCTTTCCAGCGTTGGGATGTGGTTGCGCGCTTCGTCGAGATTGAAGTAACGCGCCATCGTTTGGTTTAGATTCCTGAAACCTGCACGGACATGGATCGGCTCCTCGGACCGTCGAACTCAGCCAGAATGATGCTCTGCCATGTGCCCAACAGCACCGCCGAATTGCGCACCTGCAGGCAAAGCGTCGGACCCATCATCATACCGCGCATATGCGAATCGCCATTTTGCCGCTCACAATCCGAATACTGCGGATCGTTGTGGCGCCAGTTGAATTCACGGGCCACCGCCGAATTCAAAAACGTTTTCGTGTCGTGAACCAGCGCGTCCTGCCACTCGTTGATAAAAACCGACGCGGTGGTATGAAGCGACTGCAAATGTACGATTCCTTCCCGCACGCCACTCTTGCGCACGATCTCGTTAATGCGATCGGTGATGTTGATCAGCTCCATCCGCTCATCCGTGATCCAATCGACAATCCGGTTGAAAATGCGATACGGACCCTGAACTAAATTCGGCGAACTTGCGCCGCTCACTCCATTTACCGCTGCTTCGCGTTCCGCCAGATTGACTGTAGCCATAGAGACGAGTGCACCCCTCGGTATTCTAGATACAGGAGACCTACCCCAAGTTCCAAAAGATTCTCAAACCGCCGCGGTTTCGGCCTCAACGGCCACGTAATGGCTTTCTACATACTGGTTCACCATGCCGATGAACTCGGCCACGATATGGTCGCCGCGCAGCGTCTTGACCAGCCGCCCGTCAACGTAAACCGGAGCCACCGGCTCCTCAAAAGTGCCCGGAAGCGAAATGCCCAGGTTGGCGTGCTTGGATTCGCCCGGCCCGTTTACGATGCATCCCATAACCGCCACCTTCATGTTCTCAACGCCAAAGTGACGATCTTTCCAAGTTGGCATCTGGTCTCGCAGATAGTTCTGGATCTGGTCCGCCATGTCCTGGAAAAACGTGCTGGTGGTGCGTCCGCAGCCGGGGCAAGCGGTCACTTGTGGCGTGAAACTGCGGATTCCCAGCGATTGCAGAATCTGCTGGCTCACGATCACTTCTTCCGTGCGATCGCCATTTGGCAGCGGCGTCAATGACGCGCGGATCGTGTCCCCAACACCTTCCTGTAGCAGCACCGAAAGCGCCGCCGTGGTCGCGACAATCCCTTTCGCTCCGAGTCCCGCTTCGGTCAATCCAAGATGCAGCGCGTAATCGCACTTCGCGGCAAGCTGACGATAAACATCGATCAGATCCTGCACGCCGCTGACTTTCGCGCTAAGAATAATACGGTTCCGGGAAAGTCCATGATGCTCGGCAGCGGCAGCCGATTCCAGCGCACTCACGACGATCGCGTCGATGGTCACCTCGCGCGCATCCTTCGGTTCGGGAAGCCGGCTGTTTTCATCCATCATGCGCGTCAGCAACTGGGCGTCGAGCGATCCCCAATTCACCCCGATGCGCACCGGGCGCTTGTACTCAACCGCCGCTTCGATCATGGTGCGGAAATTGTCGTCGTGCTTCTTGCCGATGTTCACGTTCCCCGGATTGATGCGGTATTTCGCCAGCGCGCGCGCGCACTCCGGATACTTCTTCAGCAGCAGATGCCCGTTGTAATGAAAATCTCCGACAATCGGCACGCGCACGCCAAACATGTTCAACGTGCGGACGATTTTCGGAACCGCCTCCGCGGCGGCTTCCGTGTTTACCGTAACGCGCACCAACTCCGAGCCCGCTTGCGCCAGCGCCATCACTTGATTCACCGTGCCCGTCACATCGGCCGTATCCGTGTTGGTCATCGACTGCACCACAATCGGGTAATTGCCCCCAACCAGGACGCCGCCAACGTCCACCGCCACCGCCGCGCGACGCGGTCTTACCGCCATCCGATTTCCTCCAGAAGCCTGCGTGTCAAGAATACTTATTTTAGCATTTCGCCTCGCGCCCACCCTTCCACTGTTATAGACTGTGTGATTCGCGGAGGATCACAGTGAAGATAACTCGATTTTGGACGGCGACTGTTTTTGCGGGCCTCGGCACCATGGCGTTTTTTGCCACTCGCACCCAGGCGGTCCCGAACGGCACCACCCAGATCGTGCCCGGTGTTTGGTTTCGCGAAGGCGACATTAAGAATCTGGGCCATTGCAACAACGTCTTGATCGAGATGAAGGACTACTTGATTGTGGTCGATGCCAATTTCCCTAGCGGCGCGCGTCTCGTAATGGAAGAAGCCAAGAAGCTTTCCACCAAGCCCGTCAAATATGTTTTCGATACGCACCACCACGGCGATCACGCTTATGGCAACGCCGTCTGGACTGAAGCCGGTGCCATTACCCTCGCTTACAAAGGCGTTGCCGATGAGATGAAACGATACGAACCCGCTCGCTGGCTGAGCACGGCCAAAGAGCGCAAAGACGTTGGCGATCTTCATCGCGACACGGCCGAGCCGCCCAAGCAGACTTTCGACAAATCGCTGTTCGTGCTGAAAGACAGCACGCGCGAAGTGCAGTTTCGCTTTTTGGGTTGGGCGCACACCCGCGGCGACGCTTTCGTTTTCCTCCCAAAAGAGCGCGTTCTCTGTACTGGCGATGCCGTTGTGAACGGCGCTTACAACTACACGGCTGACGGCAACATCGGCAACTGGCCCAAAGTCGCCGGCGCCGCTCTGAAGCTCAATCCACTTCACGTGCTCCCCGGCCATGGTGAGCCGGGCGGCCCGGAAATCCTCACCGGCCAGGCGAAATTCATGACCGATCTGCATGCAACCGTTGCCGCCGCCGTCAAGAACGGCAAGAAGCTCGACGATCTCAAATCTCTAACCTTGCCCGATGCCGATAAGAATTGGGTCGGCGATGGTCTCCAGGCCCAACTCAAAGACGCATTCAACGAAATCACCCAGAACAAGCCTACCGGCGACCTTCCTCACAAATAGATTCAGAACTCAAGGCCACGGAATACCTCACGCGCTAAAATAGTGTCGGATGATTCAGACGCTGTTTGGCTCGGTAGAGCAGGAGCCAACCCTCCTTGAAAAATTAAAAAGTGGCGTACAGAAAACGCGTGCGGGCCTTGTCACGCGACTCGAAGACGCGCTTTCGGGAAAGAAAGAAATCGATGCCGATCTGCTCGATGAACTGGAATACACGCTCATCTCCGCGGATATCGGCGTCAGCACAACCAACGAAATTCTGGATCGCATTCGCGAACGCGTGGATCGCAAGCTCATCGGTGATGCCTCCGAACTTCGTTCTTTAATCCGCGAACAGCTCCTAGAAATCCTGGAGGGCTCGGAGCGCCCCATGCCGCACGTCTTCGAGCCTCCCGCCGTGGTCATGGTCGTTGGCGTGAACGGGGCGGGAAAGACCACCACCATCGGAAAACTCGCCAGCCGTTTCCAAGGCGAGGGCAGGTCGGTGCTGCTCTGCGCGGCCGATACTTTCCGCGCCGCTGCCATCGAGCAGCTTGAAGTTTGGGGTGAGCGAACTGGCACTGAAGTGATCCGCCAGAAACCGGGCTCCGACCCCAGCGCAGTTCTGTTCGATGCCTTGCACGCGGCTCGCGCGCGCAAAGTGGACTACGTGATCGTCGATACCGCCGGACGTCTTCAAACCAAAACTAACTTGATGGCCGAATTGGAAAAAATGCGCCGCACCGCGTCACGCGTAATCCCCGATGCGCCGCATGAAGTGCTGCTGGTGCTCGATGCCACCACCGGACAGAATGGTTTGGAGCAAGCCCGTAAATTTACTGAAAGTTCCGGTGTCACCGGCATCGTCCTCACCAAGCTGGACGGCACCGCGAAGGGTGGCGTGGTCGTGGCCATCGCGCGTGAGTTGCGGCTCCCCATTCGCTACATAGGCGTTGGAGAGCAAGCCGGCGACCTGCTGCCTTTCGAGGCCGAAAGCTTCATCGCATCGCTCTTCGAATGATAAACGGCGATTTCATGCGCGAGGCGTTCGACCTTGCCAGGCAAGGACGCGCGCAGACCAGTCCCAACCCACTTGTCGGCGCGCTTCTTGTCCAAGACGGCGAAGTTGTGGGGCGCGGCTTCCATACTTTCGCGGGGGTGAAGCATGCCGAGATCCTCGCTCTGGAGCAGGCGAGCGAACGCGCGCGCGGCGCAACACTTTACGTCACTTTGGAGCCGTGTTCTCATCAGGGCCGCACCGCCCCTTGTGCCGACGCGATCGTCGCCGCCGGTGTCCAGCGCGTGGTGAGCGCCATGCAGGACCCGAATCCCTTGGTCTCCGGCGATGGTTTCCGCAAGCTGCGGGCGGCGGGAATCGAAGTTGAAATGGCGCTTGGATTCCACGTGGAAGCGGAGCGTCTCAATGAGCCGTTCGCGCATTTCATGCGCACCCGCCGTCCCCTGGTCACGCTGAAAACCGCTCTGACGCTGGATGGGAAAATCGCCGCCCCCGATGACAATCGTGGCTGGATCACCAGCCCTATCGCGCGCGCGCATGTGCAGCAGCTTCGTCATGAATCGGATGCCATCCTAACCGGTATCGGCACCGTGCTGGCCGACGATTGCCTGCTGACCGACCGGACCAACCTGCCGCGCAGCCGCCCTCTGTTACGCATGGTCGTCGATTCTCAGCTTCGATTGCCATTGAGCTCCAAGATGGTCAAGAGCTTTGCGCGCGATCTGGTTGTGATCACCACATCGGCAGCATCCGCCGAGCGCCGGCGCGCCATGGCACAGCGCGACATCACCGTTCTGCAGTTCGATGGCCCTGGCGGCCGTGCCGATCTCCGGAGCGCGATCAACTGGCTGGGCGAGCAGAAATATCTTTCGCTGCTGGTTGAAGCAGGCAGTAAGGTTAACTGGGCGGTTTTAGAGACGCAAGTGGCGGATAAAATCTATTTCTATTACGCACCCAAAATTCTCGGTGGTTTGCAGTCGCTGCCGATGGCCGGAGGCGCTGGCCGCCGCCGTCGCGCCGATGCCATTCAGATTCGCGACCTGGTGTTGCATAACATCGCGCCTAACGAATTTGCCGTTGAAGGCTGGATTGAAAAGGATCTCTGATGTTCACCGGAATTATTGAAGAGCTGGGCTTCGTCGCGCAAGCCGGTTCGCACTTGGTGGTGAACTGCGCCACCGTGCTCTCGGACCTGCAACCCGGCGCCAGTATAGCCGTGAATGGCGTCTGTCTCACCGCCGTCGCGCTTACCGCCGATTCATTCTCCGCCGATCTTGCTCCCGAGACGCTTGAGCGCAGCAACCTCGGCGATCTCGGTCTTGGCTCTCGCGTAAACCTCGAACGTCCCCTGTTGCCCACCACCCGCCTCGGCGGTCACATCGTCCAAGGACATGTCGATGGCACCGGCGAATTTCTCTCGCTTGAACTACTCGGCGAAGACAATTGGTGGCTTCGTATCCACGTCCCCGAAGCACTTGATCGATATCTGGTTTATAAAGGCTCCATCGCAATCGACGGCATCAGCCTCACCATTGCGCGTCTGGAAGATAGTGTGCTGGCCGCCGCCATTATTCCGCATACGTACCATCACACCACGCTCGCAACCCATCTTCCCGGCAGCCGGGTGAATCTGGAATGCGATGTGCTCGCCAAGCACGTCGAAAAGCTCATGGCAAACTTGAGCCGGTAGAGCAATCCGGTTCCTCCGGATCGATTAAAATTAAGTCAGCGCTGGCTTCGTCCGCCATCGCGAGTGCGGGCTCATGGGATTGATGTCCGCCATAATCCCCATGCTCATTTCCTTAATCTCAGGCGGCGCCGACGTCATGAGCCACTTCAACGTCTGGAAGATCGCGGGAATCGTCCCCTGATTAATGAACTTCGCGTTTGGATCGCCCAGCTTCAGCGAAGGAGGCGCGAACTTGCATTCCCGCATCCGACGGAATATCTCATCCGCAGTTTGCTGCGTGCTTGCGGACCCGGCGATCATCGCATCCACCTGCTGAGCGCAACTCTCGAATAACTCCCCGTAGCCTGCGTGCTGGCTAAAGAACAACCCCATCGGCTCTTCGGCATCCGGCAGAACCGATTCGTCGTGGCTTTTCTTGTATTTTCGATAGGCCGATGTCAACCGCAGATCGCCAAGACCCACGCCCAGCGCCCAGATCCGATACCACGCGTTCCACGTTTCAAAGCTGCGAAAGCAGGCGTAGGAGGTGCTGGTCAAGCGGTCGTTAATGCGCATGTTCGCTTCTTCCACGCGCTCGAGGTACTCAAATTTTTCGCGTGAGAAGTCGTCGTCTTTAACGGCTTTCAATAGACGCGACGCCAGCGCATTCAGAACCTCCGTGGAACTCGCCAGACCTCGCGAAAACAGCGCGTCGATGAATCCCGACCCGTGCGCCGCCGCCGTCAGGCACCACCGATCCCCGACCGACTGCTTCGAAGACGTCTGCAACCGGTCGCTCGAAATCCAGTCGCGCACCGGCTTGGCATCCTTGAACTGCTCATTGATGCTCGGATATTTGCTGAGAAACGAAGCCCATTCCTGCTCCGGAGTCATGTCTTTCGGCCTCGGGAAACGAATGTTGTCATAGCTCAGCCCGACGCTCACCAACTGATTCGTTGAACCCTTGCGATTGTTGAACGGTATCACCCAGAGCCAGCCGCCATCGAAGATGTGGTGACAGGTCCCGTTGTACCAGCGCTCAGGATATCGCGGCACGCCGTTCGGCAGAACCAGATCGTCATACTCCTTGACGTCGATCATGTGCGTGAACAAGCAGCGCGTATTGAGTTTCAGGCGCGGCGGATTGTCGCGCAGATTGAGTGCGCGCGAAAGCACGCCGAAGCTGCCCGACGCATCCACCACATAACGCGCGCGGAACTCCTCGCCCGCAGCCGTGCCAAGCCGCACGCCGCTGCCGTCGATCTCCACGTTATTTACGCTCGTGCGGTACTTAACGGTAGCGCCGTAGCGAACCGCCGTGTACGTCAGAAAACTATCGATATCTTGCCGGAATAGATGCGCTTCGTAACCCTCGCGAAATGGCGGAATCACCAACTGCGTCGCTTCAGTCGGATTTTGATGTTGCCCCTCGCGATGATAAATAAATCCGAAGTTTCGCTTCTCGCCGCAGGACGCGGCAACCGATGTATGCAGCCCGCTGGCCGAACTAAACTTATCCTTGATCTCAGGCACGCCAAAACGCTCGCCAATAATTTTCATCAGGCGAAACGTGTGACGCACGGTGGATTCTCCCAGCGCGAATCGAGGATGAATGGAATTATCCACCATTAGAACCTTCACGCCCTTGTATGCGAGGATGGCGCCTAACAATCCCCCCTCATACCCCGCGCCGATAATCGCTACATCGTATTGTTGTTTGGAATCGCTAGACATGCCGGTCATGAACTGAACTCCTGTGGAATTGTCGGGTTTCTAACACTATAACACCCACTTTGGGATGGATCTACTCGGAAATCGAGATTGTCGGTCCCGCGGGCTGGCCTTGTGCCTGCACTCGTTCCGCGACGACCCGGGCCAGCTCAATGAAACCGCGCGCGTGGGGATCGTCGGTGCGCAAAGCTACCGGCTTGCCGGAATCGCCGCCCATCCTCACCTCGGGATCGAGTGCGAGTTCGCCCAGAAACGGCACCTTCATCTCATGGGCGGTGCGTTTCCCGCCGCCAGTGCTAAAAACGTCAATACGCTCCTCGCAATGCGGGCACTTCAGATAACTCATGTTCTCGACAATTCCAAGGATGGGTACTTTCACCTGCGCGAACATGTGGACCGCTTTACGCGCATCTTCCAGCGAGACGGCCGAGGGCGTGGTGACCACAATCGCACCCGTGACCGGCGCGCTTTGGATCAGCGTCAACTGCACATCGCCAGTCCCGGGAGGCAGATCGATGATCAGATAGTCCAGTTCGCCCCAATCGACGCCGCGCAGAAACTGCTGGATCACACTATGCAGCATGGGTCCGCGCCACACTAGCGGCTTGTCGCCGGGATTGAGAAACCCCATTGACATCAGCTTCACACCGAAATTTTCGAGCGGCTGGATGCGCTCCCCATGCGCCATCGGCGTGCGGTTTACGCCCATCATCAAAGGGACGTTGGGCCCGTAGACATCGGCATCCATCAACCCCACGGCGTGGCCCATCCCAGCAAGGGCGATCGCCAGATTCACCGCTACTGTGGTTTTGCCGACCCCTCCCTTTCCCGAACCTACTGCAATTAAATTCTTCACTCCGGGAATAGGCAATTTTGGCGGCTGGGCTGGCTGATTTGGACTCATGGGCTAAGACCCAATACTAGCAACCGGAGTGGAGTATTCTCAGTTTATGCACCGCTCAGACAGCGGAACCCGCTCAAATGGGCTGCCGGAAGACCGGAGAGCGGCCTTCCTGCCTCGGTCGAAATGGCCGTGTTAAGCCGCGATTTGTTTCAAATTCCCGTAGCGGAATGGTCCGGCACATTGGCAACCAACCGATGAACACGTCGCCGCTTACCCGAGAACCCGAGCGGCAGTGAGCGCAAAATACGTCAGTATGAAATCCGCCCCGGCGCGACGGATGGACGTGAGGCTTTCCATCATCGCTCGGTCGTGATCGAGCCAGCCGTTCCGCGCGGCGGCCTCAATCATCGAGTACTCGCCGCTGACTTGGTAAGCCGAGAGCGGCACATCGAAACGCTGGCGCGCCTCCCAAATCAGATCCAGATAGGGCATAGCGGGCTTAATCATGATCATGTCAGCCCCCTCTTCGAGATCGAGCTCGATCTCGCGCATGGCCTCGCGCGCATTGGCCGGGTCCATCTGGTAACCGCGGCGATCGCTGAACTGCGGCGTGGATTCCGCAGCCTCACGAAAAGGGCCGTAAAATACCGAGGCAAATTTAGCAGCGTAGGAAAGAATCGGGGTGTTGCTGAAGCCATTCGAATCGAGCACACGCCGAATCGCGCCTACGCGCCCGTCCATCATGTCGGACGGCGCCACGACATCGGCCCCGGCTCGCGCATGGGAGAGCGCGGTTTCGCCCAGCCATTCCAGCGTGGCGTCGTTGTCCACATCGCCGTTTACAATCTTTCCGCAATGCCCGTGGCTGGTGTATTCGCAGTTGCAAACGTCGGTAATTACCAGCAACCCAGGAACTTCCTGCTTTACCGCGCGAACCGCTCGCTGCACGATTCCGTCCGGGGCGTATGCGCCCGACGCAAGTTCATCCTTGGATTCCGGAAGCCCGAACACCAGGACTCCGCCGACCCCCAACGCCCGTGCCTTTTCGCACTCGCCAACAAAATTCTCTATGGAGAGTTGGTACTGGTTCGGCATCGATCCGATTTCGCGACGTACGCCCTCGCCTGGGCAAACAAATAATGGCAGAATCATTTGCGCCGGGTGAAGCCGCGTTTCACGAACTAGCGAGCGGAGGCTCTCGCTGGATCGCAAACGGCGGGCCCGGTGAATCGGAAATGGCATCGCACTCGAATTGTAGCGCCGCCAAAAGCCTCACGCATAGCGTCCTTGGCTATCGAATTGCTACTCTGCGCTGCACGAGGTTTTCGAGAAAAGGAGAAAGCATTTTGAAAATGATCATTAAACACCCTTGACAACGGGTGCTGGATCATTAGAATAAATCGTATCTCGTTTATGTGTGACCATAACCGTACGGAGATGATTGCGAGGCGCGACGGAGTTGATTATGTCGAGTGTCTCGAGTGCCGCGAAATTTTCGAGGCCGAGGATTTAGAGCCGATCGCTGTAGAAGAGGACGACGAGTAGTTCCGCATTTACTGTCTCACCATCCGCACGACTTTCCCCTCCCCATTCCGTTCACAGGAGATCTGCGCCCAGCCTGTTAGCATTGAACTGAATGCATGATTTGGCCGAGTTTCGAAAGAATTTGGACCTGTTTTCTAAACGTTTGGCGACGCGGGGCGATACCGAATATCTCGCGCCCTTTCGCGAATTGGATCGGAACCGCCGCGCGGCCATCACGGAAGCCGAGGAGTTGAAAGCAGCCCGCAATGCCGCCAATTCGGAGATTTCGAAATTGCGCCGCGAAGGCGTGGACTCCGTCGAAGCGCAGCGCCGCAGCGCCGAAATGAAAGACCGGATCTCGACCCTGGACCGAATCGCCGAAGCTATCGAAGAGGAATTTCGTGGATTGATGGCGGGCATTCCTAACCTTCCTCAGGAATCCGTTCCCGTGGGCCACAGTGCCAACGATAATATCGAACTGAGGCGCTCAGGCACGCCACGCACATTCGATTTCAATCCTCAGCCCCATTGGGATCTCGGGCCCGCGCTGGGAATTCTTGACATGGCGCGCGCGGCCAAAGTTACTGGCGCGCGGTTCGCTTTTTACATTGGGATGGGCGCGAAACTGGAGCGCGCCTTGATCAACTTCATGCTGGATGTGCATTCGCGCGAGCACGGTTATACGGAGGTGCTGCCCCCGTTTCTAGTCAATTCCGACAGCCTTTTCGGAACCGGCAATCTTCCTAAATTCGGGCAGGATTTGTTTAAATGCGAGAATCACGATCTCTGGCTGATCCCGACCGCGGAGGTGCCGGTCACTAATCTTTACCGTGATGAAATTCTGGAAGCTGAACAACTCCCCATTAGTTTTTGCGCCTTCACATCGTGCTTTCGCAGTGAAGCTGGCTCGTACGGACGTGACGTTCGCGGCATCATCCGCCAGCATCAGTTTCAAAAGGTGGAACTGGTCAAATTCACAAGTCCCGAACAGAGCCAAACCGAGCACGAAAAGCTCACGGCGGACGCCGAGGACATCCTCATGCGCCTGGGCCTTCCGTTCCGCACCGTGGTGCTGTGCACCGGCGACATGGGATTTTCGTCGTCGAAAACTTACGACATCGAAGTGTGGCTGCCAGGCCAAAACGATTACAAGGAGATTTCGTCGTGTTCGAATTTTGAGGCTTTTCAAGCCCGGCGCGCTAATATCCGGTGCAAAACCGCCAAAGGCAAAGCTGAGTTCGCGCACACCATCAACGGCAGCGGATTGGCTGTCGGACGCACTTGGGTTGCGATCGTCGAGAACTATCAGCAGCAGGATGGAAGTGTCTTAATCCCGGAAGCACTGCGTCCGTATCTGAACGCCGAGCGAATTACAAAAGACGGCGTGAAGTAGTTGTTTATTCCGCTTTGCCGTGCCGGCGATCCTTGCTCATGGGCGTCGTCCCGTGTGGGTGTGATCCGGAAATACCGCGAGGACTAAAAAACCTGCCAATACTCCGGTCGGCAAATCGATAAATTGATGCTGATACGTGGTCATTGTCGAGATTGCAACGAGAACAAGCCAAGCCCGCATCGCCATCCGCCAGAGCCCGCTCAGATGTGCCGAGAAAAAGCTCCAGAAAATAACCACAAGGCTGATGTGTAACGAGGGTGCCTGGTTGAAAGGCATATCGAAGAACAGCAAGACGTGAAACAACCAACCGAAAAACCCGCGCGTCTCGGGGCGTTCGAAAATGCAACGCAGCGGGAACACCAAAAAGCACAAAATTGAAATTACCTGTGCGGCGACGAGCCGTCTGGTATGTCTAACCAGCTCGCGGCGTGTGCTGCAGAGCAAAATCGAGGCCGCATAAAGCAGGTCACTAGACCAATAGGGAATGATTGTCCAAGGCCAGAAGGGCACATGCGACTCCCACCCGAACGCCATGGAGGGAACGTGCGCCCGTCGGCCTGTGAACCAGTTTGCAAAATTGTAGCTCGCCAGGAAGAACAGAATTAAAAAAGAAAGCGACGTCAGCCGCGGTTTCCAGGAAAGCGGTTCCGCCGTGGCCGTCCACGCACTTTCAACCATCGTCTTCACAGGCCGCTTTTCTTCAGCACGGCGCGGCCGCCCTCCATTACGATGCGCGAGCCAGTGGCATTGGGCCCGCAATCGGGCAGCGGAGAGACTGAGTAATAGTTCAATCCGTAGCGCCAGTTTCGGTTCAGTTGATCGACGCAAACATTCGGAACAGCTTTCACCTCACGCCAGAGCTGGCGAGCCGACGCTTGCTGGTCAATCGCGGGCACAGTCGCATGTACCAGATATACCAGCGCGACCGCGGCGGAGCCCGTTACTAGACCCACCGCCGCGTCGCGCCAACCTTTTCTATCGAAGACGAGACACGCGACGCCGATCAAGAAAAGCACCGGCAACCACAGTGCCGCGCGCGCGGCGACGGCCGGATCGACCGGATATACACTTTTGATTCCGGAGACGAGCGCCTCGGGCAAGACGCCTCCGATCACGGGGATCAACACGAGGAGCATGACCGATGCGAGCAGCCATCCGCCGGCAAAGCGCGCCCTTGCGAGCGCAATTCCCATCAGCCCGGCGACGGCGGGCAACAGCGGCAACAGATATCCAGGCAGCTTATTGGTGGAGGCTGAGAAAAACAGCAATCCGAACAGTATCCAAGCAAGCAGGAAGCGCGTGCGAACGTCGTGAAACAGGTTTCGACGAACGAGCAACGCCAACAGAAAGCACCACGGAAATATCAGTCCAGCGACGACGGGGATGTAAAACCAAAACGGCTGCACGTGTTGCAAGTCGGGCGATGTGAATCGACCTACTTGATGCTGCCAGAAGAACGTCGCGAGAAACGGCATCCCATTTCGCACCGTGCAGAGAATGTACCAGGGCGACGCCGCAGCCGCGAATAAAAACAGGAGCGCGGGTTGCAGGAGATCTGTAACTTGCCGTCTGCCGAACCACAGCGCGGGCAAAGCGAGAACCAGCGGCACCAGACCTTTGGCGAGCACCGCAAGTCCCAACAAAATAGCCGCGGCGGGAAGTGCGCGCCGGTCCCGCCGCGCGATCCACGGGAACGCCAGCAGCATCGCCGCGCCGAAGGTCGCGCTAAGCGGCATATCCGGAACACCCACGCGGCTGAACGCGAGCCATCCCGCGCTGGTCGCGAGAAGCGACGCGGAATACAACCCCGCGCGCGTTCCGAATTCGCGGCGGAGCCACCAAGCGAAGAAGATCAGAAAGGCGACGCCGAGAATCGCGCAAGGCAGTCGCGGCGCGAGATCATCCGAGACTCCGAGCCGCATCGCAAGCCCCGTCATCCAATAAAATAACGCCGGCTTCTCGAACCATGCGGCGCCCCACAAGCGCGGCGTGATCCAATCGCCCGACCATGCCATCTCCCGCGCGATCGACGCATAACGTGGTTCATCGGGGCCCACCAACCCCATTCCGGTGAGTTGGTGAGCGTAGACTCCGTACAAGGATCCGAGGGCAATCGCGACGCTAACCGGCAACCATGGTCGCCGGCTCGCTGAGTGGGTGGGCAATGTCCATTATAGTTTTCAACTTTTCCGATAGAATAGACATCTAAACCTTAAAATGAAGCTGCTCCCGGTCGCAGTCGCACTGCTATTTCCTTTTTTCATCTCAGCCCAAAACGGCAGCGAGCAGGACGTTGAACAAGGCCGCGCGCTGTTCCGCAGCAATTGCGCGTTCTGCCACGGTCTCACGGCCGGCGGCGGTCGCGGTCCAAGCCTCATCTCCGCAAAGCTTGTGCGCGGCTCCACCAACGACGACATTAAGAACATCATCCGGAGCGGTGTCCCCGGCACTTCCATGCCGTCATTTGAAAACATCGAAAAGGACGATCTCGATAAGCTCGTACGCTACATCCGCCACCTCGGCGGCAGTAACGTGATCAGTGTTCCGGTGAACGGAGATGCCGACGCGGGCAAGCGCGTCTATGGGCGCAGCGGCTGCGCGGGTTGTCACCGCATCGGGGATGAAGGCAGCAATTTTGGACCGGACCTTTCGCGCGTCGGCTCCGGGCGCTCGTCCGACTACATCCACCAATCCATAGTCGAACCCTCTGCCGACATTCCAGCGGAGTACGAAGGCGTCACCCTCTTCACGAAAGACGGCAAGAAAATCACCGGCGTGCGCGTCAATGAGGACACGTTCACCGTTCAGCTTCGGCTTGGCAATGACCGCTTTGCTTTGTTCAATAAGTCGGAATTGAAAGAAGTTATCTATCCCAAACAATCGCTAATGCCCGCCTACAAAACGCTGCCGGCCAAAGATCTGCAAAATCTTCTAGCCTATCTCGATTCACTGCGCGGCCAGCAAACTTCCGGTGCGGACGCGATCAAAACGAAAGGAATCAAGTAATGCGCAGACTGGCTCTGGGCTTGCTCGCGCTGGCTTCTCTTTCCGCACAACAAGTTACTTCCGACCGCCTCGTAAACGCGCTCAAGGAGCAGCAGAACTGGCTCACTTACTGGGGCGATTACAGCGCGATTCGTCATCGTGACCTGAAACAGATCAATACCAGTAATGTAAGGAATCTGCGGCTTGACTGGATGTATCAAACCGGCGAAACCGGCGCATTCGAGACCGTGCCGCTGGTGGTGGATGGCGTCATGTACTTCACCGCGGCCCATGGCATTGCCGTTGCGCTGGACGCCCGCAGCGGACGCCAGCTGTGGCAATACAAACACGCCTTTCCATCGGGCCGGAACGCCACCGCGGTCAATCGCGGGCTCGCCATTCTCGGAGACCGGTTATTCATGGTGACCGCGGATTCAAACGTCGTCGCGCTGGAGGCAAAAACCGGGCGTAAGATCTGGCAAGCTGAGATGGCCCCGTGGGTGCCCGGCACCCATTACGCTTCCCTTGCGCCTTTGGTGATTAAGGACAAGGTAATCGTCGGAATCTCCGGCGGCGAGCAGGCCGTTCGCGGATTCATCGACGCTTACGACGCAAAAACGGGCGAACGCGCCTGGCGATTCTACACGATCCCGCTGAAAGGCGAACCGGGCGGCGACACATGGCTTGGCGATTCCGCGCAGCACGGAGGCGGTCCCGCGTGGATGACCGGCACCTACGATCCCCAGCTAAACTCCCTTTATTGGGGCGTCGGCAATCCCGGTCCCGACCTGTTCGGCGACGTGCGCAAAGGCGACAATCTATACTCCTGCTCGTTAGTTGTTCTCGATCCCGATACGGGAAAACTGAAGTGGCATTTCCAATTCACGCCGCATGACACGCACGATTGGGATGCGGCTGAAACTCCCATGCTTCTCGACATTGACTGGAAGGGAAAGCCGCGGAAGGTTGTAGTGCAAGCTAATCGCAACGCTTTTTTCTATGTGCTGGATCGCGAAACAGGCGAGTTTCTAATGGGCAAGCCTTTTGCCCGCCAGACATGGGCCAAGGAACTCGATAACAAAGGCCGTCCTATTTTGATGGCGAACACCGAACCGAATACCGATGGCAATCGCGTGTGTCCAGGTCTAGCGGGAGCGACTAACTGGATGGCTCCTTCTTACAATCCGCAGACGAAGTTGTTTTACTTGGCGGTCCGCGAGCAATGCGACATCTTCTACGCCGCGCCGCCTGTCTTGATCGAAGGCAAGTCATATTGGGGCAGCGTCTTTCGCGGCGTCACCGACGAGAAAGAGTCCGGAAGTCTGACCGCTCTCGATCCCGCGACCGGTGAAACGAAGTGGGCCTTCAAGTATTTCAAAGCGCCGTGGGCAGGGACCCTATCTACCGCGGGCGGCCTCATTTTCTCAGGCGATGAGGACGGCTATTTGATGGCGTTCGATGCCGCGACGGGGGAGAATCTCTGGAAAATCAATACCGGCACTCGACTGGTAACTTCGCCGATGACTTACATGGTGGGTGGGCGGCAATACGTCACGATGCCCAGCGGAGGCAGCATCCTGACTTTCGCTTTGCCGCAGTAAGTTAAAGCGTCAGCCCGCCATCGATAGTGAGCACTTGGCCTGTAACATAGTTATCCGGCTCCAGCAGGAATCGAACCGTGCGAGCTATGTCTTCGGCCCTGCCGAAGCGCGAAATCGTGCCATCTGTAATGTATCGGTCATATTTGCCGCTGGCGATACTCGCCGAAGCCATTCCGGCCTGCATAACGCCCGGGCAGATCGTATTTACTCGCACATTGGCTGGACCGCGGCATTCCTTGGCCAGTATTTGCGCTCCATGCACGAGCGCGGCCTTACCGGCGGAATACGCCGTGGATCCCGGAAAAAGAGCCACCGCTTGCATGGTTCCAAATAGGACAATAGCACCTGCGGTTCCTTTCTCTTTCATGCGTTCCGCGGCCTCCCGGGCCAGAAGCAGCGGCCCGGCGCAGTTCACTTCAAAACCCTGTGTTAAAGTCTCCCGCGGTGAACCGGTGCGCACGGGATCGCCCGCGAACACTACCAATCCGTAAAGCTCGCCAGTTGCATCCAGAAGCCGCTGGCGATCGGCGGCGCTCTGGAGATCCGCTTGCAAAACCATGGCGCGCTCCTTCCACACTTCCGCGCG
>JANYJA010000228.1 GCA_025358575.1 Terriglobia bacterium
TTGACGGGCATGGGGGCGATTGCATTGGCTGGTTCGCGCCCGACACGGTGATTTCGGTTTGGATGCGGAAACTGGGACGATCACCCCCGGCTTGGCGCTGGGTAAAGACGCCGCCTTCTTCACCGCGGTTACCTGTGCCAACATTCAATCCAAAGTCTCGGGCTTAAGCTCGATTTGCTTTTCGCCGGCGGCTTTATTTTCCCAGTATTTTTTGACCCAGGCTTCCCAGCTCTTGCCGGCAGCAGTGTCGCGGCCGCTGAAGGTGAGGCCGGCTATGTCGGCGTAGGAGATGGATATTTTCCGATCTTGATCTTTGGGAAACAGGCGGACTCGGGAATCGGATAGGGTCGTGCCGGTTTGGCGATCGAATATATAACCTTCAATGCGGGCTCCGTCTTTAAGAGTGATGGTGACATCGCCGCGGTAATCGAAAGCTTTTTCGAGACCGGTGCGAAGTTCTTCGTCTGTAGCGGATTGCCACACCAGGCCTTGCAGATTTTCGCGAACCGCGCCCTCGGCTATTTCGGCTACGTCGGGATTGATGGGGGTCACGGCCGTTGATTGTTTCCGTTTAACTGAACCAGGCCGGCAGGCGCGTGGACGGGCTTCATCGGCTGGCTCAGTGCGGCCTTTGCTTCGGCGCTCGGGTATCTCGAGAACAGCGTGCCGCGTACAGTTGCAAGAAAGCCGCTTAAGGAATTGAACGTGGCGTGTACGGCGGAGGCTTCGTAACCGCTGTGCACCATGCAATTGGCGCACTTCGGATTGCCGGATTCGGTGCCATACCGGTCCCAATCGGTGGTTGCCATCAATTCGGCGAAGGTTTCTGCGTAACCGTCCTGCAGCAGGTAGCATGGCTTCTGCCAGCCGAACAGGTTGTAGGTCGGCATGCCCCAGGGCGTGCAGGTGTAGTTCCGCTTGCCCATCAGGTATTCGAGGAACAGCGGGCTGAGATTGAATTGCCACTTGGGGTTGCGGTTGCTGAGGATCTTGTGGAACAGTCGGCGGGTTTTGGCCTTTCCCAGGAAGTGCGATTGGTCCGGGGCTTTGTCGTAGCTGTAGCCGGGCGAGAGCATCATCCCTTCGACGCCGAGCGACATCATCTCATCGAAGAAGTTTCGTACGTCTTTGGCGTCGGCGCCGTCGAAGAGCGTCGTGTTGGTTGTCACCCGGAAGCCGCGCTTCACCGCTTCGCGGATCGCGTCGGTGGCGACCTCGTACGTGCCTTCCCGGCAGACCGCAAAGTCGTGGTGATCCTTTAAGCCGTCCATATGCACGCTGAACGTGAGGTACTTGCTCGGGATAAACAGATCGATCTTCTCTTTCAGCAGCAGGGCGTTGGTGCACAGATAAATGTACTTCTTCCGGGCGACCAGCCCCTCGACGATCTCTTTGATCTGCGGATGCAGCAGCGGCTCGCCGCCGGGGATGCTGACCATCGGCGCGCCGCATTCGTCGACGGCATTGAAGCATTGCTCGGGCGTGAGATGTTTCTTAAGAATGTGGGCGGGATACTGAATTTTCCCGCAGCCGGCGCAGGCAAGGTTGCAGCGAAACAGCGGCTCAAGCATCAATACCAGCGGATACCGCTTGCGGCGTTTGATCTTCTGCGCGAGGACATAACTCGCGACCGTCCACATTTGCGAAACAGGTACAGGCATAATAGGTCTTTCCTAATTAAAGCCGGGTGTGAGCCGAATTAAGCAGCATACAGGTAACCCGGGCACTTTCCAACGTCCTTCCCGACTACGGCAAAATGTCATGTGGGCGAGCGTTCGATCGGTGCGCCAGCGTTTCTATCGACTCAGGGACTCATCGCTGTCCAGTGGACACCCTTTGCGACGTCGCTTTCGCACCTCAACATGTGACTTTGCCTGGCAAGCAAAACCGTGATACGCCCGCTCGGGCATCTCATGCGGATTGTCGCTGATTGTGAGTTGTTATGACCCCGTTGTCATCTACAGATTCCGCGGAGGAGGCCTAAGGAATGTCATACGCAAGTTGCACTTCCCATTTCATCCAACAATGTTGAAACCTTTACAGGCTTGGCGCGCACTAATCCCCAGTCAACGTCCGACCCCGGCTGTTTTGGACCGGGGCGTTCGGGTGCCTCAAGCACACCGTAATTTATCCCGCCTTTCAGGCGGCAAGGAGCACGTGATGAAGCGTTTCTCGAAGATGATGCTGGTAATGGCTGTATTCTGCGGCATGGTCGTGGCGGGCAGGGCGGTTGCCGCCGACGCGCCGGATGGTCCGCCGCCCAAGCACGAAGGCGGGCCGGGCGGAGGCGGTCCCGGTGGGCCGGGCGGCGGTGGGCCGGGCGGTCCTCCCGGCGGAATTCATCTGATCCCCCGATTTGCCATGGAGAAGCTTAACTTGACCGACGACCAGAAGAAGCAGGTCGCCGACCTTGAAAAAGAGACGAAGGAAAAGCTGGAGAAAATCCTCACTGCCGAGCAGTTGAAGACGTTGGAAGAAGCCCGTCCGCCGCGCCGGCAGGGTGGTCCAGGCGGTGCAGGTGGGCCCGGCGGCG
>JANYJA010000248.1 GCA_025358575.1 Terriglobia bacterium
CCCAGGAGCACCACATGTCCAAGCCCAACTGCACCAACTTTCTCAATGCGCAGCACTCCACGGGTCCTCGCACCGAAGTCGGCAAAAAACGTTCCAGCCTAAACGCTCTGCGTCATGGCTTAACCTCTCAAGTCGTCGTCCTTCCCACCGAGGACCTCGCCGCTTACGTCACCTTCATCGCGGAATTTCAAAACGATCTCAAACCCGCTGGCGTCATTGAAAAGCAACTCGTCCAGACCCTCGCCGACACCCAGTGGCGCCTTAACCGCTGCGCCGCTCTCGAATCCAATCTATATTCCGTCGAGCTAGCCGATGCCGCCGCTATCGCCGCTCAAGCCCACGCCGAAAAGGATCGCCTAAAGAGAAACCTCTCCGAAGCCTGCAACATCGCGCACGTCGAAACTCCCCAACTGCCCGATCCCGACCTCACCTTAGCTCTCAACACCGCCCGCGCCTTCCAAAAAAACGAATCCGCCATCCGCACCCTCGGTATTCATGAGCAGCGCCTCCAGCGCATCTTCCACCAGACCTTCAAGCTGCTCCAGACCCTCCAGGCCCAGCGTAGAAGCGAAGATCAATCGCACCTGCAACGCGCCGCGCTCCTCCAGCAAGCTAACCAGGCAAAGGGACTTCCCTACAATCCCGCCGAGGATGGGTTCGTTTGTTCGAACGCCGAAATCGACCTCTATATTGCTTGCCAAGCCCGCGTCAAAGAAGCCCATGCCGTCGCGGCTTTCGGCTTCGATCCGAAAAAAATTGCCGCCGCCGATTTGGTGAGTGTGTAGTCCTTCACCAGTTGACCGCGTTTCCCATGAAATCCCCGCGTTTCGGGCACGGTCCGCCAAAAAGCTGACGGTAAAATTTAAACAGAGAGGTCGGGCTATTTGAAACGAGACATTCCATCCTTCGCAAACGTTTTTGAAGCCCGAGCCTGCACTGGCATTCGTGAGCTCGACGATATCCTGAACGGCGGATTTCCAAAAGGTCACTTATTCCTCTTGGAAGGCGAACCGGGTACTGGCAAGACCACGCTCGGACTGCAATTCCTCTTGGAAGGTGCCGCCCAGGGCGAGAAAGTCATGTACGTGACCCTCTCGGAATCCACCCGTGAGCTAATGGGTGTGGCCCACTCCCACAACTGGTCCTTGGAGTCTGTCACGCTGCTCGAATATTCGGCGCGTGAAGAAAGCCTGCGCCCCGAAGATCAGTACACTGCGTTCCATCCTTCTGAAATTGAGTTGCAGGACACCGTGGATAGGCTGCTTGCCGAACTGGATCGCGAACAGCCCACCCGAGTCGTGATCGATTCCCTTTCCGAGATTCGCCTTCTGGCTCGCGATGCCCTGCGTTACCGCCGCCAGATTCTCGCCCTCAAACACTATTTTTCAAATCGCGATTGCACCGTCCTCTTACTGGATGACCGTTCCGGGGCGGAACAAACCATTGAGCTGCAAAGCCTGGCCCACGGCGTCATTTCATTGGAGCGTATTCCGCGCGAAATTGGCACCATGCGTCGCCGATTGCAAGTCACCAAGTTGCGTGGATCCCGTTTCCGCGAGGGATATCACGACTACGCCATTCAAACTGGCGGTGTCGTCATTTACCCTCGCCTCGTCGCGTCCGAGCACCGCGCCGAGCTAACTCCCGGCGTGTTGTCTAGCGGGTTGGAACGGCTCGATGCCCTCTGGGGCGGAGGGTTGCGCCGGGGCAGCAGTACGCTTTTGATTGGGCCCGCGGGCGCCGGAAAATCTTCGGTTTCCGTCGCCTACGCCACTGCCATAGCCCGCGCTGGCGGATTCGTCGCAATTTATTCCTTTGACGAATCCATCGCTTCCGTCCTTTATCGAACCGATAAACTGGGTCTCGGAGCCACTGACCTGTACCGAAAAGGAAATTTGTATATCGAGCCGATCGACCCCGCCGAAAAATCCCCCGGCGAATTTATTCACGGCATCCGCAAAAAGGTGGAAGATGAAAATGCCGTGCTGGTTGTGATCGACAGCTTGAATGGGTTCTTAAACGCCATGCCCGGCGAGGGCTACCTTACCTCGCAGATGCACGAACTGCTCGCTTACCTAACCCAGCGAGGCGTCACCTGTATCTTAATACTCGCCCAGGCCGGAATAATGGGTGCCGCCATGTCGTCGCCTGTTGACGTCAGCTACCTTGCTGATAACGTGATGCTTTTTCGATACTTTGAGGCTGAAGGCAAAGTTCGCAAAGCTGTGTCGGTTGTAAAAATGCGCGGCGGCGCGCACGAAGATCACATTCGGGAGCTTCGCTTCATCGACAATCGCTTGAGCGTGGGTGAGCCGTTGAGCGGCTTCCACGGCGTGCTCTCCGGTATCCCAACGTTTTCGGGCAGCGTGAAAACGCTGGACGATGCCAGCGTTCAAAAGCGCGGTGCCGTCTGATCGACGCCAAATGATGGGTCCCGGTTCCGATTGTGTGCTTGTCCTGGCCCCTTATGGCCGCGACGCCGATCTTCTTGCCCAGTCCCTCACCAAAGCCAATATTCCTTCGCGCAAGTGTGAGGATGTAGATAATCTCAAGGAACGCATAGAATCCGGCGCCGCCGCCGCAATTGTCGCCGATGAGGCCCTCAACGAAGCGAACATCAAGGCCCTCGCCGATACCCTGAACAGGCAGCCGTCGTGGTCCGATTTCCCGCTGTTGCTGATGACCGGCAGCGGCGAGGTGACCGATGCTAGCCGCCTCCGTCTGCGGATGTTCGCGCCCCTCGGCAACGTAACTCTGATTGAGCGTCCCCTCCGCATGGCGACACTGCTGAGCGCGGTCAACACGGCTTTGCGTTCGCGCCATCGTCAGTATCAAATTCGAGATCAATTTGAACGCGAGCGGCGCTCCGCTGCAGTCCTTCGAGAAAATGAAGAACGACTCAAATTCGCTCTCGATGCCGCCAAGCTAGGCTCCTGGGAATTTGTGCTGCCTGAGTGCCGTTTGATCGCTTCGGAACAATGCAAAATCAATTTCGGATTCGCTCCCGACAAACCTGTTGACTACGAGAATTTTTTGCGATTGGTTCGGCCTGAAGATTCCGCCGCGGTCGAACGCGACTTTCAGACCGCTATCCGCGAAAGGAGAAGGTATCGGGCGGAGTATCGGATCAACCGGCCCGACGGCACCGAGGCATGGATCTTTGCGGCGGGCCGGCCCATTTTCGATGCCGACGGCGAGCCCAAATGCATGACCGGCATCACGCTCGACATTACTGAACGGAGGAAAGGCGAAGAGGCCATTCGGGAGAGCGAAACCCAATTGCGTGCGCTCGCCGATTCCATCCCCCAATTGGCTTGGATCGCTGATGAAGGCGGCTACATCTTCTGGTATAACCGCGGCTGGTACGAATACACCGGCACTACTTTTGAACAAATAGCGGGCTGGGGCTGGCAGAGTGTGCACGACCCCGAGATCCTCCCCAAAGTCTTGGAAAATTGGGCCCTCTCCCTAGCCACTGGCCACCACTTCGAGATGGAATTTCCCCTTCGCGGCTCGGACGGTCTGTACCGGTGGTTTCTAACCCGCGTGCGCCCAGTTCGCAATGCCGAGGGGCACATTATTCGCTGGTTCGGCACCAACACCGACATCGACGCCAAGCGGCATGCCGAAAGAGCGCTTCGCGAAAGCGAAGAACTCGCGCGAAGCGTAATTCAAAGCAGTCCCGATTGCGTTGAAGTATTAAGCTCTGACGGTGTCACCTTGCTCTTGAATGCCGAAGCCGTGAGGCTGCTCGGCGGGTCGGGCGACGGCCGTTTCTGGATCGATTCATGGACCGGTGAGGACCGCGTGGCTGCCCGCAATGCCCTCACACATGCGCGCTCCGGCCGACAAGCGCACTTTCAGGGATCTTCCCGAGCCTCGCAACACGGGCATAGATGGTGGGATGTCATCGTTAGCCCGATTCTCGATGCCGACGGAATGCCTTCTAAGTTACTTTGCGTTTCCCGGGACATCACCGTGCGCCACCACGCCGAAGAACAGATGCGCCAGACCGCCAAACTCGAAAGTCTCGGCGTTATGGCCGGCGGTATCGCGCACGATTTCAATAATCTCTTGACCAGCATCCTCGGTAATGCCAGCCTCTTATTAGAGAACATTCCCGTTAACGAAAAGAACCTCGCCGAAGATATCGTCCTCGCCGCCGAACGCGCCGCTGACCTCACCCGACAGATGTTGGCTTACTCCGGCAAGGGTCGTTTTGAGCTGCTCAAGTTCGATCTGTCGCCTCGCGTTCGTGAGATGATTCGCTTGGTCAAGCCGTCGCTCGATAAGAATGTGGAAATCGTCCTTGACTTATCTAAGTCTCCCTGCACGTTAGAAGGCGACCCAAGCCAAATTCAACAGGTGATCATGAATCTTGTGATCAACGCCGGTGAAGCCATGGAGGGCCGGCCCGGCAAGGTTTGGATCGGCACAGGGAAAATCACTGTCGATAGCAGTTATATAGCGCAGACGTTTACGCGCGACGAAATTACTCCCGGCACCTACGTTTTTCTAGAGGTGCATGACGAGGGAATAGGAATGGATGAACAAACCCGCGCTAGAATCTTTGATCCTTTCTTCACGACGAAGTTCACCGGAAGGGGACTGGGCCTTGCGGCCGTTTCTGGAATCGTTCGCGGACACAAAGGAGCCATGCGCGTTTATAGTGAGCCCGGCCAGGGCACCACGTTCAAAGTTTTATTCCCAGCCACCAACGCCGAGCCCATCCAGCCAACCGATGAAAAGGAAAATCACCGGGTCCACGGCGACGCTCTGATCCTGCTCGTCGATGATGAAGAGATCGTCCGCCGCGTTGGAGAAAAAGCGCTCGAGCGTCACGGATACCGGGTGCGTCTGGCCAGCGACGGCGAAAAGGCACTTGAACTGTTCCGTGAGAATCATCGGGAAATTGACTTGGTCGTGCTGGATATGACCATGCCGGTCTTGAATGGCGAAGAGACGTTGCGGCGGATGCGCCTGATTTCAGAGAAAGTCCCGGTCATCGTCTGCAGCGGCTACAACGAAGTCGAAGTGATCCGGCGATTTACAAATCAAAAAATGGCCGCGTTCCTGCAGAAGCCATACACCGCATCCAAGCTCGCCGAAAAGGTCAAACAGGTCCTGGAAAATGGCTCTGCTTCTAATGAAGTCGGGCCAGCGTAAACGCATATAGCGTGTCACCAGCGCCGATCGTCAGATATTGTTTCCCGTCCAGCATCCAAGTCGAGGGGCCATTGCTAACGCTGCTCAACATCGATTGATGCCAGAGAATTTTTCCGCTTGCCGGATCGAACGCCACCAGCTTCCCGGTGTCGCCCGTGAATAATAGATGTCCCGCGGTAGTGAGAACACCCCCCGACATCCCGCCGGATTCTCCGGGCCCCGAAATGTGTTCGTGTTTCCAGCGGATCGCCCCTGTGCGAACGTCGATCGCAAACAGCGCCGACCGGCTGTCGAAGATTCCGCCGCTCCCTCCCCCGTAGCCTTCGGGATGGGGTGATGTGTCGTAAAGATAGGCCATGCCGTAGCCTTCGGTCCCGTTAAGGTAGAACAGCTCCGTTTGCGGATCGTAACTTGGTGGCGGCCAGTTCGTCGCGCCCATCGCCGGCATGTCGATCATCGAGCCATCCACTTTAGGCTCCTTCTCCGGATCTGGAATGGGCTGGCCCTTCGCGTCCACTCCCTCCGCCCAATTTCCTGTCCCGGAGAATGGCTTCGAAACCAAATTCGTCCCGTTGGTCCGGTCGAGCAGGAAGAACCAGCCCGCGCGCGCACCTTGCGCCAATAGTTTTCGAGGGTTGCCGTCGATCACCGCGTCGAACAGCACCGGTGTTTCCACGTTGTCCCAATCGTGTGTATCGTGCGGCGATGCCTGGAAGTACCACACCAGCTTCCCCGTATCGGCGTTCAGCGCCACTATCGACGCTGTATATAAGTTCGCGCCTTTCCGGCTCTGCCCGGCAAACACCGGGTTCGCGTTGCCGGTGCCCCAGTAAAGCAAATTCAGTTCGGGGTCGTATGTTCCCGTCAGCCATGTCATGCCGCCGCCATGGTCCATCGCCGCTTGATTCGGCCATGTCTCGGCGCCCGCGTCGCCCGGCCTTTCGGGTTCGCTCCACCACTTCCACTGCAAGTTTCCGGTTTCCGGGTCGCGCGCCTCCAGATAGCCGCGCACATCCATCGCGTCCCCGCTGACGCCCACCAGCACGTGATTCTTCACCACCAACGGCGCCATCGTGGTGAAATATTGCAGCTTCTCATCGGCTACTTTCTGGCGCCAACGCTCCTTGCCGTCCTTCGCGTTGAGCGAAATAAACCAGCCGTCCGGCGTAAGAAAGTAGAGCCAGTTGCCATACAGACCCACGCCGCGCTGCCCCACCAGGTGGCCGCCGTGGTCTTCATAATCGTACTGCCAGATCTGTTCGCCCGAGTGAGCGTTCACCGCGAACACGTGGTCCGGAATGGTGAAGTACAAAACGCCGTCCACCATTAACGGTGTCGATTTGATCGTCGGCGCTCCCACGCCGCGCTGCGCCCCAATACCTTGGATGCGATAGATCCACTCTACCTTCAACAGGTCGATGTTCGATTGATTGATCTGGTCGAGATCGCTGAAGCGCCGCCCTGTGTAGTCGCCGTTGTAAGTCGGCCACTGCCCCCAGAGCAGACCGGGAAATAGAAGAACCGCGAGCTTCACCTGAGTGTCACCAGATACGCCGTCAAGTTGTGAATATCGGCATTCGAATACTTCGGCAGCAATGCGCGATGTCCCGCCAGCTTGTCTTCGGTGTCAACGCGAACCCTGTCGCGCGGCCACCACCGGTACGCGCCCGTCGAGTCTGTCAGCGATACCTCAAAGTCATCCATCTTCCGAACCGTCCCGCGTATCATTTCGCCGGACGCCGTCGTCACGGTCGCCTGCGCCGGACCCTTCTCCGCGGGCCAGAGAAAGCGCGATTGCAGTTGCGCCGCCTGTCGGAACTTCGCCCCGATCTTGGCGAGGTCGCCCGTCGCCGAATGGCATTGCGTGCAGTTGGCGGCGAAAAAGGCCTCGCCCTTCTTCGCGTCGCCGGTGACCTTGTTCCGCAAGTCGCCGTAGGTCTTGTTATACGTCCCGCGATTCGCCGCGAGTTCGATCTGCAGCTTGAGATATTGAGCAAGATTATGAATATCGTCTTTCGAAAGGTTGGGGAACGCCGGCATCCCGCCCTGCGGCCTTCCGTCGCGAATGACCCGCCCAATCTCGGCATCGTTCTCGTCGTGCAGCACCACCGCCGAGCGCACCAGGCTCGGCCCCTGCGCACCGCGGGCGTTCACGCCATGACAAGCCGAGCAGTTCTGCCCATAGAGGGGGTCGCCCTTCTTCGCCGCCGCCGCGTCGGGCGCGGGACCAAGCCCCAGGAACTCGCGCACATCCCTCCGTGACCCCGGCTCCTGGCCGAGCGCTTGCGCGAGTGCGAACAGCCAGAGCATAAAATGTCTTCTGTTCATGAAAGACAATATTCTATTCCCATTCCGTATCGTGTTCTCCGCCGATTTTCGCGATGAAACCGGTGCGCTGGTCTTCCCCGAAATCGGCCTCTCGATACTCGATGCCGCGCCCAATGTGTCCTACGAATTCCTGCCCCAATACCGCGCCGAGTATGAACCCGCGCAGTTAGCCGATGCCGATGTCGTTATATCGCTCAAGCCGAAAGTCACGCGCGCTTCTCTTGCAGGCGTCGAGCGGTTGTGCGCGATTGGGCGGTGCGGCGTCGGCTATGACAACGTCGATTTAGCGGCATGCACTGCAAACAATATCGCAGTCTTTATCACGCCGACCGCCGTGGTGCGCCCGGTCGCCGAGTCGATCGTCCTTCTGACTCTAGCCCTCTCTCACCGCTTGATCTCGAAGGATCGCTTGGTGCGCGATGGCCGTTGGGCGGAGAGCACCCGTAAGCTGGGCCGCGAGCCGCGCGGCCGCATAGTCGGCACCGTGGGGCTGGGCAACATCGCTTCGGAAGCAATCCGGCTGCTGCGCCCTTTTGATGTCGCGCGCTTTCTGGCATTCGATCCGTACGCGTCAAAAGAGAGAGCGGAAACACTCGGCGTCGAGCTCGTCTCGTTAGCCGTCCTGCTACGCGAGTCGGATTACGTCCTCATCAACTGCCTGCTGTCGCCGGAGACGCGCCACCTGATCGGCGCGCGCGAAATCGCGCTGATGAAGCCCGACGCCGTATTGATCAACACCGCGCGAGGTCCCATCGTCCATCAAGACGCGCTCATTGAAGCTCTTCGGAACCATCGCATCGGCGGTGCCGCGCTCGATGTCTTCGAGAAGGAGCCTATCGAGCCGGATTCGCCCCTGCTCACGCTCGACAACGTCATCCTCACATCGCATTCCGTAGCCTGGACCGAGGAACTCTTTCGCGACATGGGCCGCATGGATTGTGAAGGCGCGCTTGCCATCAGCCGAGGTGAAGCGCCCTTGCATGTGGTGAATCCGGCTGTGCTTCAGCAGCCTGGCTTTAAGTCCAAACTCGAAAGGCATCGCGCGTGAATACCTTCAAAGAAAAGCTGAGCCAAGGCGAAGTTGTGTACGGCCAGATGGTGCTGGAGCTGTTCACGCCAGGCATCGGGCCGATGCTGGCGGCCGCCGGCATGGAGTTCGTGATCTATGACATGGAGCACGGCCGGTGCGATATTGCGCTGGCATCGGAAATGATTGCGTCGTGCCGCGGCAGCGACATTGTCCCCATGGTTCGCGTGCCCGATCTGAATCTGAATCCGATTTCCCGCGTGCTCGATCTCGGCGCGCGCGGCGTGATGGTTCCACGCGTGGAAACGCGCGCTCAGGCCGAAGACATTGTGGCGCAGCTGAAGTACGCGCCCGAAGGCCGTCGTGGCGTCGCGCTCGGGATCGCCCACGATCTCTATCGCGCCGGCGATGCCTCCTTCTTTAGTCAAGCTAATCACGACACCGCCGTCATCGTGATTGTGGAAACCGTGAAAGCTTTCGAGAACCTGGATGACATCGTCTCGGTTCCCGGAATCGACGTTGCGTGGATGGGGCACTACGATCTGACCGTGTCGATGGGCATCCCGGCGCAGTTCGATCACCCGCGTTTCCTGTCGGCGATGGACGCTCTGGTCACCGCATGCCGCCGCCACGGAATCGCGCCCGGATTTCTGCCGCCCACTCCAGCAAGCGCCGCCCACTGGATTCGGAAAGGCTTTCGCGCCATCAGCCTGGGAAGCGATATCGGTGTACTCTTGTCGGGCGTCCGTAATTTTCACCGGGGTGTCCTGGCCGGAATTGAAGAGTAGAATAACATCGTGAATCGCAGAATCTTCCTGGGTTGCGCGGCTGGTGGCGCTCTTGTGAGTTCAAGTATGGAAGCCGCACCCGTTGCCATCATCGACACGCACATTCACCTGTTCGACCCCGCACGCCCGCAGGGCATCCCGTGGCCGCCCAAAGACAATCCGGTGCTGTATAAGCCCGCGTTGCCAGCGCGATATCGGGGGATCGCGGCGCCGCTCGGAATCAAGGGCGCGATCGAGGTGGAAGCCAGTCCGTGGCTGGAGGACAACCAGTGGGTGCTCGATCAAGCGGCGAATAATCCGATCATTCTCGGGATGGTGGGCAACATC
>JANYJA010000099.1 GCA_025358575.1 Terriglobia bacterium
CGCACACTGGCTCCGTAGTTGATGTACTTTTTGACGAAGTCGGCCGCGCTTTCGTCACGCGGACGCGACGCGCGAACCAGTTCGATCGCGTAACGCGCCACAGATTCACCGATCGGCACCATACGCACCAGTTGCTGAAAATCTAGAATCTCTTGCGCCGAGGTAACGGCGGTCGCCTCGGCGACGTGCGTGGTTGTGGTTAGGTCCACTACCTGCAACTCTTCCGCGGCAGTAAGATAATCGAGCACCGTGTTGAATAGAAACCGGTCCAGTTGCGCTTCCGGCAGCGGGTACGTGCCTTCAAGCTCAATCGGATTCTGCGTCGCCAGCACGAAAAAAGGCGACGGCAGTTTGTAATTGTTGCCGCGCACCGTGCACGCCCGCTCCTGCATCGCTTCAAGCAGAGCGGATTGCGTCTTCGGCGGTGTCCGATTGATCTCGTCGGCCAGGAGAATATTCGAAAAAATCGGCCCTTCAATGAAGGTCCACGTGCGCCGTCCCGTCCCCGGGTCTTCCTCGATGATGTCCGTGACGGTCATGTCCGAAGGCATTAAATCGGGCGTAAATTGAATGCGCTTGAAGATCAGGCCGAGCGTTTGCGCCATAGTACGGACCAGCAGTGTTTTCGCCGTCCCTGGGAGCCCCGTAATCAGACAATGACCGCCCACGAACAGCGCGATCATCACCTGTTCAAGCACTTCTTCCTGGCCCACGATGACGCGACGGACCTGCTTCACAATTTCTGCATCGACGTGCCGGAAACGGTCGATGCGCGACTTCAAAACTTCCGGTTCGAGTTCGGCAATAGTAGCTAGAGTTGACATGAAATTTTAGTTGGCCGGATTGGCCGTAAGTTCCAGTAGCATTTTTTGCGCGGGCCGGAAATTCGGCGCCGCTTCCAGTGCCAGCAGCAGCTCGTCTCTCTCATCGTCCGGCTTCCGCTGAGCTTTGTAGGCGCGCGCCAGATTGAAGTGGCTCCCCGCCTGATCCAGCGGCTTCTCCGCGATCACCGCGCGAAACTCGCGCACCGCCCCATCCAGATCCCCTTGCGCCAGCCAAAGATCGCCCAGCCGTTGATGCAGATCGGAATCGTTCGGAGCGATATAGTTCAGCCGGTTCAAAACCTGCGCGGCCTCGCGCGGTCGCCCATCTTCCACCAAGAGCGCGGCAAGCTGTTTGAGCGCCGGTGGATTCCGTCCGCCGATCTGCGAATACCTCTCCAACTGCGCCGTCGCCGCCAGTTTGTTGTTCTTGGCTAAGTAAGCATCCGATAGAAGCTCGTACACGTTTGAGTGCTCCACGTAGTCCGGATACAGATCGCGTATCGCAATTCCCACCGCAATCGCTTCGTCGTACTTCTTCGCCTTCGAAAGCTCGGACAGCTCTTTAATTTTCTTCCGCCACTCCGGATAGCCTTCAACCGTCTTCTTCGTCTCGGCTTCCACGGATGCGATGAACTGCTTGTCTAGGTCCTCCGGCTCAACGCCGAGATCCTTTCGAATCACTTCAGCGGTCGACAGCGTTCCGGCGAAATCGTGAACCATATCAAGCAGCTTGTGTTCGCCCCATTTCGCTGAAATGAAATCGCAAACCTTGCCGGCCTCATAGTAAGACACCAGCACCTGCGCCGGAAAGCTCGGGTGAATGAAGCCGCGATCCATGTCCGCAATTGGCAACAGCTTCTTATCCTTTATAGCGGTGATCACTTCGGGCCCCAGGCGATCCCCCCAATCCGATGCCACCGCGGTTTCTTCATGCACCGCCATACCTTCCGTGAACCAGCGCGGCACATGGTGTTTCGTCAGCGTCAATACGTAGACGTGACTCAACTCGTGCCACATCGTGCTAGCCCAGTGAAAGCTGCCTGGCGGCCTTCCCGACGGGCTATCCATGGCGACCACATATCCAAACGTCACGCCCAGCGCGCCCAGCCCTGGCATTCCCATGGTGCGCACCGCGAAGTCTTCATGATCCGGATAAACTTCCACCTGCACCGGGCGGTCGAGTTTTACTTCATACTTTTGCTCGTAAACCGCCATGGCGCGCTTCATCTCGGATTCGAAATAAGGCCGCAACAGCTCGGCTTCTTTCTTATGCAAGCGCAGAATCGTGTTTCCGTCGCGAAATGTAACGAAGTTTTTATAGCTGTCCATCAGCCGCAGCGAATTCACCGTCGCGTCGTCCTTCTGGCCATTCTCATATCCCAGTTCCAGATGCTGTCGCGCCTCCGCCTCAAATCCAAGCCGCATCAGATTAATACCTAGCTGCTCATGAGCCGACCATAAGTCCGGCGAGAGCGTGATCGCCTTGCGGTAATACCCGATGGCCTCCTCGTAGCGGCGATTCAGCACGAACAGCCCGGCCAGCGTCTCATACGCCTTTCCATAATGCGGATTGATCGCGCTGATTTTGTCCATCCACTGGGTCTGCCGGTCCTTCAACAAGTCAATCGCGGCGAGCACGGCCATCGCATCCACCGCCGACGGCGAGGCCGCAAGGGCTTTATTCGCTTCCACAGATGCATCCGTAAAATTGCTGTCTTCCAGACGCAACTTGGCCAGAAGTGCCCGCGCTTCCACAAGGTTCGGTTCGCTCGCCAGAGCCTGCTGCGCGAAGCCCGCAGCTTTGTCGTCGAAGCTCTGTTCCGCAACCAGCGCCATCCCCAGCAGAGCCCCCGCGTTGTTCGGCGTGATTGATAATGCCTCGCTGAAGAGCGCCATTGAATCGGCGCGATTGAACCGTTCCAGGAGCAGCCGGCCCCAGCGCACGCGATACTCCGCATTTTTTGGATTGCGTTTCACCAGCGCGGCAAACTGCGCGCTTGCGCCCTGATAATCGTGCGCCCGCCATAGCGATTCCGCGTGATCGAGCGTCTGCCCAAAAATCAAAATTGGAAGGAACAGAAGTGCCGCAAGCCTCACTTCTCAATCTCCTCTTGCGTCTTCGCCAACTCCAGCAAAAGTCCGGCAATCTGCTTCCGATACTCATCCGGCGGCATCAGCGACTTCTGATATTTCAATTGATCGATCTTCCCTTCAATCTCATTCTTCTTCGCTACCAACTGCAATTTCGCCGGATCTGTAAGCGCCAACGCTGTCCCCAGCCGCACCACCGGAAAAGCCGCCGCTTTCGACTCGTTGTCCATCAGCGCATGTTCGGTCGAGAGGCGTTTCTGCTCCTCATAAAACTGCTTCGTCTTGGCCTCGGCAAACTTAAACGCCTCCATCGCCGAGATGGTCTCGTTTTTATCAATGTCGACGGACGGATCGCGCAGCGCCTCCACCCAGAACCGCGGAAACACCGTGGCGTTCTTCTCGGATCCAGATCGCGTCGCCGCAATAATCACCCGGTTCGCCGAGCGCAACGTCGCGACCGAGCCGCCGCTCGCGCTCGTCATGTTGACGATGAGTTCGCGCCCGGCATGAATCTTATCGAGCATCGCAGCCAGCTCGGTTGCCGACAGGTCCGGTCCCGGAAGATTGAATTTATATTCCGCGCCATCAAAGGTCCCGTGCCCAATTAACATCACCACCAGTGCGTCCTGCGTCTTTGCGTCTCGCGCCACTTTTTCGAACGCCCCGCGCACCGCCGCCTTCGTCGCCCCGGCGCCGTGCAGCGTCTGCACATCGTTGCCGGTCCCCAACTTTAGCGATTTGTCGATCTCACTAGCTTCCATGGCGAAGCGCTGCTCGTAATCCGGCTCACCGCCCAGCCCCGCCACGGTGACGTAAAAGGTAGTGGCGCTTAGCGACGCCGAAAGGATACACGCTAAAGCGACGACCCTCAAACCACGCCCCACTTGCGCCGCAGCAGCCATTCGCCGCCGCGCAGTGCCAGCACCAACAGAAACACTATCGGCATGTCCCACAAATCAAGCGTGGCATGAGTCGTCAGCCCCGCTTCCGAATACGAAATTTCCTCCGGCAAGCGGCTCGCCCCCGATGGCGTGTAATATCGCCCCCCGGTTTGCTCCGAAAGTTTTTCCAGCAGCGCCCTATCTTGATTTATGTGGAAGTTCTCCGACACGCCGTCTTCGCGACGAAACGTCAACACGTCGCGCCCAATCTCTTTGGCATCCGCGCTTACCGTGATCTCGGCCAGGTACGATCCGGGCTTTGCCGCGCTCCAATCCACCGCATAAACACCGGTTTCAAGCGGCTGGGGCGCCAAAGTTATGGTCTCCGAAAGATTGTCCGGCCCCACCAGATGGGCCTCGACGTGCGCGTTTCCCAAGGGTTGGAAACTCTTGTCGCGCGCCTCCACGCGAAGGTGCATGCTGGTTTCGTCCGAAAGCACTTGACGCGGAGTAGACGCGACCACCTGGCCCGGCGTTTCCGAAACCAGCCAGCGCAGAACCTGCTGCCAGAAGATCGTGTGCGTCCTGTCCGTGTGCTCCTGCTGCATCTTCCAGCGCCACGTCCCCGCGGTCGCCAGCACCGCAGTACGCCCCCGGCCATAGTTCTCAATCACCAGCAGTGGCGTTTTTTTCTGTCCCGCCGGAGCCACATCGGCCAGCGTGACGGCGCCTGGCTTCGGATCTCCAATCACCTGATAGTTGGCGATCATCGGAAGCTTCTTCCAACGCTCCGCATTGCGATCGCGCCCTTCTTCGAGTCGGCAGAGTATGCTCTCGCGCCCGGCCAAAGTGAGTTCCGCCACGGAGTATTCACGATGAAACGTCCCCTCTCCCGCGGGCAATTTCACCGGCAGCATCTCGGAAATAAGCGAATGAGAATAGCCGCCGTCCGCCAGCCCGAAACGCCCTCCCAGGAACAACACTCCGCCCCCTCGCCGGTTCGCAAACTCGCGAATCAAATCCTGCTGCGTTGGCGTGAAGTAACTGGCCTCCACGCTGCCGATAATCAGCCCGTCGTAGGAAAATAACTCGTCGGCAGTCGCGGGAAACCCCTGCTCCAATTCCGTCGGGGTGCCGATCCCCTGCCGATAAATTTTGTTCGGCGTGGTCCGCAGCATGGTGACAACTTCAAGTGTGCGATCGTCCTCCACCGCGCGCCGGATAAATTTATATTCCCAGCGCGGTTCGCCCTCTACATAAAGGATGCGCGGCTTGCGCGACGTCACGTTGATCAGTCGCGTCAGCGAATTGTTCGACGTGTTCTCCTCGCCCGGCAGCGGGTCGAGCGTCACTTGCACCGTGCGCGGCCCGGCCGGTCCCGCACTGAAAACGACTGTGGTGGACTGCGTCGCGCCATCCGGCTTCACTTCCACCGTCTCCGACGCCAAAACTTTCGCGCCATCGCGCACCGAGACCCGCGCCCTCTGCCCCGTGTATCCGTTTTGCCGGAGCGTCACTTGCGCGCTCACCCGCGAATCGGCGAGCGCGCGCTGCGGCACTATCACTTCTTCAATCGCCAAATCATGCGCGAATTTCTCGCGTCCAAATCCAATCGTATGCACCGGAATGCGCTGCTGCCTCAGTCGCGCGATGGTCGCTAGATCGATTCCCCCCGACGTATCGCCGCCGTCCGTCAGCAACACTACGGCACCAAGCGGGAGGGCCGATGATTCAGCCACCACGTTGTTCAAAGCCTCGCCAATACGCGTTGCGTTTCCCGCCGCCGGGAACGCCGGGTTCGGTGTCTCCACGCGCGCTATGTCGCTCCCGAACCTATACAGCCGCGTTTGGAATCGCGATGCCAGTTGCGGCGCGAGCTTGCTCGTGAACAGATCCTGAGCTCGTGCAAGCCGCGTTTTCCCGCCCTCCGACGTGCCCATGCTTCGCGAGTCGTCCATCAGCACCGCAATAATGTTCTGCTGCGGACGAAGCGTCGCCACGCTGATCGCCGGATGCCACAGCATGAACAATAGCAGCGTGACCAGCGCCGTCTCCAGCATCCAGATAAAAATCGATCGCGCGCGGGTGAGCAGTCCGCGATGTTGCCTCACGTGCCAAAACAGAAACCCCGCCGCAAGTGCCACCAGCAGCGCCATCAGCCACACCGGCCACGGCGTCAGAAATACAATATGGCCTTTCGAAAACAGCGCCGGAGGATACTTGAATAGGAATTCGAACATGGCAACGAAGTAATCAGCCCTAATGAGTCATCGCGTAGATGATGTAATTGATCCCTAGCCGGTAAGCCTGCGAAGTGTACTTAACCTCATACTTTGGGTTATCCGCATGCTCCCAGGCGTCGCCATTGTCCTGATTGAAAGTCATCGCGACCATGATGCGGCTCTTATCATCATAAATACCGCGCCAGTGCGGAATGACACCATCTTTTTCGTAAATCTTTCCGCTGTAGAGATACTGCAAACCTGGCACTTGTAGCCGTTCTTGCAAATCGTAGAGCACGTGAAAAATGGCGTCCTTGCCTTCGATCTCAACAATCGGCCGATCAGGGAAAATCCGGCTCATGCTCTTCGTGAACACGTCCCACTCATAGGTTCCGTGAAAGTCGTCCACCATCAGAAAGCCGCCGCGGTCAAAGTATTCGCGCATCATCTTGCACTGCTTATCCGTGAGATCCCAGTGCCCCACCTCGACCGCGTACACCCACGGCCAATTGAAAATCTCTTCCGTGTCCAAATCGATAATTTGTTCACTGGAGCGGGTGGAAATGCGTGTTAGACGCCGCACGCCCTGGACGAATTGGCGGTCGGCTTTCGGAAAATCGGTGGGCCAACTTCCGCGCCCGCCCCAATATCCCGCATAGCGCCCTGAAGGATATTTCAGCCGCGCAAAAGCCCACTCGGTTCGCTCATACGCGTCCGCCGGGACCGGCACCGGATTGTCTTCTTCATCCGTGTAAGCCCGGAAATTTGCCTGGAAGGCGAACAGCGCGGTAAGGCTGGAACCAAGAAGTACGATCGCCGGAAATGCGAAGCGGACCCGCATGAATGCCCTCGTATGCGATTAGGATAGCAGTGATTGTCGGCCCCCCTTGCGCTTGAAAAAAGCATAGAATGTGAATCAGACAGTTCTAAGTCGAACGGACGGCCCAGTCATGAAGAAGTACGCTGTAGTAATTGAACGAGGCAACCATAAATTTTCGGCTTATGTTCTCGATCTCCCGGGATGCGTGACCACGGGCGGTTCGGTCGAAGAAACCGAACTCAACATGCGCGAAGCCATCGAGTTGCATCTCGAGGGCCTCTATGAAGAAGGCGAGCCCATCCCCGAACCCCACACCGCGGTCGCTTACGTGGAATCGAAAGTTGCCTAAATTTATTTGCGGCCCCCTCTTATCCTGCGTAAGGCTCAATTAGGAAGTCCTGAACTAGGGCCGAGCTTTGAGAGTTCCTTGACTATCCGGCTGACCACTGTCACTGTCGCGCCCGTTGCGGGTAGACGATTCGAGATCCTTTTCAATGCCCAGCAGCATCCGCTTCATTCCGAGCCCTCCCCCAAATCCCACGAGCTTGCCGTTCGATCCAATCACGCGGTGGCATGGAACCACAATCGGGATCGGATTCCGCCCGTTCGCCGCGCCCACGGCCCGCACTGCCTTGGGTGATCCAATCGACGCGGCAATCTGCCCGTAAGTCCGCGTCTCGCCGTAAGGAATTTGGCGTAATTCGTCCCAAACCCGCCGCTGAAATGTGGTGCCTCGCGTCACGAGCGGCAAATGGAATTCGCGCAGTCCGCCGCTAAAGTAGGCGTCCAGTTGCCGCACTGCTTCCTTCAATGTGGGATTGTCGTCGTCGATGACGCATCCCAAGGGGATCTCTCCGTCGAAGCGTATCTGCTCCAGGCCTGTCTCCCCTGCAATCAGACTCAGGACAGATCCATCGGGAGTCTTCATCACAATCGCTGCCGGATAGCTGCTCATTTTCTTCATGGTAATTGTACAGGCACGTCGAAAATCTCGCCAGGATTCCGCATAATAAAGCTGCATGCATTATCGACGATTGGGCAAGACCAATTTTGAAGTCAGCGAGATCGGTTTCGGAGCTTGGGGCATCGGAGGCAATCAGTGGCTCGGCGGTTCGGATCGCAATTCTCTCGCGGCGCTTCATCGGGCGATTGAGTCCGGAGTGAATTTCTTCGACACCGCTTTCGCGTACGGCGAAGGCCATAGCGAAAGGCTGGTGGGCCGCACGGTGCGGGAATCGGGCCGTCAGATTTATATCGCCACCAAAGTTCCGCCCAAGAATCGCATCTGGCCCGCGCGCGCTGGCACGGGCATCGAAGATGTGTTCCCTTATGAATACATCGTCGAGACCACCGAGATGAGCCTGCGCAATCTTGAAGTCGAAACCATCGACCTCCAGCAGCTCCACGTTTGGAATCCGGAATGGATTGGCCGCGACGAATGGCGCCGCGCTTTCGAGCACCTACGGACCTCGGGGAAGGTGCGCGCCATCGGCGTCTCGATAAACGACCACCAGCCCGAATCGGCCATCGAGCTCATCGAAACCGGCCTCATCGATACCGTGCAAGTAATCTACAACATCTTCGACCAGACGCCCGAGAAAACTCTGTTTCCGTCAGCGTTGCAGCACGATGTTGGCGTAATCGCGCGCGTTCCGCTTGACGAGGGATCGCTCGGCGGGCGCATCTATGAAAACACGGTTTTTGAGAAGGGCGATTTCCGCGAAGGCTACTTCAAGGGCGGCCGCAAGAAAGAAGTTGTGGAACATATTGATGCGCTGATGGCCGATACCGGCGTTGAGCGCGATCAGCTAGCTGGACTCGCGTTGCGATTCTGCCTTACGCACCGCGCCGTCTCGACCGTAATTCCGGGGATGCGTTCGGTCGGTAGTGTCGATGCCAATTGCTCCGTCTCCGGCCTCGGCCCGCTCCCCGATCAAATGCGCGCCATCGTGAGGAAGCACGCCTGGGGACGAAATTTTTATCAGTAATGGCTACCGCCGCCGGCGGGCGACGATGGTGATTTCCATGTCGCGCGCGAGCTTCACGATATGTTTGGCTTCGCCCGTAAGCCTGGTCTGATGTTTCTCTTCTCCAGCGTCGCGCGCCAGATACAGCTGCGTCGCTTTTTGGACCCGCGCAAAATCCACTAGCGTCTCTGGCACGCTAGACCCTTGTAGAATTTGAGTTTCGATATGCAGGTTGCGGGCAAAACTCAGGTGCTTCTCCACTGCCTCTTTTTGCGCGGCTGAGAGGTCGCTCCAAGCCGCGTCATGTGCAACGTACACGGCGACGCAATGAGCGTGCAAGAAATCCGCCACCCGTTTGCCGCGGCGGATCAGCATCGCCGTCGAGGGGTCGGAGGTCAGATGAATCACAATCGTCTCGTGCCGATCCGGATCCGCCCCGAACGATGCCGGCTGCGGCATCACCGCTCTGGACTCCTCGCGCCGGTCTTCCACCTGATGGGCGGCTTGGCGCAATGCCAACTCGCGGAGCGCCGTCAAATTCGTCTCGGTGAAAAAGTTCTCCAGCGCGCGTTGCGCTTTCTCGGGGGCATACACCACGCCGCGCTCCAGCCGGTGCAGCAACGCGCGTGGCGTCACGTCCACCATCACCAGTTGGTCCGCTTCCTGCATCATCCAATCGGGAACCGTCTCGCGCACTCGAATGCCGGTGCCTTGCAAAACCTGGTCGTTCAGGCTCTCGATGTGCTGCACGTTGACGGTGGTCAGCACGTCGATCCCGGCGTCCTGAATTGCGCGCACGTCTTCCCAGCGCTTGCCCCGTTCGGAGCCCGGAATGTTGCTGTGCGCGAATTCATCGACAACACAAATTTGCGGATGGCGGCGAATGATCGCGTCCGTGTCCATCTCTTCAAACACCGTGCCGCGATGCTCCACGCGCCGCCGCGGAACCGTCTCCAGTCCGGCGGTCTTCTCGATCGTGTCCTTGCGGGCGTGCGGTTCGAAGTAACCGATGACGACGTCCGTGCCCTCTGCCTTCAGGCGCTGCGCTTCTTCGAGCATCTGATAGGTTTTGCCCACGCCCGCCGCATAGCCAAGGTAAATTTTGAGTTGCCCACGGCGGTCAGGCATGTTGCGTGTGGGGGAAGATGCGCACGTCGATTCCATCGGCGGCTTCGATGAGCCGGTCCAGAGGATTCACGACCCAAAACTTCCACGAGCGCTGCCGGCTGTGGCCCACGAAAATCTGCGTGATGCGTTGCGCGCGGGCGAAATCGACAATTCTTTCGATGGGGTCGCCGCCTTCGAGCGCGTGATAGTCGATGCCGAGCGTTTGGGCGAGTTCCAGATGCCGGTCCAGGTTTTCCCGATCTTCGCGCGTGATGTCGTCCTGATTGACATAAACCAGAAGCAACTGGCCGTGAAATCTGTCGGCGCTGCGCTTGCCGCTGTGGATCATATCGGCGGCATTGCTATGCGGCGTAATACAAACCATGATGCGCTCCTGGGTGCCCCACGCGGCGTGAATCTGATGCAGATCGAGGTACCGCTGCAACTGCGATTCAACCACCTCGGCAGCAAGCAGAAGAGCCAGTTCTCGCAATTGCGAAACCGGATCGGCTGCGGGGGAGTCGACTAATACGAATTCGTCGGCGCACCGCACAAAACCTTCCGGGACTGAGTTGCGCGCGCGTTTCCCCGTGATACGTTCCACCGCGTCCTGCTGTTCGCGAATGTGCTGAAGGTTCAGGGCGGTGACGACGGTGATGCCGTGTTCTAGAATTTCTTCCACGTCCTGCCAGCGGGTGGGGTTGCGCGAGTGGGGCGCGTTGTCGGAAGCCAGCTCATCGACCAGGCAGACTTGTGGGCGACGATTCAGGATTGCCTCGACATCGAGACAATCGCACCCGTCAACATTGCGCAAAGGCACTACTTCAATTCCGGAGAGCACCTCGAATATTTCGTCGGCACCCTTCAGTTGCACGGCTCCAACCACCACGTCTTGCCCGCGTTCCTGACGGCGCCGCCCTTCCTCGAACATGCGAAGCGACTTACCTACACGTGAGGCGTAGCCCAGGAAGATTTTCAGGCGTCCGCGGCTGTCGCTCTTCTCCTGCTCCGCCAACTGTCGCAGAAGCTCATCGGGATTGGGCCTGCAGTAATCGCGCTCTGCCATCGGTGAACCCGAAACCAGATTAACGCTTTAACGGATACTGACGGTCGATGTCCAAATTTAACTTCAACACGTTCACGCGGGGCTCGCCGAGAATTCCGAGCTGCCGCCCCTGTACATCGGCCCCCACTAACGATTCCATTTGTTGCGGCGAAATTCCGCGCGCCTGTGCCACACGGGCAATTTGAACGCGCGCCGAGGCTGGGCTTATATCGGGATCGAGGCCGCTGGCCGATGCCGTGATCAAATCCGAGGGAAGAGGGCCGGTTTGTTGAGGATTGTCCTTGTGAAACGCCGCGGCGTCTGCGCCTAAACGCTTAGAGAGGTCCGGGCTGGTCGGTCCCAGGTTCGAGCCTCCCGACGACGTAGCTTCATAACCGGTCCCCGCCGCCGATGGCCGCGGATGAAAATACTCCGGCTTGGCAAAGTTTTGGCCCAGAAGTTCCGAGCCGATAACCTTGCCATTCGACACGATCAGGCTGCCGTTCGCCTGGCTGGGGAACAGCACTTGCGACAGTGCCGTGATCGCCAGCGGATAGATGATGCCGGTGAGCACCGTAAGTACGATGGTGATGAGTACCGCGGTCTTGATTTGCTGAAGCATATCAATCTCCTTATTACGCCAGCCCAGCTAAACCGAGCAGGCGGTCGATTGCCCAAATGCCAGGAAAGGGCGCGACAATTCCGCCCAATCCGTAGATTAGAAGGTTGCGGCGCAGCAGCGCTCCCGCCGACAGCGGACGGTAACGGACGCCGCGCAATGCCAACGGCACGAGCGCGATGATGATCAGCGCGTTGAAAATAACCGCCGCGAGAATTGCGCTTTGCGGAGAGTGCAGATGCATGATGTTTAAGCGGCCAAGCGCCGGGTAAGTCAACTGAAACATCGCCGGAATGATCGCAAAGTATTTGGCGACGTCGTTCGCAATGGAAAACGTAGTCAAAGACCCGCGCGTGATGAGTAACTGCTTTCCGATGGCGACGATTTCGATCAGCTTAGTGGGATTGCTGTCGAGATCGACCATATTGCCGGCTTCCTTCGCCGCCATCGTGCCCGTATTCATGGCTACTCCGACGTCGGCTTGCGCCAGCGCTGGAGCGTCATTCGTGCCATCTCCAGTCATGGCAACCAGACGCCCGCTTGACTGCTCTTTCTTGATGAGATCGAGCTTGTCCTTCGGCGTCGCTTGTGCGAGAAAGTCATCTACGCCCGCTTCGGCGGCAATCGCCGCGGCAGTGAGCGGATTGTCTCCGGTGATCATGACGGTGCGAATTCCCATCACGCGCATTTGAGCGAATCGCTCTTTCATTCCGCCCTTAACGATGTCTTTGAGGTGAATGACGCCGAGTACGCGGCTATCCTCAGAGACCACCAACGGCGTGCCGCCGCTGCGCGAAATCTTCTCGGTAGCCTCAAGTACTTGCGACGGGAAGCGTCCCCCCTGATGCTCCACATACTGCCGAACGGAATCTGTGGCGCCTTTGCGAATACGACGCCCATCCAGATCGACGCCGCTCATGCGGGTCTGAGCGCTGAAAGGAATAAAGGTGGCTTCATGGTCGGCCACTTCACGGCCCCGCAAACCATATTTCTGTTTTGCGAGAACTACGATCGAGCGGCCCTCGGGAGTTTCATCGGCGAGGCTCGAAAGCTGCGCTCCATCCGCTAATTCCGCTTCGCTGACGCCCTCGGCACAGATGAATTCGACAGCTTCGCGATTACCCAGGGTAATGGTCCCGGTCTTATCGAGCAGCAGCGTGTTGACGTCTCCCGCCGCTTCCACGGCCTTGCCGCTCATCGCCAACACGTTGTGCTGCATCACGCGATCCATGCCGGCGATGCCGATGGCCGAAAGCAGACCGCCAATCGTGGTTGGGATCAGACAGACAAGCAGCGAAACCAGCACAATGATGCTCGGCATATAGCCGCTGCCCACCGACGTCACGCTGTAACTCGCGAACGGCGCGAGCGTCACCACCGCGAGCAAAAAGATCAGGGTAAGTCCGGCAATCATAATGTTAAGCGCGATCTCGTTGGGCGTCTTCTGGCGTTGGGCGCCTTCGACCAGCGCGATCATGCGATCCAGAAACGTTTCGCCGGGGTTCGAGACAATCTTGATCTTGACCCAGTCGGACAGCACCTTGGTGCCGCCGGTCACCCCGCTTCGGTCACCGCCCGATTCGCGAATGACTGGTGCGCTTTCGCCCGTGATCACCGATTCGTCCACGCTGGCGATTCCCTCAACCACATCGCCATCTCCAGGAATTGTTTCGCCCGCGTTGCAAAGAACAATGTCGTTTTTGCGGAGCATGGAAGCTGGCACCGTTTCCGTGGCACCCCCGCTCAAAAGACGCCGCGCCATCGACTCGGTTTTAGTCTTGCGAAGATTGTCCGCCTGCGCCTTGCCACGACCTTCGGCCATGGCTTCGGCGAAGTTCGCGAACAAAACTGTGAACCAGAGCCAGAGCCAGATCTGGAGATCGAATCCGAATCCGCTAGTCTTCTGCACTGCGTCCCGAATCAACAGAATGGTGGTGACGGCCGCGCCCACTTCCACCACAAACATAACCGGGTTCTTGTAGAGCGTTGCCGGGTTGAGCTTGACGAAGGAATCCGTCAGCGCGCGCCGGACAATGGCTGCGTCGAACAGCTTACGGGCACGCTTGCCTTTCGCCAGGAATTGCGCGTCTGCGGCTGGCGTTTCAATTTCAGGAGCGACTAAAGTTGGCATATATTTTTCTCAATTAACCGGCTTACATCAGCAGGTGTTCGACAATTGGCCCTAGTGACAGCGCCGGGAAGAAGGTAAGCGCGCCGACAATCACAACCACGCCGACCAGCAAACTCACGAAGAGAGGACCATGGGTCGGAAATGTTCCGGCCGATACCGGGACTTGTCTCTTCTTAGCCAGCGATCCCGCGACCGCAAGCAGCGGAATGATCATCAGGAAGCGCCCAACCAGGGCGGCCAGGCCGATTGTGATGTTGAACCACGGAGTGTTCGCGTTCAGCCCAGCGAACGCGCTGCCGTTGTTGCCAGTCGCGCTGGTGTACGCGTAAAGAATTTCGGATAAACCGTGAGGCCCGGAGTTGGTAAGGCTCGCGATCGCCGGCCCCGGCGCGTTCCAGTAACTGTTCTTCGCGAACTGAATCACCGAGGTGGTTCCAGAAAACAGGAGAATGCTCGACGCCAGAACCAGCAGCGCGAGCATCGCCATCTTCACTTCCTTCTGCTCGATTTTCTTCCCGAGATACTCGGGCGTCCGTCCCACCATCAAGCCCGCGATAAAAACCGCGAGAATCGCGAACATCAGCATCCCGTAAAGCCCCGCGCCCACTCCGCCAAAGACCACTTCGCCCAGCTCGATATTGAACAGCGGAACCAGACCTCCAAGTGGGGTGAAGCTATCGTGCATGGCGTTCACTGCGCCGCAACTGGCGTCGGTTGTCGCCGTCGCGAACAGCGCCGAGTTGGCAATTCCGAATCGCGTCTCCTTGCCTTCCATATTTCCGCCGGATTGCGCGTCCGTGGCTGCAAGCTCAATCCCATTGCGCGCCAGAAGCGGTGTGCCGGACTGCTCGAAGTGGTACGCGGTCACAACTCCCGCTAAAAACAAAACGCTCATTGCCGCGAAAAGTGCCCATCCCTGCCTCATATCGCGAATCATCTTGCCAAATGTGTAAGTGAGGCCCGCCGGAATCAGAAAGATAAAGAACATCTCGACGAAGTTAGTCAAGGGCGTCGGGTTCTCAAATGGGTGCGCCGAATTCGCGTTGAAGAATCCGCCGCCATTCGTGCCGATCATCTTAATTGCTTCCTGCGATGCCACGGGACCTTGCCCGATGGTCTGCTTCGCGCCTTCTAGAGTAGTCGCGACTGTGTAGGGATGCAGATTCTGGATCACGCCTTGCGAGCAAAGAAATAGCGCTCCAACAATCGACAGCGGCAGCAAAATGTATAGCGTCGCGCGAATCAAATCGACCCAGAAGTTGCCGATGGTGTCGGCTGATTGCCGCGCAAAACCGCGCACGAGAGCAAGCGCAATGCCGAGGCCAGCCGCCGCCGACGCGAAGTTGTGCATCGTCAATCCCGTCATCTGAACCAGGTAACTCATCGTCGCTTCGGGCGTGTAAGCCTGCCAGTTGGTATTCGTCACGAAGCTGGCGGCGTTATTGAACGAAAGATCCGGCGTCATCGCTCCGAAGTGCTGCGGATTGAACGGCAGCATCTGCTGCATGCGTTGCATTAAGTAGAGGAGCAGAGCGCTAACCAGACTGAACATCAGCAGCGATACCGCATATTGTGTCCACCGCTGCTCCACGGTGCTGTCGATGCCGCAAATCCGGTAGAGAAATCGTTCTAACGGTGAGAGCGCGCGCGTCAACCAATTCTTGCGGCCTTCCATCACTGTGGTCATGAAAAGGCCCATGGGTTTCGTGCAGGCCAATATCAGGCCGAAAAACAGGGCAATTTGAAGCCATCCATTCAGTGTCATCATCGGCTCCTTTAGAAACGCTCCGGGCGGAGCAGGGCATACAGTAGGTAGCACCCCAGCCCGAGCGCCACAAATCCCGCAAAAATATATTCCACAGTCAATCTCCTAGAGTTGGTCGCACAACCGGACCACAAAAACGGAAACCACGAAAAACAGAATCGTAATCGCGACAAAGCTTATGTCAGCCATGCATTCACCTGATGCGAGTGTAGAATCGTAGCCGTTAAGAAGGCGTTAAGGGCGCCTAAGTATTTCCTTACGCGGCTTTTGGTAACGAAATACTTAAAGACTCTTTATGCACTTTTAATGGCGCGGTGGCTAGCCTCGTAAATGAGGTGTTTCGATGAGGCCACAAATCGCGAGCGCACAAGCACAAATCCAGGTCAACCCTGCCGTTTCAGCGCAAATTGAGCTGGTTGTGCCGTTTACGACGCCGGATCTGACCCGAGCCGCACTGACCACAGCGGAGCAATTTTCCATCGGGCTCAACGCCGCGGTTCGCTTGATCAAGGTGCTGGTGGTGCCTTTTCCGAACGAGCTGGAATATCCGGCCATCGCGATCCCTTTTCTTCGCGAACAACTCGGGAGCTTTGAATGCACTTTGCCAGTGAAACCCGAACTTCACTTGGCTCGGGAAGAACAGACGGCAATTCTTCGGCTCATGCACGCTGACTCGGTGGTGCTGATTGCGTCAAAGAAAAGGCCGTGGCAGACGCGTGAGGAGCGGCTCGCGGCCGCGCTAAGGAAGGCGGGTACGCGGGTGGTAGTAACTTATCCGGAGTCGAAGTAACGACTAGTTAAGATTGGTGCGAACGGGGAGGGTCGAACTCCCATGCCCTTGCGGGCGCTGGAACCTAAATCCAGAGCGTCTGCCAATTCCGCCACGTTCGCGTGTTTGAGCGCCAATAAGGCGATTATAACAGCGCCGCGCCGCAGGCGGATCACCAGCAAAGCCCTGTGTTATCCTAACCGGAGCAACACTTTTCCCTCCTGTATCGAGCCGGTAGCTCAGTTGGTAGAGCATCGCACTTTTAATGCGGTGGTCGCGGGTTCGAGCCCCGCCCGGCTCACCATTTTATTTGCATGAAATTAAAAAATCTGATCATGAGACTACCTGAAGACGCGTCGACGCGTACCGTGGGAATTCACCGTCCGTGGTTACCAATTGCAGTTCTTCTATCATCGCCTGTGCGATCAGCATTCGGTCGAATGGGTCTTTATGGATCGGTGGCAAATTGTAAATCTCAGTCACATGCTCCGAGCGTAAGGCTAGGGGGGTTGCGGCCAGTTGATCGAGGGCGTCGCGCCACCAGCTGCCGGGGTCGCCTACCTTCAAGCTTCCTTTCATGCTCTTGATAACAACTTCCCAATACGAGATCACGCTGAGTTTGTTAGGACCAGTGAGTAGCGCCGTTCGCACTTTCGCAGGCAGTTCGCCGGGGTTGGTCAAGGCGATCAATGCCGTGTTAGTATCAATAAGATACCCCGTCATAAATCCCCCTGTAGAAACCGATCTGGATCAATAGGCGCGTCCCAGCCATCTAGCAGTTGAACCCGATTTTTCATTTGGCCGAGCCGGACCTTCCTTCGCTCAGGAGGTGGCGGGGCAAGTTGGGCGACGGGTTTACCGTGACGAGTAATCACGATATTTGCCCCGCCCTCGACCGCGCGGATTAGTTCCGGCAAGCGGTTCTTAGCTTCGGCGATTGAAATATCCACACCGATATTATAGCCATAAAATATAGCCATAAATACCGAGAGCGATCTGTCTAAGGTTTCGTAGGATGCGGAAGCCTGACTGAAGGCCACTCGAGCGCGCATAGAGCGGTTGCGAAAGCCTCTATCCAGTCAAGTTCGAGCCCCGCCCGGCTCACCAATGGTTCCAGTCCCCTTTGCTATCATGTACCTTCGCAACTTACGCATGAAAACCGTCATCCTGGCCGGGGGTTTGGGTACTCGCCTCTCCGAAGAGACCACCCTCCGCCCCAAGCCCATGGTCGAAATCGGGGGCCGCCCCATCCTGTGGCACATTATGAACATCTACGCGGCCCACGGCTATTGCGAGTTCGTGGTTGCTCTCGGCTACAAGGCCGAATTTGTCAAAGACTATTTCCTCAATTTCCGCGCCATCACTAACGACCTTTCAATCAATCTCAAGACCGGCGACGTCACCGTTCACGATGGCCGCCAGCCCAACTGGACCGTCCATCTCGTCGACACCGGTGGTGCCACCGAAACCGGCGGCCGCATCTCCAAACTCCGCAAGTGGATCGGCAACGAGCCCTTCATGCTGACTTATGGCGATGGTGTTGCCGATATCGACGTTAAGAAGCTGGTCGCCTTCCACCGGTCGCACGGCAAATTGGCGACCGTCTCCGCCGTGCGTCCGCCCTCGCGCTTCGGCGGTTTGCGTTTCGAAGGTGACAAGGTGGTCGAATTTCTCGAAAAGCCGCAAACTGGCGAAGGTTGGATCAATGGCGGCTTTTTCGTCCTCGAACCCGGCGCAATTGATTACATCTTGCGGGAAGATATGATCTGGGAACGCGAGCCGCTCGAAGCTCTCGCTCGCGACGGAGAGCTAATGGTCTACCGTCATGATGGCTTCTGGCAGCCCATGGATACCTTGCGCGAAAAGAAGCTTCTCGAAACGTTGTGGGATTCTGGCGCCGCACCATGGAAGGTTTGGGCATGAGTGCTTTCTGGAAAGAAAAACGTGTCTTCGTCACCGGCGCAACCGGCCTGGTCGGCTCGTGGCTCGTCAAGCATCTGATTGAATCCGAAGCCTACGTCGTCGCACTCATCCGCGATACCGACCCGCAAAGTGAACTCCTCCGCGGCGGCCTCATCAATCGTGTTGCTGTCGTCAATGGCGCTCTTGAAAGTTACGCCGACTTGGAGCGCACCATTTGCGAGCACGAAGTCGATACCGTGTTCCACCTTGCCGCGCAAACTATCGTAGGCACCGCATACCGCAGCCCGCTCGCCACTTTCGAAGCCAACATCCGCGGCACTTACAATCTGCTCGAAGCTTGCCGAGTGCAAGCGGTAACTGTGAAACGCGTCGTCATCGCCTCAAGCGACAAGGCGTACGGCATCGGCGAAGTTCTGCCCTATACCGAAGCCCAGCCGCCCCTTGGCCGCTATCCCTACGACGTCTCGAAATCCTGCGCCGATCTGATTAGTCAGGCCTATTTCCACACTTATAATCTCCCCGTCGTCGTCGCCCGCTGCGGCAACATCTATGGGGGCGGCGATCTCAACTGGAGCCGCATCGTCCCCGGCACCATTCGCAGTATTCTTCACAACGAGCGCCCCATCATCCGCAGTGACGGCACTTACACGCGCGATTACGTCTACGTCGAAGATGCCGTGCAAGCTTACATCGTGATGGCCGAAGCCTTGCACCGTGAAGAAGTCCGCGGACAGGCGTTCAACTTCGGCCCGTCTCATCCTTATCGCGTGCGCGAAATTGTCGATGCCGTGCGCCGCTTAATGCATCGCGAAGATCTGGAACCGCTCGTCCTCGATCACGCCAAAGCCGAAATTCGCGATCAATACCTAGCCTCCGCCAAAGCCGAAAAACTTCTCGGATGGAAGCCTCTTTACACACTGGAGCAAGGCCTCGCCTCCAGCATCGATTGGTATCGAAATTTCTTCGCGGCTAGCAGTTCGCGGTGAATCCCACAACGCTCGTCACCGGCGCAACCGGCTTCATCGGCGGCCACCTGCACCGCCGTCTCCAACAACTCGGCCACCCCGTCGCCGCGCCCTCGTCCGCGCAACTCGATCTCCGCAACCCCGCGGCCATCGATCAACTGTTCGCCTCCGAACATATCACGCGCGTTTATCACCTTGCTGCCTTCGGTGTCCGCGCTGAAGCCGATAATGTAGAGGAAGTGATCCAAGTCAACACAGTCGCGAGCCTCACGCTGGCCCGGGCGGCCCTGCGCCACAAGGTCGAACGCTTTATCTATCTCGGTTCCGGCTTCGAATACCAGCCACGTGAAACTCCCATCGACGAAGACGCCCCTCTCGGGTCCCACAATCTCTACGGCGCTTCCAAGGCCGCTGGCTGGCTACTCATGGATTTTCTCCGCCGCGAAGAAGGTCTCCCGCTCACCACGCTCCGCCCCTTCACCGTCTATGGACCTGCGGAAAGCCGCACCAAGCTGGTTCCCTACGTCGCCCTCCACGCTCTCAATCGCGAACCGATGCAGCTCACCGCGGGCACGCAAATTCGCGATTACACCTACGTCTCCGATGTCATCGACGCCCTGATCGCCGCCGCTGATTCCCCCGATTCCATCGGCCGCGTCTACAACCTCGGAGATCAAGGCCTCACCGTCCGTTCGCTCGTCGAGCGCATTCTGAATATCGCCGGCGCCTCTCTCTCACTCTGCGAATTCGGCGCCGCCGCCCGCACTCGCCGCGACCCACCCTATCTCGTGGCCGACGCCTCCCGCGCTCATCGCGAGCTGAACTGGCACCCTCGCGTCACTCTCGATGAAGGATTGAAGGAAACTCTCAACTGGTATGACGGCCGAAGAACTCAGAACTAAGATCCTGGCGCTCACGCGCGAGTACTACGACGTCAATTGGCCCTCGTGCACGTTCGAGCCAGTCACCAACGCCGTCCCCGTCACCGGCAAAGTTTTCGATGGCGATGAGCTTTCTAACCTCGTCGACGCCTCGCTCGACTTCTGGCTCACCACCGGCCGCTACGCGCGCGTCTTCGAGCGTGAGTTCGCCCGCTTCGTCGGCACCCGTTTCGCCGCCCTCGCCAACTCCGGCTCTAGCGCCAATTTGCTCGCCGTCACTGCGCTCACTTCTCCTATGCTCGGCGATCGCCGCCTGGTTCCTGGCGATGAAGTCATCACTGTCGCCGCCGGATTTCCCACCACCATCAACCCCATCATCCAGAACCGGCTTGTCCCTGTTTTCCTCGATCTCGACATCCCCACTTATGATGTGGATGTCACCCATCTTGAGGAAGCTCTCTCGCCGCGCACCCGCGCCGTCATCCTGGCCCACACGCTCGGCAACCCCTTCAATCTCGCCGCCATCAAAGCCTTCGTCGCGAAGCACAGTCTTTGGCTAATTGAAGATAGCTGCGATGCTCTCGGAGCCGAATACAACGGCCAGAAGGTCGGCACCTTTGGCAATCTCGCCACCGTCAGTTTCTACCCCGCCCACCACATCACCATGGGCGAAGGCGGCGCCGTCCTCGGTCAAGAACCGCTGCTCAAACGCATTGTCGAATCGTTCCGCGATTGGGGCCGCGACTGCTGGTGCGACCCAGGCAAAGACAACACCTGCGGCAAGCGCTTCAACTGGCAGCTCGGTGAACTGCCCCACGGCTACGATCACAAATACACCTATAGCCACGTCGGCTATAACTTAAAAGCCACCGACATGCAGGCCGCCGTCGGTGTCGCGCAGCTCAAGAAACTCCCGGGCTTCATCCAGCAGCGCCGCGATAATTTCGCTTATCTAAAATCCGCGCTCGCCGATCTCCAGGAGTTCCTCGTCCTCCCCGAACCCACGCCCAACAGCAACCCGAGCTGGTTCGGATTCCCCATCACCATCCACGATTCCTCTCCGCTCAATCGCAACGAGCTTGTCAAATTTCTCGAAGATCGCAACATCAAGACGCGGCTCCTGTTTGGCGGCAACATGCTGCGCCAGCCTGCTTATCTCGACATGGTGCATCGCTCCGTCGGCCCCATGACCACCACCGATCGCATCATGAACAACACCTTCTGGGTCGGCGTCTACCCTGGCCTCACCCGCCCCATGCTCGACTTCGTCGCTGATACATTCCACGCCGCGTTCGGAAAGAAGACCGCATGAAGTGGCTTATCACCGGAGGCGCCGGCTTCATCGGGGCCAACGCCGCCAAACGCCTCGCTGAGCACGGCCACCACTGCGTCCTGGCAGATAATTTCCATCGCCCCGGCGCCAAATTCAACCGCAAGTTTCTCTCCGCTACTTGCAATCTTCCCGTCCACTACCTCGATGTGCGCTACTCCGATCAGGTGGATGACTTCTTCGCCGCGCATCCCGATACCGACGTCGTCCTCCACCTCGCCGGCCAAGTCTCCCTCGTCGCTTCCATTGAAAATCCGCGCTACGATTTCGATACCAACGCCCTCGGCACCTTCAACATCCTCGAAGCCTCTCGCTGCTTCGCTCCCAGCGCGCGCGTCATCTACTCCAGCACCAACAAAGTCTACGGCGACCTCTTCTCGCTCCTTTACGGCGAATCCGAAACTCGTTACACCCTGCTCGATTACCCGCAAGGGCTGCCCGAAACTCTCCCCATCGAACTGCACGGCGGCTACTCGTGTTCTAAAGGCGCGGCTGACCAATACGTTCGCGACTACCGCCACGTCTACGGCCTCAAGACCGTGTCGCTGCGGCAATCCAGTATCTATGGCGGCAATCAATACGCATCCGAAGATCAAGGCTGGGTCGCCTACTTCGTGCAGATGGGCGTCGAAAACTCGCCCTACAAAATCAGCGGCACCGGCAAGCAAGTGCGCGACCTTCTGCACATCAACGATCTCTTCACCTGCTTCGAAAAAATCGCCGTGCTCCCCGATGACAGTCCCGCATTCGGCGAAGCGTTCAACATCGGCGGCGGCCCTTCCCTCAGCCTCTCGCTGCTCGAACTCTTCGACGTGCTGCGCGCGCGCTACGGCTTCACCATGACCTACACCGCCGGGCCGCCCCGCGTGGGCGATCAGAAAGTCTTCATTGCCGACGTCTCCAAAGCCGAGCGCCTCCTCGGATGGAAGCCCGAAGTCAGCATCCCGGAAGGTCTCGACGAACTCGTCACCTGGTCGCGCCGCCAATGGGGCCGTTAAGGCGCCTTCTACGCTCCCAGCTCCGCATCAACATCGCTTCCGGTTTTGCGACCACAGGCCTCAGCGCCGCGCTCGCCCTGCTCTCCTACCCCGTCTTTCTCCACTTCCTCGGTCTTGAGCAATACGGTGTGTGGCTCATCCTCGCCACCGTGCTCAGCGTCGCCCAACTCGGCAATTTCGGACTCGCCCCCGCCGTCTCAAAGCTCATCGCCGAAGATCATGGGCGCGGCGACACAGCCGGAGTCTATCGCTACATTTCCGCCGCGACCCTCACGCTTCTTATCATGGGTTCCGTCGCCTTCGCGATCCTTCTTGCCTTCCGCGCTCCCCTCGTTGCGGCGCTCTCACTCTCTCCCGCCAACGCCCACACCGTCTACACACTGTTCCCGTGGATCGGCCCGCTTTCGCTCTACGTTGTCACCGTCGATACGCTCGCCGTCGCGCTCGCCGGCCTCGGCCGCATCGATCTCGCCAATTACGCGCAAATTGGCGCGCAGTGCGTCGCCTTCGTCATTGCAACACTGCTTCTCAACCTCGGCTACGGCATCCCCAGCCTCATGATCGGCAGCGCCGTCTCGTACGTTGTGCTCCATCTCGCCACCATTACCCTCATCCGCCGCACCGCCGGCCCCCGCCCCACCGCGGCAGCGCTCCTCGCCTTCGATCGCGCGCGCTTCTCGCGACTACTCCACTTCGGCTCCTGGGTCTTCGCCGGCTCCATCGCCAATTTGTTACTAAACCCATTCAACCGCGCCATGCTAACCCGCTATGTTGGTGTCTCCAGCGTCACCATCTTCGACATCGCCTTCAACTCGTCGATGAAAATCCGGGGCCTCGTCGAAACCGGCCTGCGCGCTCTCGCTCCCGAAGTCTCTCGCAACCCCGAGCGCCTCGCATCGGTGAGCCGCAAAACCAGCCGCCTGATCGCAATGGCCGCTCTTCCGGCCTACGCCGCAATCTTCTTCCTCGCACCTCAGCTGCTCCTCATCTGGCTCGGATCCCGATTCGTCCCGGAACTCACTCTCGCCTTCCGCATCCTGCTAGCCGGTTCGTTTGCCAGCCTATGGGGAGCCTCCGCCTACCACCTCTTAATGGGACTCGGCCAGGCCCGACAAGTTTTGATCTGTTTCGCAATCCAATCCGGCGTCAGCGCCGGCATCATCTTGGTCGCGCCGGTAACGCTCCGCGCCGTGGTGCTCGCAACCTCGTGCGGTATGCTGGCATCCACCATCTACCTCCGACACCAGTTAGCGCGCGCGTCGTCGGATGCTAAGAGGCGCAGCCGGGACATCCCCGCCGTTGGAACGCAGCCTAGCCAAGAAACGCCGGACGCGGCCCCGGAAAGTTTGCCAGATTAGGGAAAACCTGCCCGAGTTTGCCGCTGTCTACTCCGAACCAAGTCGCCAAGGTGGAGGCATATTGATCGAGCGAGGTTGTCGGTATCCAAACACCGCGCGTATTGGCGTCGTCCGGACCCGTGAGCGCGAGTGTCGGGTACTGACCGTATAAATCCCCGCCCTTCACCGCGCCGCCCACGACGAAATGGTGACTGCCCCAGGCGTGGTCGCTGCCTAGCGTAGAACCGCCGCTGGGCTGGCATGTGCGCCCAAAATCGGACTCCGTAAAGCTGGTCACCTGGTCGGCGACGTTCAATTCGATGGTGGAATCGTAGAAGGCCTTCAGGGCGTCACCCAGTTCCATTAGGTGGTTGCCCTGGTCTACCATCTGCCGGTCATGCGTATCGAAACCGCCTAGATACGCGAAAAAAATCTGCCGTCGCATGCCCAGTGAGTTCCGGGCCTGGATAATCTTGGCCACCTGCAGTAATTGCTGCCCGATTGAGGTGGTTGGGAATACCGTGTTGAGCGCGGCGTTGCCCGTCAGGGCCTGGTTCAGCAAAACGGCCTGGTCGTTGCCGGCCTTCGTAATCGTGTTGGAGGCTTGCACCAGCGAGACGCCGTTGTCGAAGGTCAGCAAGTCCTGGAACGCCGTAAGCCGCGCACTCGAACCCGTGCCGAAGCCCTGCAGGCCAAGTTTCTGGCCAGGCGTGACGGTCGCTGGGAACGTCTGATTGCCGGTGGCAAACAGCGTGTTGCCGCCCACCGACAGCACCGTTGGAAATTTCTGATTGTTGCAACTTTGCATCAGGTCGGCCACGCGTCCGCCCCAGCCCGTAGTGCGAAAACCCCGCGAGATGGAACTCTGCCACTCCTGTTGCTGATCCAGGTGCGAGAACAAATTGCTCGGCACCACCGCTCCCGCGGCGAGATATTGAGATCGCGTG
>JANYJA010000255.1 GCA_025358575.1 Terriglobia bacterium
AACTTCACCGCCGCCCTCGGCATTCCCACACTTGACGGACTGGGCGCGGTTGGTGAAGGCGCGCACGCGCGCAACGAGAGCATTCTGATCGATTGCATTGCACCTCGAACGGCTCTGCTCGCCATGCTAGTCGCCGCGCTCTAACTGCGTCGCGAACGCGTACTTCCATGCGTTGTTGCGCAATTGTTCCATCTGCGCCTCGTCGAAGCCGAACCTATCGCGAGCGATCGCGAACTCGCGCGCCAGAGTGGTGCCGAAGATCGCCGGATCGTCCGTGTTGAGCGTCAGCGGCACGCCGGCTTCGTACAGCCTGCGCACCGGGTGACTCTCCAGCGACACCACGGCCCCGGTGCAGACATTGCTTGTGATGCACACCTCAAGCGGAATCGAATGCTCTCGTAGATGTTTTAGCAGCACGGGATCGTCAATGGCGCGGATTCCGTGACCGATTCGTTCGGCGCCGATTTCCAGCGCGGCCCATACGGATTCCGGACCCGCCGTTTCCCCGGCGTGCGCCGTAAGCCGCAGTCCGTTTTTCTTGGCAAACGCGTAAACTTCGCCGAACCAACGCGCCGGCCCGGTCACTTCGTCGCCACCGATTCCGAATGAAATTACGCCGTCGTTCACCCGTTGAGCCGCTACTTCGGCAACGCGCATTGCCGCGTCCGGCCCGAACTGCCGAATCGCATCCAGGTTCCAGAGCACTTGTACCGGCGAAATCAGCGACTCGCGACGAATCGCATCGTATATGGGCGCGAACTCCAACTTCTTCCACAAAATCACACCGGCTGAAAGAGTGATTTCGACATAGCGGATTCCTTCCCTATCCAGGCGATTCAGCATGGCGCGCGTTATTAACGCGTAATCTTCGGGCGTCCGCAGCTTCTGCACGATCCACTTGAAGCACTCTAAAAAACCGGCGAAATCCGTAAACCGATACGCCGCGCGAATCTCTTCTTTCGAAATCTCCGGCTCCAGAAGTTGGACCGTTTCCGGCAGCACCGAGCCTTCGAGATGGACGTGGAGTTCAGCCGCCATATAATGAGGTTCGCATGACCACTTCTGAAATCGAAGCGATCGCCGGGGGATATCACGGCGACGCGTTTCGAATCCTGGGACCGCACTCGGTAAAAGCTAAAAACGGCGTCGATCGTTGGGAAGTGCGGGCGTTTGTGCCGCAGGCGAAGAGCGCATCGGTTGTAACGGGGCGGACAACAACGCCGATGTTGCGCAAACATCGCGATGGATTTTTTGCGGCACTACTGGATGGCGATCCGGCGTCTTACGAACTTGAACTGAAACTCTTTGACGGCACCGTGACCCACTTTGAGGATCCATATCGTTTTCCTCCGATCCTCAGCGACTTCGACCTGCATCTCTTCGCCGAGGGGACGAACTATGAGGCCTATCACATGATGGGCGCGCACCTCGCGGTCGTGGAGAATATCGCGGGCGTGCGCTTCGCCGTGTGGGCTCCGAATGCCATCAGCGTCTTCGTCACGGGCGATTTCAATGAGTGGGATACGCGGCGAAATCCCATGCGCAAGCGCACGGCGGGCGTGTGGGAATTGTTCCTTCCAGGCCTCGCCGATGGCGCGACTTACAAATATTTTGTCCGCTCGCAATTTCAGGGCTACGAGCAGTTGAAATCCGACCCGTACGGATTCGGCAGCGAGATTCCACCCAAATCGGCGTCGGTGGTGCGGGACCTCAGCACTTACACGTGGCAGGATGCGGAGTGGATGAAATCCCGCGCGGAAAGACATTGGCTGCGCGAGCCGATCTCCACCTACGAAGTTCATCTGGAATCGTGGATGCGCCACCCCGATGGCCAGCCCCTGACGTATCGCGAGATGTCGGTCAAGCTGGTGGGATACGTGAAACGCATGGGCTTCACGCATATCGAACTGTTACCCATGATGGAGCATCCGTACTCCGGTTCATGGGGTTACCAGATCACCGGGTACTTCGCTCCCACAGCGCGCTTTGGTCCGCCGACGGATTTCATGTATTTCGTCGACCATTGTCACCAGAATGGCATCGGGGTGATCGTCGATTGGGTTCCCGCGCATTTCCCGAAAGACGCGCACGGCCTAGCCTATTTCGACGGCACGAATCTTTACGAGCACGCTGACCCGCGCATGGGTGAGCATCGCGACTGGGGGACGCTGATCTTCAATTACGGACGCAATGAGGTCCGCGAATTCCTAATTTCCAACGCACTTTTCTGGCTGAAGGAATATCACATCGACGGACTGCGCGTAGATGCCGTGGCATCGATGCTGTATCTCGACTACTCGCGCGAGCATGGTCAATGGATCTCAAACCGATACGGCGGGAATGAAAATCTGGAGGCGATCGATCTGTTGCGCCGCTTCAATGAACTTGCCCACGAAGTTCCCGGCGCCATGACGATTGCCGAAGAATCCACTGCGTTCCCCGGCGTCTCTAAGCCTGTTTATCTGAACGGCCTGGGCTTCACCATGAAGTGGAACATGGGCTGGATGCACGACATGCTCGACTATTTCGAAAAGGATCCGGTGCATCGCAAGTACCAGCACGGCAATATAACCTTCAGCCTGCTGTATGCGTTCACCGAGAATTTTGTGCTGCCGATCTCGCACGACGAAGTGGTGCACGGCAAAGGCTCGCTGCTCAACAAAATGCCTGGAGACGGCTGGCAGAAGTTCGCCAACCTGCGAGCGTTTCTCACTTATATGATGGGCCACCCCGGCAAGAAGCTGCTGTTTATGGGGTGCGAAATCGGCCAGTGGGAAGAATGGCGGCACACCGGGACCGTGGCATGGGAGCTGCTTCAATGGGATCCGCACAAAAAGCTGCAACGGCTGGTGCAGGACTTGAACAGTTTCTATCGCGAGCATCCAGCCTTATACGAGGTCGATTTTCATTACAGCGGCTTCGAATGGATCGATTTTCATGATGGGCAGAATTCGGTTATCGCATTTCTGCGGAAAGCCGAAGACCCTGCGAAATCGTTGTTGTTCTGCTGCAACTTCACGCCAGTGGTGAGGTATAACTACGAATTCGGCGTTTCGGAACCAGGTTTCTATCACGAATTGCTCAACTCCGATTCCGAACAGTATGGGGGCAGCAACGTCGGGAATCGCGGAGGCGTGCAGTCGCAGCCAGCTCAGCATCACGGTAAAGCGCACAGCATCTCAGTGACGCTGCCGCCGCTCGCCGTCGTCATATTCGAAAAGCAATAGCGGCATTCCGCAAAGAGAAACGAATACACTATGCGTATGGAATTCAGCCTTCTGAAACCTCGTCGATTTCTGGCTCTGCTGCTTGCGGCGCCAGCCCTATTCGCTGCCGATTTCGCGCTCAAGCCGGGTGACCGTGTGGTGTTCTACGGCGACAGCATCACGGACCAGCGCCTATACACCACCTTCGCCGAAACCTATGCGGTAACTCGCTTCCCCAACCTGAACGCGACGTTCATTCACTCCGGATGGGGCGGCGACCGCGTGACAGGCGGCGGCGGTGGACCCGTCGATGTGCGGCTGCAGCGCGACGTGCTGGCGTACCGGCCCACCGTGATGACCATCATGCTGGGAATGAATGACGCCAGCTACAAGGCGTTTGATCAGTCGATTTTCGACACCTTTAAGAATGGTTATGAGCACATAATCGACACTGTGACGAAAGCCGAGCCCGGCATTCGCATCACGGTGATTGAACCTTCTCCCTTCGATGATGTGACGCGCCCGCCGCAGTTCGATGGTGGTTACAACGGTACCCTTCTGCAGTATTCGGATTTCATCCAGGATCTCGGCGCGCGCCGGCATTTGACGGTGGCCGATTTGAACAATCCAGTAGTCGCGGCTTTGCAGGAAGCCAATGACATCGATGCGACGCTGGCCGCGAAATTGATTCCCGATCGCGTGCATCCTGGGCCCGCCGGGCACTTGCTAATGGCTGAAGCTTTGCTGAAAGCGTGGAACGCTCCAGCCTTAGTAACATCGGTCGAAATCGATGTCCCTTCCGGCAGGGTAGTGCGATCACAGAACACGCGGGCGGACAATTTCTCCGTGGCGGGCGGCACCACCGGTGATATGGTCTCCTGGACGCAAGTGGACCGCGCCCTTCCGATGCCTTACGATTCGAAAGATAAGTCCGTTGAACTAGCCATCAAGGCTTCGGATTTCATGGAAGCACTGGACAACGAAACACTAAGAGTAACTGGCTTGACCGCACCGTCATATCGCCTGAAAATCGACGATGCGGACGCTGGCACTTTCTCGAAGGAGGATCTCGCCGGCGGAATCAACTTGGCCACGGTTGAAACTCCCATGATGCAGCAGGCGCTTGAGGTTCATGCGCTAACGCTGCAGCACGCAAACATGCACAACACGCGGTGGCGCACGATTCAAGTCCCGCTCGAGAAAATGGATTTACCGAGCAAGACCGCGGCCATGCAGGCTCTCGACCGGCTCGACGAAGAACTCGTTCAGAAACAGCACGCCGCCGCTCAGCCGCGGAGCCACCGGTACGTCCTCGGAGCCGTGAATTGAATCGCGAGTATCACAAGTGGTACAGCGACCGGCTGGCCCGCGACATGGAGATGCTGATTTACGGGCACGGCGGCTTGCCGGTGCTCGTTTTCCCCACCTCCATGGGCCGCTTCTTCGAATACGAGGACAATGGCATGATCAAGTCCGTTTGGGATCTACTCGAAAACGGACGGCTGCAGGCCTTCTGTATCGACAGCGTGGATAGCGAGAGCTGGTACAACCGAAAAATTGCCCCGTGGGATCGCGTTCGCCGGCATCAGCAGTATGAAAGCTACGTGCTGGATGAAGTGATGCCCTTGATCCGATCGCGCAACTGGTCGAATCGCATCATGACGACGGGATGCAGCTTCGGCGGCTATCATGCGTTGAATATCGCGCTACGTCATCCCGATGTCTTTTCCGACTGCATAACCATGGGCGGGGCGTTTGACATTCATCAGTTTTTAAATGGCTATTACGACGAGAACTGTTACTTCAACTGTCCTCCGGACTTCATTGCCAATTTGAATGGCGGCTGGCAACTTGACCGGTATCGTTCGGGGAATCGCATCGTGCTCGCGGCTGGGGAGCATGACATCTGCCTCGGCGAGAATTTCCGAATGGCTAACATCTTTGGAAGTAAACAGATTCCTCACTGGCTCGATGTCTGGGCAAACTATACCGGGCATGACTGGCCGTGGTGGCACCAAATGGCCCGGAAATATTTCGGCTAGAACTTGCCCCGCCGCAAGAGCATGGAGATACGTATGCAGAAAATCGGAATTATCTACGGGATGGAAAGCTCTTTCCCTGGCGCTCTGGTGGATCGCATTAATTCGCGCAGCATCGCCGGAATCACTGCCGAACATGTTGAGGTTGGGGGGGTCAAAATGGCCGAGCCCTGCGGGTACCGCGTTATCATCGACCGCATCTCCCACGACATCCCGTTCTATCGCGCTTACCTAAAGAACTGCGTGCTTACCGGGACTATCGTTATTAACAATCCGTTCTGGTGGGGGGCGGACGATAAATTTTTCAATTATGCGCTGGCTTCGAAACTCGGCGTGGCGGTTCCGAAAACCGTGGTGCTGCCGCATAAGCAGCATCCGCCGGGGACAACGGCGGCATCGATGCGGAATCTAATATATCCGTTAAATTGGGATGAGATTTTCGCCTACATCGGCTTCCCAGCGTTCTTGAAACCCTATAGCGGCGGCGGTTGGAAGAGCGTATATAAAGTTCATTCGCCGGAAGAACTTTTCAAGGCTTACGACGAAACTGGCGACCTCTGCATGACGCTGCAAACCGGCGTGGACTTCAACGATTATTTCCGCTGCTATGTGGTTGGCCAGAAAAAGGTGCACATCATGCGGTACGATCCGCGGCGCCCGCATGAAGAGCGTTATGTGAAGAATGGGCCACCTATTGAAGAAAAGATGTTGAAGCGCGTCGAGAAAGACTGCCTTACGCTTTGCCGCGCCTTGGGATATGACTTGAATACGGTGGAATTCGCGGTGCAAGATGGTGTGCCGTATGCGATCGATTTTCTAAATCCCGCGCCGGACGCCGATTACTTCTCAGTGGGTCCGCAAAATTTCGCATGGATTGTAAACGCGGTTGCGGATTTGGCGATTGAGAAGGCGCAGAGCGATGAAAATCCGGCCAAGGAGTTGCGCTGGGCGGCTTTTCTGAACGGCTACACGGCACTCGTCATCAATCCGTAAAGACCTCGATATTAATCTGGTGAAGGTTAACTTGCGCGCGGATATAGCCATCATCGGCGGCGGCATTCTGGGTCTTGCACACGCATATATTGCGTCGCGGGAAGGCCGTTCGGTGGTTCTGTTCGAGCGGAATCCACGCGCGACAGGAGCGTCGATTCGCAACTTCGGCATGATCTGGCCGATCGGGCAGCCGGCCGGCGAAATGCATCAGCTTGCGCTGAAGAGTCAAAAATTGTGGATCGCGGCTTTAAACGAAGCGCGGCTTCCGTACTTGGCGACAGGCTCGCTGCATGTGGTTTATCGGGACGACGAAGCCGATGTCGCGAGAGAATTTTGCGAAATTGGCCCGCAACTTGGCTATTCGTGCGAATGGCTGAGTCGGGAGGACGTACTGCGCCGAAGCGCAGCGGTCAGGACTGAAAATCTGCTTGGCGGAATTTGGAGCAGTGGCGAACTTACCGTCGATCCGCGGCAGGTAGTGGCACGCTTGCCGATGCTCTTGCAGGAGCGCGGAGTTGCCCTCCGCTACGGCTCGGCGGTGCGTTCCATCGACCTGCCCACGATTGAGGCCGGCTCGGAAACCTGGCAGGTGGATGACGCTATCGTCTGCTCTGGCGACGACTTCCAGACTCTGTATCCGAAAGTCTTCGAGCTCAGCGGACTCACTCGCTGCAAACTCCAAATGCTGCGCACGGTTCCGCAGCCGGGCGGCTGGCAGTTGGGACCGGCGTTAGCCGCAGGCCTGACTCTTCGCTTCTACAAAGCGTTTCGGGCCTGCTCCACCCTCCCAAAACTTGTCGAGCGAATTGCGCGCGAGACACCTGAGTGCGACCGCTGGGGCATTCACGCGCTGGTTTCGCAAACGGCGGCCGGTGAAGTCACGATCGGGGACTCTCACGAGTATGGTAAGTGCGTGGACATTTTCGACAAAACCGAGATCGATGACTTGATCCTGCGCGAAGCCGCCACGTTCCTCAACATTCCAAGCTGGCAGATCGCACAACGCTGGCACGGCGTTTACAGCATACATCCAGATCGCGCGTTTTTCGAGGCCGCGCCGGTACCAGGGGTTCGCATCGTTACGGCGCCCGGCGGTTCCGGAATGACGCTCTCGTTCGGGCTCGCCGAGCGAACCTTTCAAAGAACATGAAAAATCGTTTGCGGGCGGTGATCCTCGATTGGGCCGGAACGACCGTGGATCACGGCAGCCTTGCGCCGATTGCGGCTTTGCAGAGCGTGTTCGCAGAGGCGGGTGTGAACGTCGAGGTGTCCGAAGCCCGTGCGTTCATGGGGCTGGCTAAGAAGGATCACATTCGCAAAGTCCTCGCGCTTCCGCGAGTGGCGGCGGCGTGGGAATCGCTGCACGGCGCGCTGCCGGGCGAGGAACAAGTTTCGGTGCTGTATCGCAAATTCATTCCACGGCAGCTCGATTGTTTGCCGGACTATTCCCGGGTGATCGCGGGCGTGCCCGAAGCCGTAGGACGCATGCGCAGCCGCGGATTCAAAATCGGTGCGACTACTGGATACACGCGCGCCATGCTTGATTTTTTACTCGGCGAAGCGGTGAAACAAGGGTTCGCGCCGGACTGTTCCGTATGCCCGGAAGACGCAGGCGGCGGGCGTCCCGAGCCGTGGATGTGCTTCCAAAATGCGATCCTGCTGCAAGTCTATCCGCTCGAATCATGCGTAAAGATCGGCGACACTCCAAGTGACATCGAAGAAGGCCGCAATGCCGGAATGTGGACTATCGGCATCGCGCGCACCGGCAATCAGGTAGGCCTTTCGGAGCGGGATTGGCACCGTCTCTCCGACGCGGAGCAAACCGCCGCGCTCGCACGCGCCCGCGAAGATCTTCGCGGCGCGCACTACATCTCCGATTCTGTAAGTGAGTGCGATGCGATTCTCGCTAACATCGATACACGCTTGGCTAACGGCGACCGGCCATGACCGCGCCGCGGCGGCTGGTCTTTTGGGAGTGCCTTACAGTCAGCCTGATGGTTGTCGGTTATGCCGGATACTATCTTTGCCGTTCCGACCTTTCCGTCGCGCTCCCGCTCCTCATCCAGGAAATGCACGCGCGGGGATTTACCGCGGACGACGCCAAAGTGCGCTTGGGGTGGATTGCTTCCATCGGTGTGCTGGCCTACGCGCTTGGCAAGTTTCCCGGCGGAGGATTGGCCGATTTTCTGGGCGGACGAAGAAACTTCCTCATCGGGATGGCAGGGTCGGTCGTCTTCACGATTCTATTCGCTTTGGGCGGCGGCCTCCCGATCTTTACCCTCGCGTGGTTCGGAAACCGGCTCATTCAATCGCTAGGCTGGACAGGAATGGTCAAAATCACGTCCAAGTGGTTCTCATTCTCGTCGTACGGAACCGTTATGGGCGTGATCAGCCTCAGCTATCTCTTCGGAGACGCCGCTGCACGCCAGTTTCTCTCCGTGCTGATTGCGCGGGGAATGGGATGGCGCGGCTTGTTGTTCGTGGCTGCGGGAACCCTTTTCGTCCTCCTCGTGTTGAACGCGATCCTGCTGCGCGAATCGCCGCGCGATCTCGGATTCAAAGAGCCCCCGGCAAATCCGGCGAACCTATTCGAAGAAGAGGGGAACGCTTCCCATCCCTCGAATTTGCGGACGCTCCTCGCGCCTTTCTTTACCAGCCGAATTTTCCTGCTGGTCTGTTTGCTCTCTCTTGGCGTCACGCTGATTCGGGAAACATTCAATTTATGGACGCCGACGTACTTCACGCAATTCGTGGGCTTCAGCAATGCCGAGGCAGCACAACGCAGCGCCTTATTTCCTCTTCTGGGCGGAGTTTCGGTTCTGCTAGCCGGCTTTATTGGCGATCATCTGGGTCATGGCGGACGCGCGAAAGTGATCCTTGCCGGGCTGCTGGCTGCGACGGTCACTCTTGGCTATCTGGCGTTTTTGTCTCCCGGCGGTTCGCGAATCTGGCCGGTGGTGTTGGTTGCACTGGTCGCACTGCTGATTCTTGGGCCGTACTCGTACCTCGCGGGCGCGATCGCGCTCGACTTTGGGGGCAAGCAGGGGAGCGCAACCGCCTCGGGATTGATTGACGGAGTCGGCTACCTGGGCGGCGTGTTAGCCGGTAACAGCATCGCGAGCATATCAGTTCGCTGGGGCTGGAACGGAGCGTTCCTTGTGCTGGCGGCGGTTGCGGGCGTGTCGAGCCTCGTGGCAGTGATTTATTTGGTTTACCAAGGCCGTGCTGAGGCGGCCCGTATACACTGAACATTCATGAGCGTGATTCAAGAGATTTTCCTAATCTTCGCGGAACGCGGCGAGAGCGCCTATTTCGGCGAGCCAGTCTCGCAGCTAGAGCATGCCTTGCAGTCGGCGGCAATGGCTCGGCAAGCGGGCGCCCCGAATTCGCTTTGCGTCGCGGCTCTGCTCCATGACGTGGGCCATCTCATCCATGGCGAATCCGAAACAATAGCCGACGAAGGCATTGATGCGCGTCATGAAACCGCGGGCGAAGCCTGGCTTGCGACGTGGTTCGGGCCGTCCGTCACCGAGCCGGTGCGCCTTCATGTCGATGCGAAACGCTATCTCTGCCGCGTGGATTCCGATTACCTGGCCCACTTATCGCCTGCGTCATTACAGAGTCTGGAGCTGCAGGGGGGACCTTTCGATTCCGAGGAAGCCCAGCGCTTCGAGTCGAATCCGTTCTTTGCGGACGCTGTGTCGCTGCGCCGTTGGGACGACGCCGCGAAGATTCCCGGAATGGAGACACCGCCGATCGAACACTATCGCGGTGCCATCGCTGCGGCGCTCAAGACGAATTAAGGCAACACCGGACCCCGCTTCGACCAGACCCATGAATTCCCAATTGAGCCTAATCGCGCTTAGTCCATATACGCTGGAAATCCGGGCGCAATCGATTTACGCGACGCTCACCGGCATCGTAACCTATCCTTCGGGTGGAGTGATCAGCGGCGCGAGGTAGATGTAACCAATCAAACTGCCGGCTCAATTCGATCGGCGCTCACCGACAAGGACGGAAATTACCGCGTTTTGAACCTCGATCCCGGCACGTATGCGATTAGCGTGAGCGCTCCCGGTTTTGCCACCTCGGAGCGTCGAGACTTCCCGCTACTCGCGCGGCAGGTGGAGCGAGTCGACTTTCAGGTGACGGTTGCGTCCGGCGGCACGCAACAGGTGGAAGTTCGCAGCGACTCCGTGGTGGTAAGTGAGGCGCTCACCATTTCAGATTCCAAGTCAGGTGCCGACATCAACTCGCTGGCTTTGAATTTCCGTGCAACCAACAACACCAGCTCAATCGTTGTGGCCAACCTCGCGCCAAACGTGCAACCCGATCGCGCGGGCAATATTTCGATTTCGGGAGGACTGCCAAACTCAACCTCTTTCTCGATTGATGGCATTTCGACGCAGCAGGTGCGTTTTGGCGGACCAAACACGAACCTGTTCCCTTCCGTCGAAAGTATTGCGGAATTCAAAGTGAACACGGCCGGCAACAACGCTGAGTTCGCGCAACCCAGCGACTTGACCGTAATCAGCAAGAGCGGGACGAACCAGTATCATGGCGCCGGCTTTTGGTTTTTTCAAAACGACTCGCTGAATTCCGCGGACCCAATCACGCACAGAAAACCCAAGGTGCAGGCGAATGACTTTGGCGTGACCCTGGGGGGTCCTTTGAGTATTCCGCATCTCGTTAACGCGAAGGACAAGACATTCTTCTTTTTTACATACGAAGGCACGCGGCGCCCGCAAGACTTTTTGCTGAACTCAACCGTGCCGCCAACTCCATGGCGTACCGGCGATCTCTAGGGCGTAACCACGCCGGTCTAAATTCCAGGCACCAACACAACTTTTCCCGGCAACAAAATTCCAGCCGCCTACATCAACCCCGTCTCGACACGAATTTTGAATTCGTTCTTCCCGAACCCGAATGATTCCGCGAGTTCGTCGATTGCAAATACGAATCTAACCCGGACGGTGAGCGGCGATTACTCGGTGAACGGGTATGATGGCCGGCTCGACCACACTTTCAACGACAGTAACAAGTTCTTCTTTCGCGCCACCCAAAAAAATCTGAACGACTCAGGCACAGACCGGTCCAGCAGTTACAACCCGCTCCTGGGCGCGCTCTCGGCAGTGACCACCGCAACCAATCTGGCCGGATCGTACAACTGGATCGTCAGTCCCAATGTAATCAATGAATTCCGTGCGGGTTATACCGCGGCCGAGTACGTCACCACCTACCCGCAAGCAGCCCAGGGTGACTCGATCATGAAAACCATCGGCATCAACGGGCTCCCGGGCGCGCCCCTGAATGGTCTGGGCGGAGTTCCGGATTTTTCGATCGGCAACTTTCTAGGTGGAGACTCGAATTCGGTGGGGCGACCGCGCGATATCAAGAACTTCATCTATCAGTTTTCCGACAACCTCACATGGGTTGCCGGTCAGCACACGATCAAACTCGGTCTCGATTGGCGGAAGCTAAAGTATCAGGATCAGACCACGTTCACGAACGGCGACGAGTACGGCGATTACAACTTCACCGGAGTATTCACGGGAGGAGCTTCGCCGACTGACGCGAACGCGTTCGCGGATTTCTTGCTGGGAATTGCTACCAACACCGACTATGCACGCAATGGCCCCGACGGAAAGCCGTTCGCCTATCATGTTGGAGGCTTCCTTCAAGACGATTGGAAGGCGCGGCGCAACTTTAGCGTGAGCTTCGGACTGCGCTACGAATTGAATCCGCCGTTCGATGACAAGACTTCTCAGCTCGGCCAGTTCGACCGCAACTACCCCGGCGGCCGACTGATTGTCCAGGGCCAGCAGGGATTAGCGCTCGTCAATCCATTTTGGAGAGCGGCCGTTGGCAATACGCCGTTTGTCACAAACGATGCGGTGGGATTGCCGCGCTCGCTGCGGAAGGTTTACTACGGCAATATTCAGCCGCGGCTGGGCCTCACCTGGAGCCCATTCAGCAATAACCGCACGATTGTTCGGGCTTCCTCCGGGTTTTATTCAGTGCCTATGTTGGGAGCGGTGCTGTACTCGCTCTTGGGCGTGGATACGAGCTATTTCATCGGGTACGCGTCGGCGGCTACGGCTCCCCTGATTTTACCCAACGCATTCGGGGGCGCGGCGCTGGATAATTCAGCGCTGGGCTACCCCGGATACCGTCGAGCCAACCAGATCGATTTGCGCGATCCACGAGTGATTCAGTGGAACTTTTCGATTAACCAGGATCTCGGATGGAAAACTTTGCTTCGTGTGAGTTATACAGGATCTCACACGACCGGGTTGATCTACAGCCCGGACCTCAACCAGTTGCGGCCCAACACCGTGGGTTACTCAGCTCTGACGGCCACGCCCGCATTGAGGCAACAGAATTTGAAGTTTCCAAACTTCGGCGAAGTTCTGACGCGGGATAACGGGCCCAGCGCAAAGTATCAATCGGGAACCATCGAACTGTCGCGCCGCTTTGCGCGCGACCTTACTTTCCAGAACAGCTACACGCTCGCGTTCAATCGTTCGAACGCTTTCGGCTCCGCGCCGTATTCGCTGGGTCCCAACGGAGAAGGCGGAACGGGCCGCGGCGACAACGGCGAGAACGTGCTTAATTATTACGACATCAAATCGGACTATGGGGACGTTGCATTTACGCGGCGGCACCGGTTCGTCGGGGTTTTTCTCTACGACCTGCCAACCGGGCGCGGCAAGCGGTACCTCGGCAACATCGGTCGCGGGGCCGACGCGCTGCTAAGGCGGATGGAAATTGACCGGGATCACGCTTCTACAATCGGGCCCCTTCCTGACGCCCACCTTTAAAGGGAAGGATCCGTCCGGGACCAATCCGAGCGGCCGTAGGCGAAGGAAACTTCCAGCGTCCGGATTGCGTGGCTGGAGTGAATCCGAAACCTCGAATCCCACGCGAGATCAGTGGTTCAATCCGGCAGCGTTCACTGTGCCAGGCAAAGACATCGGCCGCTTTGGCAACTGCGGAGTGGGAATTTTGCACGGTTACGAGGCCAGATCTCAAATCTGTTTGATCTGGTGAATTACGACAGTCCGATTACCCGGATTACCGCCGGCAATTTCGGTCACGTCACGGCAACGCAGCCCGGTGAACAGGCCGGGCCGAGAACCATACAAATGACACTGCGCTTCATGTTTCAAGGAAGGGACCACCCAATCGGCAGAAAACGGGGCGAAGTTTTTTCGGAGCACCTCCCGATCATACTCGGCTCAAACGCAAAAAGCCCAACCTAATGAGGTTGGGCTTTTGTCTGCTAAATTAACCGGGCGACTTCCTAGTCTCCCACACACTCGCGCGTGCAGTACAATCGGGGCTGAAGGGCTTAACTTCCGTGTTCGGGATGGGAACGGGTGGGACCCCCTCGCTAAGGTCACCCAGAACTTGGCCATGGGCGGGTTCGAAGACTCTCGGAACAACCGCGACATACGCGCGGTGCTAGCGAGAGTTCAGTTTCGAATCCGGAGCCATGAAAACTCTGGATTGAACTATTTTGACGGGCCACTATTACAAGAGAATTACATTTATGTCAGAAGTAAATTTTATGGTCAAGCCGAACGAGCAATTAGTAACGGTAAGCTCAATGCATTACTGCACTTACACATCCGTCCTATCAAACTGGTAGTCTTCCAGTGCTCTTATTAGACTATTCGTCTTGGGAGATCTCATCTTGGGGAAGGTTTCACGCTTATATGCATTCAGCGTTTATCCTGACCGAACTTCGCTACCCAGCTATGCCTCTGGTGAGACAACTGGAACACAAGAGGTTCGTTCACCCCGGTCCTCTCGTACTAAGGGCAAGCCCCCTCAAATCTCCTACGCCCACCACAGATAGGGACCGAACTGTCTCGCGACGTTCTGAACCCAGCTCACGTACCGCTTTAATAGGCGAACAGCCTAACCCTTGGGAGCTTCTACACCCCCAGGATGCGATGAGCC